>CAIUEN010000076.1 GCA_903898185.1 uncultured Verrucomicrobiales bacterium
AAAGCCCTTAAAACGGCTCGATTTCATTGGCTTGCGCCTGACACCTGGCTAAAGCCAGGTGTTGCTGAAAAGAAGAAAACAGGGAACAAATGCAGCAGTAACTTATTAGAGCGAAATCCCGATCAATTCAACACCCTAGGGAGATGCCCAACAAACTGGCCCCGGATAGAAAGGGAACCCGGACATTGCCATCGCGATCAAATCGGGTAATGACAGCAACGCTGTGCGCACCTACGGATATCCGCTGGCGCTCGACAACGCGGATGCCGGCTTGAGCAGCAATCGCGAGCGCCAGGATTTCGCCGGCAGCAATATCACGAGTGTCATCGGGCTTTGGAAACTTGGCCAGGGCCAGCCGTCCATTGGCCAAGCTGACGGCAGCCTTGGGTCGAGCGCCTCCGAGAGGAGATCCGGCTCCCAAAAGGAAGCGCAGGTCGTCCGCCGTATCGGTTTCGGAATGAATCGCATCCGTGGAGCGCAACAAAGCCTGCAGGCGGATCAAGGGCGGAAGTTTTCCGGTGCTGACGGCTAGAAACGGTCCGGAATCGAAGCGGAAACGCAGGGCGCCGAGGCGCGAGGCATCGTCAAGCGCAAGCACGTAGTCAATGTCCCGATACGGTTTCTGGTCGAGAACCTTCTTGCGAACCGCGCGCTCGATCAGAACCCGCCCCCAGCGATCCGGACCGCAATCCTGCATGGCGCCAAAGAGCGTGGAAGCGTGCTGAAGACCGGGCCTGAGGGGCAAGGCTGTGGGGTCAACCGCAAAGGCATTGGGCAAGGTCAACCATTCAGGCGCATACTCGAACGAAACGGACGGGCTGCGCTCCGCCGCGTGCAACCGTCCAACAAAGCGGGTCTGCCCCTGCCAGTCGATGTGAACTTCCCAGCTCATGCGCGCGGGCGGCGAATGCGCTGGGGAAGACGGCGTTCGTCCAAGCTGAGGGCAAGATCGTCGCTGGAGGGCGCAGCCAGATTAGCCAGGCGGTCCTGCAACTGAAGCACGAAAATGGCGGTGGCGAGCGTGCCCAGCGAGACGCTCGGATCTCCGCGCTCCAGCCGCCAAAGCGTATCCCGGCTGACAAAGAGCCTGACCGCCATGTCGGCGGTCGAAATGCCGCGCTTGCGCCGGGCGAGGGAGATGTCGCGCCCCAGCTTGCGTAGCGCGTGAGCAGCGGGCAAGGGAATGGAATCAGCCGATAACATAGTCCATATCGTATGATATGGCAGACGCTAATGCAGTTAGCGTCTTACAAATCGGTCGCCATTCAGAATAGTCTATCAATAACTCAGCCCGTAGCCCACTTTGAACAGCGTCTCATAATCCGCGCCGCCAGTTGAAGTCGGATCCGGCTTGATTGATCTGGGCCATGTAAAGGACAGTTTGCCAGCAGGCTTGTAATCGCCGAACAAAACATCAGCCACCCCCTGACCTTCGCTTCCTGGCAGCCAGGCGGCTATGACAGCGTCCGCTTCGTCAAGCACGGTTCCAAGGATCATCGGCCTGCCTGAGAGAAGGATCACTACGAGAGGAATTTTTGCATTCTTCATCGTTTGAACCACCTCAATATCCGTCTTTGACAGGCTCAATTCTTTGCGGTCGCCTTTCATTTCCGCATAGGGCGCCTCGCCAATGACAACGATGCCCAAGTCCGCGCCTTCCGCGCCGGAACCGTCTTTGGCATATGTGACTTGAGTTGTTTTTGAGACGGCGTTCGTGATGCCCATCAAAATCGTTGTGCCGCCGGGGATCACCTCACCCATCTTGCCCTGCCAATCCACAGTCCAGCCACCGCACTGCATCCCAATGTTATCTGCGCCACGACCCGCAACATGGATGCGTTTTGCAGCCTTGGACACCGGCAGCGCTTTCTTTTCGTTCTTCAGAAGCACCAGCGATTGCCGAACAGCCTCGCGGGCAACAGCGCGATGTTCGTCCGATCCAAAGGACTTCTGCAACTCGGGATTGCCCATCAAGCGGGGCTCCTTATCAAACATTCCCATTGCGAATTTGACGCGCAAAATGCGGGTCACTGCGTCATCAACCCGGCTCATCGGCACTTTTTCCGCCAACACCAATTCGGTAAGCCCATTGATGAAGTCGCGGTATTTGTCGGTCACCATCACCATATCCATGCCCGCATTGATCGAGATCTCAATGCACTGTTTGTAATTGGCCGAGACAACCTGCCCGGCGGCATTGGAGCTCTTTTCCAATTTTTTCGATGGCACGATTTGGTCAATGGCGTTGTAATCGGAAATCAGGAAGCCTTCAAAGCCCAACTCCTTCTTGAGCAAATCGGTGAGAAGATATTTGCTTGCGGAACACTTGACGCCATTCCAAGTGCTGTAGCTGGGCATGATTGAACCAACTCCGGCCTCCAGCGCGGTGATGTAGCCGGGGAGGTGAAGCTTGCGCAGCGTCGCTTCGTCGCAGCACGTATCGCCTTGGTCCAGAACGCCACCGGCCTTGGATGTGCCGAACTTGGTTCCACCGTCGCCAATGAAATGCTTGGCGCAAGCCAGCACAGAATCCGTCCCCGAAAGTTGCGTCCCCTGCAAGCCGCGAACGGCCGGCCCGCCGAACATGCGGACCACTTCCGGATCTTCGGAAAAACCTTCATAGGTGCGCCCCCACCGAATATCTTGTGGCACCGTCACGCACGGCGCGAATGCCCATTGGATCCCTGTGGCACGGGTTTCTTGCGCCGCAACGCGGTTGACCTTCTCGATCAATGCGGGATTGCGCGTGCAACCAAGCCCAATGTTGTGCGGCATTATCGTGGCACCCAAGACATTGTTGTTCCCGTGGACGGTATCAATGCCATAGATCAGCGGAATGGCCAGGCGGGTCTTGAGCGTGTGGCGCTGATACTCCTCGTACATGCGCGTCCATGCCTGGAGGCTGTTGCCGTCCTTGGGGTCGGAACTGCCGCCGCTGAGCAGCGAGCCGAGGAAAAGTTTTTCAATATCAGCCGGATCTTTGAGCGCGGAAATATCCGGCTGGCACATCTGGCCGACCTTTTCCTCCAAGGTCATTTTTGACAACAGTTCGCGAACTTGCGGATCGAACTGTGTCAGAGCCTTTTGCGACTGAGCAAAGGTATTCTGAGTGGATATGAGAAGAGCCGCGGCCATAAAAAGGACCGCCAATTTATGATTAATTCGTTCTGACATGGGCATCAATTTATTCAAACGCATTGGGAAATGCAAGCATACTGTAAGCGGGTAAGATCGTTCCTTCTTCTCGGTGCAAAGAGTAACATTCTTACCCGTTCAAAGAACATGAGCGGCATATCTTGAGAAGTTCTTTGGCGTGTTCGACGGCGGCGATGGACTGGCCGCCGAGCATGCGGGCGATTTCCTGGATACGTTCGTTTTTCTCCAGCAGCTTGATCTCGGAGATTGTTCTTCCATCCACAGCCCGTTTGGAAACCACGAAATGCCACACGGCGCTGGCGGCCACAGCAGGCAGATGCGTGATGCAAACCACTTGGTGTTGATTGGCTATTTGCAGCATCTTTTCACCGACAACATGGGCAGTCTCGCCACCGACATTGGCATCGACTTCGTCAAAAACCAGCAACGGAATCTGGTCTTCGGAGGCTAACACGGTTTTCAGCGCCAGCATGACGCGGGACATTTCGCCCGACGACGCAATGGCCCGGAGCGGTCGCGCCGGTTCGCCTGGGTTTGGCGCAAACTGAAACTCAATATCGTCCAAGCCTGAACTGGATGCCGCCTCTCCCGCCCCGATGGTCCGAATCGAAATATCAAAATGGCTCTGCCGGAATCCCAATGCGCCAAGCTGTTCCATCGCGGCTTTTGAGAGCCGCGGTATCGCCTTGCGGCGTTGAGCGGAAAGATCCTCTCCGACGCGCGCTATTTTCTTGTCCAGCGCGTCCAGTTCACTCTTGATCCGCGCAAGTTGGCCCTCCCGCTCTTCAAGCGCCTGCAGCTTGCGGCGCGCCTCCTGCCCGAACCCAATCACCTCGGCAATCGTTGCGCCATACTTGCGCTTGAGCGAGTGGATCGCGGTAATCCGTTCTTCAAGCTGCTGGAGACGTTGGGGATCAAGATCAACCGAGTCCCCGTAGTGCCGCAGGCCAGCCTGCAATTCGCGTAGCGCGGCGGTCGCCTGTTCGTGGGACGCTGACAAATCGGATGTCCGCGCGTCGATTCGGTTGAGCGATTGGATCAGCTTTCCCAGCTCGCCCGCCTGCGTCAACAGGGCATTGTCTTCCTCGCTCAGCATACTCAACGCGCTTTGACTTAGCTCGATCAATTTGGCTGCGTTGCTGGAACGTTGAAATTCCTGATCCAAGCTGGTTTCCTCATCGGCTTGAAGGTTGGCAGTCTCAATCTCATTCGCCTGAAACCGCAAGAGATCGAGCTGTTGCGCATAGGTGCGCTCGTCAACAATGAGCTCCGTTTTTTCGCTTTCCAGCCTCTCGCGCTCGCGTACCAGTTCTGCAAACTGCTCGCGCAATGGATTGAGCCCTGCAAACGCGTCGAGAATGCTCAATTGCCGGGCCGACTGAAGCAGCGATTGATGCTCATGCGGTCCATGCATATCGACCAGTTCCCTTCCAATCGCAGCCAAAACCTGGAGCGTTGCTGGTGAGCCGTTGATAAATTGGCGGTTGGAACCCGCCGCAGAAAACACCCGTTTTAAGATCAACTGGTTGTCGGCGCATGGTTCGAGGCCGTTGTTTTCAAGAATATCGAAAATAGCTTTCTGCGAAGAAGAAAGTTCAAAGACAGCCTCAACCGAACAGCCATCAGCGCCGGCTCGGATGGCAGTTCGGTCCGCCCGCTCGCCAAGTACAAGGTCAAGAGCGCCGATGATGATCGACTTGCCGGCGCCTGTTTCGCCAGTAATGACGTTGAAGCCGGGCTGCAATTGGAGTGACAGCTCGGCAACCAAGGCCAGATTCTTAATGCGCAATGTGCTCAGCATGGCAAAATGTCTTCGCGCCATTGTGGTCATCAGGCTGCTTTCGGCAAAAGAAATTTTATGTCGTTTTCATTTATTTTTTTGGGGACGGGGACCTCACAAGGCGTGCCGTTGATCGGCAAAACCTATCCGCCGGAGTTCTTGGCCAACCCCAAGAACCATCGAACACGGTCGTCGCTCTACGTGGAAACAGACACGGTGAAGCTGGTAATTGACACGACCCCGGAATTCCGGCTGCAGGCGCTGCGCGAGAATCTGCGCTGGCTGGATGCCGTGCTGGTAACCCACAGCCACGCCGATCACATCATGGGGATGGACGATTGCCGCCGGTTTTGCGATCTGCGCAAGGGGACGTTGCCGATTTACGCCAGCGAAACCTGCATGGACAATCTCAAGCGCGTGTTCTGTTACGCCTTTGACGGCGGTCCCATTCCCAAAGGCTACTTTCATCCCGATCCGCGGCTGATCACCGGCGCGTTTGATCTGGGCGACCTGAAAATCACTCCATTCTCGCTGCCGCATGGCAGAATCATGACCAGCGGATTTCTGTTCACGCAAAACGGAAAGAAGCGCCTGGCCTATTTGAGCGACTGCAAAGAGGTGCCCGCAGACGCGCTGACCGAGGTGCGCGGCGTGGAATATGCGGTGCTCGACGCGCTTCGTCACTCGATTCACCCCACCCACATGTGCCTGGACGAAGCAATAGCCACAGCCCGCCGGATCGCAGCGGGCAAAACGTATTTCACCCACCTGACAGACGAATACGACCACGACATCCACCAAAAGGAATTGCCGGATGGTATCGAGTTTGCCTACGACGGGCTCAAGGTGGAGTTGGTTCCATGAGCCTCTGGCTCCGTGGCCACTAACCCGACTTTCGATACTGGGCACTTATTTTGAGACCAAACCTCAAAATCCTTCGATTGGATATAGTCAGCGTTGTATCGCGTCCGGGCCTCTTTGACTTCGCCTGGAAATCCAATGGAGATGGCGGCAACAGGGATGACATTGGATGGCAGTTCCAATACTTCCTGAATGTGCCGAACCCGGTCTTCTCGGGGGTGGACACCCAGCCAGCAAGCTCCCAGTCCCAGCGCATGAATTGCAAGGAGCATGTTTTCGATCGCCGCCGAGCAGTCTTGCAGCAAGTAGCTCAACTGGTTGTCGTGGGCGGCGTCGATATCGCCGCAAACAACGATCCCAACCGGCGCTTGCGCGAGCATCTTTCCGTATGGCAGTTTTTCGACAATGCGGTCACGAATAGCCTGGTCACGCAAAATAACAAAACGCCAAGGATCCCGCCCGACTGCGGATGGCGCGCTCATGGCTGCCTGTAGTATCGTCTTGATGGCCTCATTGCTTACATCGCCAGCAGCATAGGTGCGAATGCTCCGACGTCCAAGAATCATCGCAATATTCGGATTCATAATTGTTCTTATGTAACTATTCAGGTAGCAAAGGCATCCTTGCCTGTGCCCCTCTCTCCGGCAAGCGTCAGCGAGCCGCTAATTTCTCCCTCTGAACAGTTACGTTCTTATTATAACACGCCCCAAAGAGATGTCACCTTTCCAGGACTGACTTCTCGTGGTGGTGGTGATGGAAAAGCCGACGGCGGTTGCGGAAGAGATACCAGCAAATCACGATGTTAATGATCAACACAATAACGACACCCCAAGATAAACTCCGGGAGAGTTCAAGAATCTCGATCGGTATGAAAAACACCGATTCGCCAATTGCCAGCCACCCGGCCCAACTTACGCGAAAGATCAGACCGATTCCTTCGACCCACCCAAAAAGGCTGTAGGCAAACAAGCCCGCCGCCGCCCACAGCATCCTTACTTGGGTCAACTGACCGACTTTTTCCGCCATTGCCGTCCAAAATTGGGTATCCGGCTGAATGCGGAAAAAGTGCAACAGGTTCTGCAATTCCAGCGGTAAATCGTCGTCGGAAAGGCGGTAGGCAGCGATCGAAAGAGCCGCAAAAACAGCCCCTTTGAAGACCTTGAACGCGATAATCCCGTAGAGAGTTGGAGCTCGTTTCTTGACGAGCTGTCCCGCATCCATCTCGACCGCGTTTTCGTCCGATAATTTTGACTGCACGGCAGCTAACGGATTCTTTCGAGGAGCATCGGTAACAATTCGTCGATCTTGACTCGTGTTTGTTTCATGGTATCGCGATCTCGAAGCGTCACGGTATTCAAGAGGGCAGGGGTTTC
>CAIUEN010000077.1 GCA_903898185.1 uncultured Verrucomicrobiales bacterium
CCAAAACGGTGAATTTTCGATAAAAATCCAGGGGGAGAGAAAAAGAGGGTGGTTTTGATGTTTAACGATAAGTGTATATTATATACTTCAATTTGTTTTCTAATGCATTTTTGAAAAAGAGTCGTTTTCTGCCAGACACTATTTAACCAACTATGGTTTTAATGGGGTGATTTCTGTCAATGGCGGATCAGGTTACCAATTCGGCCACTCCGGCACCGTCTTCACCACCCCACACGACGACACTCTGATCTTGAATAAGCAGATTCTTGGGGTTTTGCCTCAACCATTCAGTGCGGATCAATGGCACTTCGCGGCGGTGGCTGGCCAGCAGGTGCATTTCGACCGGGTGAATGTGTCCGGCCCCGGTGTTGAGTTTGATCTACTTGGACCGGATAACTGGGTTGGGTTCACACAATTGACCAACCGCTCGGATTTAATCACTCTGCCGGTATCGGGAACTTACACACTATTTGCTCGCGGCACGGGCGGAGCTGGCGGACGTACCTACACTTGCGCCCTCATTGAGACGGTACAGACCAACATCGTTTTGGGCATGCCGTTTTCCGGGACGTTCGTGGCCAGCGGACAGGCTCAACTTTTCCGTTTTGATGTGACGCAGAACAAACCCTTGCTCGTGTCATTGGTCAATAATGCGACGGGAAACCGCACTGAGCTTTACCTCAGCTTTGGCACGCCACCGACTCGCGGCACTTTTAACCAAAGTTCCACAGCAACCTCAACAGCCAATCAATCTATCCTGAGAACGGACAGCTATCCCGGCAGCTACTATGCGCTGGTGTATGCGGACACAATCACGACCCCCGGCGACTACACTCTGGAAGTGATTTCAGCCGATATGCTGGTGGGCAGCATTACACCTGCCACGCTGGGCAACTCCATTCCCGGCACGGTGACGATTGATGGCGCGGGCTTCACGCCCGGCACCACCGTGGCCCTCGTCAATGGCGGCACAACATATCCCGCCACCGAGGTTGGCGTCGTCTCCAGCAGCCGGATTCTGGCGGACTTTGATTTCATGACAATGTCCGCTGGTAATTACACGTTGCGCGTGACTGCCGGCACAAATTCCTCCGAATTGCCATTCACTTTGACTTCGGGCGGCCAGCCGGGTTTGAGCACGAAAATCATTGTTCCACGAACTGTGGGTTACCATAACGTCGCTACTATCTGGGTCGAATATGCCAACACCGGCCAAGTCGCCGTGCTTGCGCCCATTTTGGAGGTTAGCGCTCAGCAGAATGGACGCCGCGCCGCGATGATCACACTTGATTATTCGCGTTTTGTCCAAGGCTTCTGGACATCGGCCATGCCCGAAGGGTTTGCCAATTCCGTCCAGTTCCTGGCCGGTGGCAAGACGCCCGGCATCCTTCAACCCGGCGAATCCAATCGGGTGGCCGTCTATTACGTCGGTTGGCAGCCGCCGTGGGATTTCGGATATTCAACCATCTATTGGAATCTCAGCGTCATTTCCGCTGACAACACAAACGAGATCAATTGGGTTTCCTTGAAAGAATTCATGCGTCCCAGTACCTTTACGGCTGAGCAATGGGAACCGGTTTTTGGCAACGTCATCGACCGGATTGGCCTTAATTGGGGCGACTATGTGCGGGCGTTGGACAATAACGCCCGTTACCTGGCAAAACTGGGCGAGACGGTTACTGATATTCGCGATCTGCTCTCGTTTGAGGTCATGCAGGCGTCCGGGCTGGGTGTCACGCGCACGCTGGTCAGCGCGCTCGACGCGCAAGTTCAGGCGCCGGGATTGCCCATTACGTTCACACGCAGTTTCAGCACGGATATTCCCTCGCAATTCCGCATGGGTCGGTTCGGTCGCGGTTGGTCGGACAATTGGGACTACTCCCTTACGAATGCGTCGGATGGCACGGTGACTGTCCTTGGCCCGTCCGGTTCGCGTCGTGTTTTCCAGCCCGACAGCCGAAATTCCGCGCATTACTTCTCGCAGCCGGGCGATTATGCGGCGCTCAGATCGCTGGGAAGCGGTATTTTCACCCTTCAGGAAGCCAGTGGCACGATCTACACGTTCAGCGGTGGCAAACTGCAGTCCTTGCAGGATACCCACACCAATACCATCATCTGCGCTTACAGCGGTGACCAGCTTACGCGCTTGACACACTCCGCTGGCCCGTGGCTGCAACTCACTTACACAGGAGCCCGCGTGGCATCCATGCTCGATTCAGTGGGACGCCAAACCACGTTTGCTTACGATGGCGGTGGAGAGCATTTAATGTCGGCAGTGGATTATCGGGGACCGGCGACAACCTATCAATATCAGAGCCTCGGTCTGGCCACCGCGCACGCATTAACGGATGTTGGCAATCCCGACGGAACCCACCAACTCTACACGTATGACGCCCAAGGCAGGCTTGCCTCAAAATCCGGCTGCTGCGGCAGCAGTGGATTGACCGTGTATGGCTACGATTCTGTCGGCAAAATTACCGCCACCGATTGTCTTACAAACACCAGCACGTATTGGTTCGATTATCGTGGCACGTTGGTAAAATCCCAAGACCCGCTTGGCAACATCACGCTCCGCTCCTACGGTGCCAATGGCCAATTGCTGAAAGTAACCGATCCAGCAGGACGCATTCGCGCCTATGACTACGATGATCATGGAAACCTTGCAACCGACACGGACGCGTTGGGTTACACTACGCGCTACAGTTACGACGGCCCCTTCAATCGGCTCTCTAACGTCCTCGATGCCAACGGCAATCCCACCCACTACAACTACGAACCGGACGGCGACCTGTCTTCCATCGTCAACGCCGCCAGCCTTGCCGAAGGCTGGACTTATGATGCCTGGGGTAACCGCCGAAGCTGGCAGAACTGTCGTGGCCAAACCATCACCTACACAAACGACAGCCTTGGCCGCGTCATCGCCAGAGGTTACCCAGACGGCACGCTTCACACATTTTCCTACGACGCTCGCGGCAACCTGACCAATTACACCGATGCCACCGGTAGCACCGCACAGCAGTTCGACGCGCAGGATCGGCTCATCCAGATCACCTATCCGGCGGGCTACTGGTTGCGCTACACCTACGACACCGCCGGACGCCGCGCATCCATGACCGATCACCTCGGCCACCGCTCCGATTACCACTACGGCGCGGACGGACGTCTCCAATTGCTCACGGACGAAACCGGGTTTGAAATAGTCCGCTACGAATACGACCAAGCGGGCAGGATGAGCCTTAAGACCCTCGGCAACGGCGTCTATACCACCTATACCTACGATGCCGCAGGACAGTTGCTTAACTTGTTCAATTACCAAACCAACGGCGCGGTGCTCTCCCATTTCCAATACTCCTACGACAACCGAGGCTGCCGCGTGACCATGACCACGACCTATGGAACAGACGATCCGCGCACGAGTCTGGCTGGCCTCTGGCGCTACGACTACGACGATACCGGCCAACTGATCGGTTGGACTGCGCCTTGGGGACGGCGGGTGGACTACAGCTACGACGGTCTCGGCAACCGGTTGCTCGTTCGCGATAATGGCACGAATATCGCCTACAGCGTCAATAATCTAAACCAATATACACAGGTGGGAGGAACAGTTTACCAATACGATGCAGATGGGAACATGACGAATAAGGTCACGGCGGGAGGAACGACGGGGTTTGGGTGGACGTCGGATAACAAGATGGCGCGAGTAATCCGGACGGAGGGTATGTGGGAGAACTACTACGGTGCAAATGGGAGCCGCGTGGGAGTGAATAGCGACAGCGCGGTTAAAGACTATGTCGTTGATATTACGGGATTTGGCAATATTGTCGGTGAATACATGCATGGCACAACACAGCCTTACGCAGTGTTTGGCTATGGTGCCAGCTTGGTGTCACGGCGGACCGAATTGCACAAAGACTATTACTCTTTTGATGCATTAGGAAGCACGAGTGAACTCCTCGGCGAGTCTGGTGCTGTATTGAACAGTTACGTTTACATGCCGTTCGGTGAAATCGTTGCAGAGAATGGAGAGACTAATAAATCCTTTCAGTTTATCGGGGAGGAAGGTGTTATGGCAGAGGACAATCAGTTAGGTTTCATGCGAGCTAGGTACTACGACCCGCAGATCGGGAGGTTTCTTTCAACAGATCCGTTGAGTCTGGCAGGCGGCGATGTGAACCTGTTTCGTTATGTCTTGAACGATCCAGTAAATCAGACTGATCCTGAGGGGTTGGTTGTAGTGGTTGACTATAAGGAATGTGAAAAACGCTATAAGGAGGCTAAGAAAAAGTGTGCTTCTTGGGACTGGTACTGCCAGTGGTTGGCCATGCAGATTCTGAACAAATGCCTTTTATGTTTACCAGGAGATCCTAACTGTCCTGCCAAAAACTACGACCCAAACAATCCCACATGCCTGATGCAGTCCGGAGGAAATGGCAGTAAGATCGCTTTTGCAAGAGCCACAGGTGCATCAGATGATTGCGACAACGGTGGTGGCGGCCCATCTCACCCCTCTAGCCCCAACGACCCCAACGAACTTCTCGGCCCTGGCGGCTACGGCGCACAGAACTTCGTGGCGGTGGGGAGTCTGTTACCCTACCGGATCAACTTCGAAAACGCGACCAACGCCACGGCCCCTGCACAGTTTGTGACCATCCAGAACGTGCTTGACAGCAGCCTTGATCTGACGGCATTCGAGTTGTCGAGTATCGGTTTCGGTGACCGTTTCTTTGCCATCCCAACTGGTTCGCAGCATTATGAGCACACCGAGACGATTACGATGAGCGGCTATCGGTTCCAAGTGCAAATCGAGGCCGGGCTGAATCTGGCTACGAGGACGGTCTATGCGAACTTCCGTTCGATCAATCCCACCAACGGCTTGCCACCGACCGTCGATATTGGCTTCCTCCCGCCCGAAGACGGCACGGGCCGTGGCTTGGGGCATCTTGCTTACGTCATTCGCTCGAAGTCCGGCCTTCCCACGGGCACGGAGATTCGCAACGTTGCGAGCATCGTCTTCGATCAGCAGCCTGCCATTGACACGGATTGGAAAGATCCGCACAACCCTGGTTTGGGCATTGATACCAACAAGCAGGCTCTGGTGACCATTGATGCCGACGCCCCGAGCAGTTCCGTAAATCCGCTGCCTGGCTCGGCCGCAAGCACATTCTTCACCGTTTGCTGGTCTGGCACTGACACCGGCTCCGGCATCGCCAATTACGACGTCTATGTCCAGACCAACAGCGGGCCTTGGACCCTCTGGCTGTCGAAGTTTGTTGCCAACTGCGCTTTGTTTGAAGGCGCAAACGGCAACACCTACAGTTTCTACAGTGTAGGGCGCGATGGTTCTGGGAATGTGCAACCGACTCCTTCCGCCGCGCAAACCAGCGTCACGGTCACGGTTCCATTGGCCCTGCCGCCGCAGCCGGATCTGGTGGTTGATGAGCTGACCGCCATGGTGGTTACCAACACCGCGACGGGTGGAGACGCCTCTGCGTATCCGCTCCGTTACTCGCTGCTGGACGCGCCCACGGGGTCGGTGATCGATGGCAGCGGGATTATTCGCTGGACTCCGGGGCAGGCACAGTCGCCCAGCACCAACGTGATCACGACACTGGTCAGCGATAGCGCAGTCCCGGCGCATTCTGCCAGCAACCGATTCACAGTGGTCGTGCGCGAGGTCAATGTGGCCCCGGTGCTGGCGGTCATTCCGACTCAGACGGTTAGTCCGTCAGCTCGACTGGTGGTGACCAATCAAGCCAGCGAGTCGAACATTCACTCGACCCTGAGCTATCGATTGATCGTCCCGCCCGCAGGTGCGGCCATTGATTCCAATGGGATCATCACGTGGACGCCCAGTGAAAGCCAGTCCTCCAGTACGAATGCGATCACGACGGTGGTGGAGAACAGCAACCCGTTTGATACGGTTCGACCGCATCTGAGCGCGACGAACACCTTTACCGTGATCGTCACGGCAAGCGCCGGGCCGCTGAGTGTGATCAGCCAGGAAACGGGGCCGAACAGCGTGACCATCGGGTTCAATCGAGCCTTCGACGCGAGCGTCATTAACCTCTATGATTCAGCGGCAGGCTTGCTGGGGCCAGCAGACGTAAAGGTGGCGGGGAGTGTTTCCGGCAGAATCGCTGGTTCGCTGATGATGAAGTCTCAGAACCGGAGTTTTGTCTTCATCAAATCGGGAGGCGTGTTTAATCCCGACTCCTACACGATAACGCTGCGCAGCGCCACCAACGGATTCAAGGATCTCCAAGGGAACGTGCTGGATGGCAACGGCGATGGCGTGACGGGTGATGATTACCAGGGACGGTTTACCGTGGGGACGTATCTGGCTCGAAACATTCAAGTTCCCAGCTTTGCCCGGGGTCCCGGCCAAGAGGTGAATCTGCCACCCACAAACAGTGGAATTCCGGTGGTCTTGAAAGAAGCGTCCAACGTGGTTTCCGCATCGTTCATCATCCACTACGATACGAATCAGCTTCGCGTGGTTGGCGTGGTTGCGAACAAAGAACTGCCGACCGGCTGGACCATGACGAACCATCTGGAAACGGCGGGACAGGTGAGCATCAGCATGGGCGGTGACATTCCACTGAGCTCTGGCGTCGTAACCCTGGCGCGAGTTCTTGCCCAGGTGCCTTGGTGCGCCACGTATGGAGAAACGGATGGGGTAACTGTCGAATCGGTGCAGATCAACAAAATTGAGATGTCTGAATTTGGGAGTATCAGCCTGCATGTGGTTGCTTATCTGGGTGATGTCAATCGGAATCGTTCCTACGACGCCGATGATGCAACACTCATCTCGGAAGTGGCTTTGGATTCCAATCGTGGTTTTGCCATGTATCCGTTGATCGATCCCGTTTTGCTGGGGGACTTGAATGCCAATGATGTGATCGGCATGAATGACGCCTCGCTGGCGGCAAGACTGGCGGTTGATTTGCCAGTTACATGGGTGCCCAATCTGCCGCAGGTCAGGCTGGTGGTTGGGAAAGATCAAGATGAGGTGACAATCTCCTGGCCAATGTGCGCAGGCAGTTATGTGTTGGAGAGTAGCGCTGCGCTTGGGGTTGGAGCGAATTGGCAGGAGGTTCCCAACATGCCTGCCATTTCTGGAGATCGTTACATTGCCGTGGTCAAAGCTGGATCTCAGACAAGTTTTTATCGGCTGAAATTGGTGATCGGTGACTGATGCAGTAACTCGTAAGTTCGTGAGTCGGTTGGAGTCTGATTTTACCCAGTAAAATCCACCCATTCATCGCTCATGAACTTACGCCTTGCTGACTAGAATCGTTAACCGGTGGTGTCGCTTCGCTCAACCACCGACTACAGGCTGGGAAGCCGATGGCTTCCGGAGTGCGAAGGTTGGCCATTTCGGATTGGGCAGCAATTCTCATTTTGAGCAAGGAAGAGGAAAAACGCTGATCTGACTGAGCACGAAGTTTTCGACTCCCTCGGAGCCAGAGGCACCGCACAGTCAGCACAACTATACTTTGAACGGGTAAGATCGTTCCTTGTTTGTAACGCAAAAAGTAACATTCTTACCTGTTCAAAGTATAATCAGGCAGACGTCTTGCCTGGAAGATGTTCTGAACCAGTCCAAGGATCAAACACTGTGGCATGGCGAAAATCGGACGCATTGCGAGATACGATCACCGCGTTGTAGCGGACAGCCATTGCGTCAAGCAAACTGTCCCAAAGCGGCTGCGGCTTGAGCTTGACCTCGGGGCAATTGCGCAACTGCCCCCACGTAAACGCCGTCTCAACGTCCCAATCAAGAACCAATGTTTGAGACAAAAACACGTCCAACTGAGTCCTCAACCGCAACTGGTTTGCCGGGTTGGTTTCCCGTTCAATCCCGTCCACAAGCTCAGCAATCACAGGAACAGGAACAAAATAATCATGGCGGTTCATCCATTTCGCAACATTTTCATCTGGGTTATCCTTCCAACCTTCGGACACCACATTCGTATCAACAATAAAACGTCTCATTTGCGAGGTTGAATCTGGATTCCTCCAAGACGGCCAATTTCTCGTAATGCTTCCCATGCCTTTTTACGATCCGGCCTCTTAACCGGCAAGATCATGGCCACCACGTTGCCGTTATCCGTGATTTCGACTGTTTCCTGGGCGTGAATAACCGCCCCCATGACCTTGGCCGTTCTCCGATGCAAATCTGTCATAGTTGCTTTCATAGTCTTAGAATAGATACTTTGAGCACTCTTGCAAGTCCCACCGTCGTCTTGGACGAGAATGCCCCGGTCGATCAGAATCTTGCCAAGTTGAGGTAACTTTGAGTCGCGTCCAGCATCATCTCGACAATGCCTTCAACGTCACGCGCGCCAAGAATTGCCGCTGTGACTTGGCTTGAAGGTTCACAATCCTCATGGCATTATACTTTCAGCATCGTGTTGGGAGTGGTTTTTCTGCGCGCAACACGTTCTTTTTGAAAATTGCCCTTTATGATTCAAATACGTCCATGCACAAGTGAAGACTTTCAAGGCGTTCTGGCGCTGCTGCGGCAGCTATGGCCAGACAAACACATCGACACCGCCATGTTGCAAGTTGTTTACGAGCGCGCGCTTGGATCACCGCTCCAGCACCACATCTGCGCCGTCGAGGACAACGTGGTTGTTGGCATGGGCTCGCTCTCCATCAATAACAACCTCTGGCAGGAGGGCTATTTGGGATATGTTGAGGAACTGGTTGTTGACGAGCGATGTCGGGGGCGTGGGATCGGCACCCAGTTGCTGGAACATCTGATCGGTGTGGCACGGAACCAGGGTTGTCGGCGCGTGGAACTCGACGCGGCGTTTAACCGACAAGAAGCGCATCGTTTCTACGAACACCTCGGGTTTCAAAATCGCGCCTACCTCTATTCAAAGCCGTTGTGATAATGAACTGTTAGCAAATCTGCCACCAAGGGCGGCGGGCGGCGGGAGACATTGGCGGCTCGCTGACGCTCGCCGGAGGGAGGGGCGCAGGCAAGGATGCCTGCGCTACGTGAATAGTTGCGTGATAATATCAGCGCAGCCATCTTGAAGCTGGTGTTCGAGTAAATTCGCATCCGCATGCAAACCACGTTGGAAAATCGAGTTCATGAGCATTGATCCAGCAGCCCCTGTTTTTCCAAGTTTGCTGGAGACTCAAACCATTATTGCCAAATGGCACGCAGCCGATTCTCTGTTTGCCGACCGCCTTTCGGCAGGCATGCCAGCCAATAAGGCGTTGACACTATTGGGGATATCTCTCGATCTCCAGGGAAAACTCGAATCGGCGTCCGAGGCGTTCGGAGTCGCCGCATCCATTGCCCCTGGCCACGCTCCCCATTGGACTCATTACGGCATGATCTTGGATCGCCTGAACCAAACACCGCAAGCGGCCTTCTGCCTGGAGCAGGCGGTAACTCTCGCGCCGGAGTCGCCTGAATCCTGGGTTTTCCTGGGCTTGGTTCGGCGCAAACTCGGCGACTTGCCTGGAGCGGC
The DNA here is from genome assembly GCA_903898185.1 of uncultured Verrucomicrobiales bacterium. Classification (GTDB taxonomy): domain Bacteria; phylum Verrucomicrobiota; class Verrucomicrobiia; order Limisphaerales; family Palsa-1400; genus CAIUEN01. The sequence continues at coordinate 9,489 of CAIUEN010000077.1, forward strand.
GACCGCTTGCCGGAAAGCGTTGGAGCAGGCCCCCGGCGCCGCTGCAGCGTGGGATTGTCTGGGACTGATCAAAGAGGCGCAATTCGATTACTCCGGCGCGATCGAATGCCTCAGCGCGAGCGCCAAACTGGGCACAGTCAACGCCTCTTTGATGGCTCGCCTGGGCATGCTCAATTATCATTTGGGTCGAATCAATGCCGCCAGCGAAGCATTCGCCAGGGCCGTTGAACTGGAACCGGCCAACTTGAGCCACCGCCAGATGCTCCGCAAAACGCGCTTCATGCAAGAGATGCTCGCCGGGAATCTCGACCAGGCGCTCGAATGTTATCAATTCAGGTGTCAAAGCGATGGCGCATGCGCAGAAAGCGAATTGCCAGCGATGCTCAAGTCCGCTTTCGCGCTGTTCAGCGCTTTTGGGCCACGGGATGCCGCTGTTCGCGCGGGAAAAAAACTCCTCGAACTACAACCGGCCAACGCCGAAATCGAATACCTGCTCAGGGCTGTGAACGGCGACCATGAACTGGAGCGTTCGCCCGAGAAATACGTGATTGATCATTTCGATGACTTTGCGGCCAACTTCGATTCCAAGCTCGTCAGCACACTCGGATACGATCTTCCCGAAAAAATCGGCGAGGCAATCCGGAGTATGGCCCCAGATCGGCTTTTCGACTGTGTTTTGGATGCCGGCTGTGGCACTGGATTGTGCGGGCCAATTTTGCGGCCCATAGCGCGGATTCTGAATGGAATTGATCTATCGACCAAAATGATTGAGCGCGCCGCAACACGCAAAACCTACGATTGCCTTGAATGCGCCGAGATCGTAGAGTTTCTGGAGCGAACCCCCCAGCGTTTTGACTTGATAACCGCAGCGGATGTGTTGATCTATATTGGCGACTTGCGCAGGTTTTTTTCCGCTGTCTCAAGGACGATGATTTCCAGAGGAATCCTGGCAGTCAGCACCGAGCGATGGGCCGGCCTCGGCTACCATCTGTGTCCGTCGGGCCGATTTGCTCACGCGCCCGATTACGTCCGCCAAAGCGCCACAAAAGCCGGTCTCACAGAATTGACACACATCGAAACCACCCTCCGGCTGGAAGGCTCCACGCGCATTCCCGGAGACATCTATCTCTTGCTATTCAGGTAGCATAGGCATCCTTGCCTGCGCCCCTCTTTCCGGCGAGCGTCAGCGAGCCGCTAATTTCTCCCTCTGACCAACGAAAAAAAAGCCGTCCCCGCCTATTCTGGAAAATGGATACGACCTTGCCTGGCCCCCAATACCGCGCAGCGGGTCAGTAATCATAAAGTCCTTCATCGCGCGAGTAGCCTCCCATGCCGCCGGGCCCTCCTCCCGTTTCGTCCTCTCCGCCGCCCATGAAGTCGCCCAAAACATCGCCCATATCCTCTTCGATCTTCTCGGGGTCTTCGCCCGACTCAAGCCGCTTAATGGCGACGTCCAGTTCCTTGGGGACACTTCCGGCAGGCATGAGGTCTTTCATTTTCTTCATCATGTGCGCCATGTGCCGGGGATTATTTTCGTCCATGTGCTCCATGTCGCGTTCAAGTTCGGACATGGCCCGCATGACTTGGGGACTATCCATATCGGGCATTCCAGCATCCTCGGGTCCGGTGTCGGGAGCCGGTTCGCTGGCGCCGCGAGGCGAGGCGAACACACTCATTTGCCGGGTCAATTTCTGGCCGCCACACTTTGGACAGTCGGGCACGCGCTCCGGATTAATCCGCTTCGATAGAAAGTTGAAAATCTTTCTGCAATTTGGACATGCAAATTCATATATTGGCATAAAATCATCCCAAGTTTATCGCCACTAGATTGCAGGTGTCCGGCATCGTCGTCAAGGATGCGATGTTATTGCCAGCAATTCCCAGTTTGAGCAAGGAAGATGAAAAACTCTGATCTGCCTGCGCACGAAGTTTTCGACTC
>CAIUEN010000078.1 GCA_903898185.1 uncultured Verrucomicrobiales bacterium
CAGACGCTGGCGCCGTCGGGATCGTTCTTCAGCAGCGTCACGCGGACCATCAAGGTTTCCCAGACGGTACTGCCTGTGTTTTTCCATCAGAGCGATGCGTGTGTTGTCACCCGTCAAGGCTTTGCCCTGATGGGCGAACTCAACCCGCAAATCACCAGCCAACTCCGCATCCTCGCTATTTCGCCGCAGCTTGTGTCTGCTGTGACCTGCTTCCGCGCCGGGTTTGAATCCTCGCTCAAGGAAAAGTTTGTCGCTGCCATGACTACGGCCCATACTACGCCCGCCGGTCGGCAGTTGATGACGATCTTTCAATGTGACCGGACTGAAGTGAGGCCGCTTTCAAGATTGCAAAGCACCCGGGAGTTGCTGGCGACCCATGCGCGCCTGTGCGAACCTACAAGTCAGGCTGCGTTGGCCCATTCAAATGGCCCAATTTCCAATGCCAAAGGGGGTGGATTGTGATCGTGAGACTTATCCTGTGTTTGCTGTTCCTGTCCTACGTGGTCACGGCTGCAAACACGGCCGCAGTTGGCACCAATCAGCCTGTTGTGCGCTTTGGCATGTCCAGCCGAATGTTTCGGGAGTTCAACGAAAATGATGCCCGGATGTCAGTAAGAGCCTATGCGAAACAGATCGCTGACAGCCGCGAGCTTGTCGCCGATCCTAACCCTAGAGTTTTTTCGGGCATTCCCGAACTAACCAAGCTGTTGATCTCCGGGGCGGTGGATATGGTCGCCCTGCCGACTCAGGAGTTTCTGTCGCTGGAACAGAACCTTGTCGCCGAGCCGCTCTTGATCACAATTATCAACGGCGTTGATTATCAGGAGTACGTCCTGCTTGCGCGGTTTGATGGCGGCATTAATGCCTTATCCGATCTTAAAGGACGTCGCGTATCGGTGCTCGACAGCGTGCAAGGGGAGCTGGCTGGTAGTTGGTTGGAAGTACTGTTAGGCCAAGAGACACTGACGTCGCCGGAATCGTTCTTCAGCAGTGTCACGCGGCCTTTCAAGGTTTCCCAGACGGTACTGCCTGTGTTTTTCCATCAGAGCGATGCGTGTGTTGTCACCCGTCAAGGCTTTGCCCTGATGGGCGAACTCAACCCGCAAATCACCAACCAACTCCGCATCCTCGCTGCTTCGCCGCAGCTTGTGCCGACTGTGGCCTGCTTCCGCGCCGGGTTTGAATCCTCGCTCAAGGGAAAGTTTGTCGCTGCCATGACTACGGCCCATACTACGCCCGCTGGTCGGCAGTTGATGACGATCTTTCAATGTGACCGAACTGAAGTAAGGCCGCTTTCAAGGTTGCAGAGCACCCAGGAATTGCTGGCGGCGCGCGCAAGGCTTCGCGGCAACGCCAGCGGGTTGGAATCTGCGCAACCCCCTCCGCCCACCCTAACCAAGGAGGTAGGCAATAGATGATCTTGATTTTACAGACCACGTTGGCGTGGACCACCCACATCAGGTCTAGGATCCACGCCTTGGTCAGCAACGGGCTGAGTGTCGCGCTGGCTTGGGCGCATGACAGAAAAGTAACCCTGTGGGGCAGGCCTCCGACCTGCCGGTTCGAGGGGGCTCCGCCCCCTCGATACATCATCCTGTCTGCGCGCGAAGTTTCCGACTCTCTACGGAGCCAGAGGCACCGCAACCGGCAGGCCGGAGGTCTGCCCCACAGGGTTACTTTTCTGTCACGCATCCCGCTGGCCTTGCTGATGCTCATTGGTTTGTCTGGGTGGATGGCGATGGCTGGAGAGCCAGCGCTGCAATTACGCAAAGCGCGCCTTAACGTGATGTATTCGAGCACCCTCTTTTCCGGAGTCAATCGCAACGACGCGTTGGTAGCCATACGCGTTTGGAACGAGAGCATGGGCAGGAGTCGCGGCTTTTTGCTGGAAACACAAACGAAGACCTTTGACTACTTGGAGGAGGTCGAAAAGGAAATTCAGGAAAATTCAGTAGATCTCGTCTTATTCGATACCATACAGTACCTGCATACCAGCCAGTCTGGGAAACTCGATCCGCAGTTTGTTCCCGTGAATCAAAGCGGCGCTGTGCCCGACGACTACGTTGTTGTCGTGCGGCGAGATCGAAACCTGAAGACCCTTGCGGATTTGCGTGGCAAGAGCGTGGTATTTTACAAGCTTGGATCCGATTGGGGACACATCTGGATGGATGTGACTTTGGGCGAAGAGGGACTCGGCTCGGTCGGCAATTTCTTCGGTTCGAATAGCGAATCCAGCAAGCCGTCTTCGGTTATTCTGCCGGTGTTTTTTGGCACGACCGATGTTGCGGTGGTAAAGCGCAGAAGCCTGAACGTCATGGCCGAGTTGAATCCTCAACTGGCTGCGCAGCTTCAGATACTTACCAACACGTCGGTCTTTCCAGAGGCTGTGGCCTGCATCCACAAAGACTACAAGGTGTATAAGGACGACTTGTTGCAGGCTATGGCGGAAACGCACAATGAACCCAAGGGCAAACAAATCTTGCTGCTTTTCAAGACTGAAAAACTGACAGCTTTCAAGCCCGAATACTTGGACAGCGCGCGGGAACTCCTGGCTAGGCCTGCGCTTGCCCCATATGAAAAAGCGGGACAAAAGCCTCGCGATTCTGTATTCCTTGGGCGATGCAATCAACATCGTCCATCAAACGAATACTGGCAGAGCCCGAAAACAGGAGCTTGGTGATCGGTCTTTTAAAG
>CAIUEN010000079.1 GCA_903898185.1 uncultured Verrucomicrobiales bacterium
ATTTACTTCTTGGCCAAGAATATCGTTTTCTTGTTACGCCCTTTTTAAAGCGTACGGCCTTGAAATCGCACGTCGAGCGAATCTTGTCTACTTTGAGGCTGGCACACATCTTTGGCATGCGTTGGAGACGGGTTGGCTGCAGCCGAACTCACAGATTTCCAAAGAGCGCGCGCCATACACCTTTCAAGTGCCACTTCACCTTGTGATCTCGAATCAGGCAGACCAAGTGCAACATAGTCCGGCCAGATCGGTTTCGAGAAAACTGCATTTGAACTGACGCGCTCATGTCTTTAAACGTGTGAACCTACACAAGCTCACAGGATATATATCGGAACTTTGCGTCAGAAGATAAACGCCTCCGCTCTCTGCCTCTGGCGGAGAGGCTGTGGGAAATTTTGGGGACAGATGCACACAATACCTATAAGGTTGCCAGTTGTATCATCTTGGTTCTGTTAACATGATTATTGTTGGTTGCTGGTTACATGGATACGGCATCAATGGTCTTAGTCTATTGAATCTGATGTTGGTTTGTAAAACGTAAGCGGTGGTGTCTTCTTCTGCTTTTTTTCCGTGGCCCGTTTCGTCGCCAAGTCCACACGATGTTTTTTGAGTTGATCGCTCACGAGATAAGCGTCGCAGTCACTTGCCTTGTAGCGCTTGATTCCGCCCCAGCTTACCGCTGGGAATTTCCAGCGCCAGACAGTTGCCTCGTTGATTCGATAGCGTTGAGCAATTTGGCGAGCGTTGAGGTACAGTTCATGTGTTTGCTCTACGGGAGATTTCCCATTGAGCGCATTCATGGCGGCCTTTAACGCCGCGTTTTTGCGATCGTCGGAGGCCGCAAAGTAGGATGCCATAAAAGCATCCAAACTAACTGTTTGCGTTGTCGTCGTCATTCACAGCCCGACCACTCGTCGGGCTATGACAATTTTGAACGAAAATTCAGCTTTTCTTGAAAAAAGTGAAAAACTGATGATTCCTAAATTGCAGACAGGTCTATTTGCAGGAATGCTACACCACTATATAATGTGTTGTGTGCCTGCGGATTGACTAACACACACTACCAGTTGTATTGGAAAGCAAATGCTAAAAGCTAAGAAAAAAATTGTACAAATTGGACCGAATATCACAACCCGTCCGGGTCCGGTTTTCACAAATCACCAATCGTTGCCTGATTATTTCTGCATAAAACAAGAACCGAGCCTAAGCCTGCAAATGGATCATTGAGATTGCCTCCGAACAGCAAAGGCAATACGTCACCGGCGAGGGTGGATTGGATAATCTTTTGCGTTTGCGGTCATGTGACACCCAAACCCCAAACCGATTACGGTGCTGAAATCCTGCAAAATTGAGTAAAAAAGGGAATCTGCACACTCTGGAACTTTCATAACTATTTGCATAAACCTTCTGATCTAAAGTTTTCAGGTTTTAGGGCTAACGCATAAACATTCCAACTCAACATTTCAGAGAATTTGTGTCAAAGTTACAATGTCGAAATGTTTCACGATTATTTCACAATGTTGCCCAGAATTGCACAGTATTGCACAGTATTGCCCAAAGTCATAAAACACATGTATATATCTGTTGCAAAGCATGTTAAAGCGCTATTTTTGATGACTTACGAACCATGCGGTCTGACTTCGGATCAGAAGGTTGCAGGTTCAAATCCTGCCGGATGCACCACTTTTCTACGAGGGAAAACGTCAATTCTTCCAGGTTTCTTTTCAGGTTGACTATTCTTGGGTTTATACCAATTCTTATACCATGTCTGACATCACCAAACCCAAACAGAAATCTTGGACCAAGGTCGCTGATGGAATTTATCGCCATTCCAACGGCACGCTCTATGAGCGACCTTGGATACAAGGCAAAAGAACATTCCGAAGCCTTGAAACCGAAAACCTCAAACACGCAAAGGAGGAATTGCACAGGAGACGTAGCGGCTACAAACATGAATCAAAGGAAACAACGATGACCGTAGGGGAGGTCTTGCGCAGATATAAGACGGATCGTTACCCTGACAAATCAAAGGACCATCGACCTCCACTGATGGCCGCGTTGGAAGCAACAAACGTGGAAATGCTGCTTCAATGGTGGGAAAAAATACCAGTCGATGACGTAACGCCAGCCACCTGCGACAAATACTTCGAATGGCGAAAGGCCAAGGTAAAAAAAGGCTCCACAGGAAAAAGAACTGTCGACTTGGACCTTAACACACTCACAAACGCACTTTCCTGGGCTCAGCGTTGCGAATTGATTAAATTCCACCCGCTTCCAAAACGTCCACGATATGTTAAAACAAGCACCATCCAACATTGCAGAGAGTTTATGCCGTCAGATGCCGACGAACTGCACCACATCGCACAAATCTTTTTATGGGGTAAGAAACCAAAAAGTCAACCGCTGGCATGGCAAATGCTAGTTGAAGCAATGACGGGGATTCGAACAGAAGAAGCACTTGGTTTAGAATGGGACGCAAAACCAAACGAGCCTGGCTACATATCGCCTGATGGCAAATCGCTTTGCATAAGGCGTTCAAAAGGACAACAAAACGTTAATCCTTTTTGCGAAATTCACGAAGGTCTACGAGAAACAATCGTTGCATACAAACTCTGGCGATCAAAACTTCAAACACCGTGTGGCCCGAAGTGGTTTAATGTTTCCAAGGACGCCTTATCACACGCGCTCTTCAAAAAACGAAAAGAGATAGGCAGAAAAATAACAAGTCATGGAATGAGAGCGTTTTTCGTATTGGTTAGGAGAAGCCATGGAATCAGCGACTCCCAAATCGCGTATGAGTTGGGGCACACAACAGGAGGATCGACCGTCGAAAGTGTTTACGGTGGCGTTCCTCCCCATTGGCTGACTGGCGGTGGCCCCAAGCTTTCTTGGGTACCAGCCGGTGCCCGTGCCTGGGAACAGGAAACTCAGGGAACAACCAACAAAGATTCCAAGTCCGCCACGTAGTACCTGCGCTCCTGCCTGGTGTCATCCCCAAGTTTAAGAAATTTCCAGCGGATTCGGCCCTCGACCGATTCGGGCTTCCATGGAATTGCCCTGCGCTCGACTGTGTCTGGCGAGACATCGAGATATTCTGCGGCTCCCGAACGGGAAAGCCACTGAGACTGCTGAAACATAGACTATTTTCATTTTTGCTTTAGCCTAGGCCTCGATCTTGTGGCGCTTTGGGTCTTGTTGTTGGTCTGGCGACCAAGTTAGTTGAAATCCAACTGCAAGGTCTGCAATACCTTGCGACAAAACTACTATTGAGTATTACTCTGCAAAGGTGGGATGCGCAAGAACTTTCTATAATTTTTTTCCGCAACGACAATTATTCTTTGCTGGAAAATTCTAATTGTCGCTACGCAACCTGTGCATTCACAAGGTCGCCATGCAATTCAATGCCTATCGTCAAAAGACTGGCGCTAAAATTTGCTCCGAGCATTTCCATCAAAGCGTTTCTCAGGTAAATCGTTACCTCTCGTCGGCAGAAATCATCACCCCAATTCCCGTGCTTTCTTGCCGGCATCTTGTCCGCTTCGCGTCCATCTCTTCCAATTACGAGAAGTCTGAGTGTATGAATAGCGAAACTCGTCAATTACTCAGGAATCTTGACCTTGCCGAAGGCGCTCTGAGAGCCAATCTTCACACGCATTGTCTTGATGAAACAGCCCGGCATCACATGGAGAGAGCAACGACCCATGTCCGCGAGGCATACATCGCTCTAAACACTCCTGGCAGTGCTCGCAGTGTTACTCAACTCCTTGGTGACATTGCGGGAGGCGAGAGGCTCATCGCCTTCGCTGCCGCCAAAGCTTCCGCGCAGGCGCAAAGTGAAAACCATTGAACGGCTCATTCGAATGGCGGGCGGTCTTGCGGCCTTGGAAGGGCATCCGTTCTATGTTTACAAACCG
>CAIUEN010000080.1 GCA_903898185.1 uncultured Verrucomicrobiales bacterium
CATCCTGCAGGATGTTTCGAAGAAGAAAGATTATCTGCTTTCGTTGAATGACAACGGCGCGGTTGATCCTGCCCGTGTTCATTGGTCCGGGGTTTATGATCATCCGTTGTTCAACGCGGCGGCTTACCGCGCCCAGAAGAGCCTGTCACGATTAAATGAGCATGGGCCGGTTTATTTCTGCGGCAGTTATTTTCGTTACGGCTTTCATGAGGATGCATTGACTTCGGCAGTTGAAGTCGCTCACCGGATACTCGCCAGGACACCGGAAGGCTATAAAAGGTTTTAACATGAACTCCTGTCTTTATAAATGCAAGGTTATGCATAAAAGGGTCACTCCGATCATGCATGGCTTTGCGCATTCGTATTTCTTGTTCTATCTAGATTTGGACGAGATCGATCATATACACCGCAGCTGTCCTGTGATCGGTCGAGGACCCGGGCACCTGTATGAGTTCCGCGATGATGATCATGTTCCCTACAGGGGCGGGTTGCTCAGGGAGCGCATCGCAAACTTTGTGCGAGATAATGGCGTTAAAGAGGAGGTTGGTCGGGTCATGCTTTTGACCGGGCTTCGGACTGCTGGGTATGTCTTCAATCCGGCATCCTTCTATTTCATTTTTGACAAGAACGGCAAAGAATTGGCGGCCGTTCTTCAGATCACCAACACTTTTCAGGAGCAAAAACTTTTTTTTCTGTCCCAGGAGCATTTTACAGATGGGGCTTTCCACCGCAAAGAGCAGCAGTCGTTTTACATTTCTCCTTTTATGCCCAGCGATAGCGATCTTGATATGATCTTGGTTGTTCCCGATGAGGCTCTTTCCCTGACCGTGGATGTCGTGAGGGACGGCAAGAAGCCTTTCTTCGCTTCTTTGACAGGCAAGCGGCGAGCTCTCAACACGTCAAATCTTCTCTGGCTGACCTTTTGTTTTCCATGGGTGACATGGGAGGTGATCATCTTCATTCATATTCATGCGTTGATCTTATGGTTGAAGAAGGTCCCGTTCTTTTGGAAGGACGAGAATGCCCATTTGCAGCGCGGCTTTTTTTGTGAAAGACATAAGGGAGGTTTCAAGTCATGAGGCGGGTGCATCATTCCTGGTGGGAATATATCATCCGTAACTTCTTCTCAGAAATGCGTCTGGGCAGCATGAAAATGACCTTGCCCGACGGTCAGGAGATCTGTTACGGCGTGTATGACACCCATAGCATCAATGCGGATATCCGGGTGAAAGATATCGCATTATTTCGCAAGACAGTTCTCTTTGGGGATGTTGGGTTCGGTGAATCATTTGTCGATGGCGATTGGGAGACTTCGGACGTCTTTAAGGTCATTGCCTGGATGGTCCTGAACATTGACGCTTGTCCTGCGCTGGCGTACGACCGCCCCGGTTTTAATGTTTTTAATCTTTTTTGGTTCATTGACCGCCTGGCCCATTCGAAACGGCGCAACACCCTCAATGGCAGTCAGCGCAATATCCAGGAGCATTATGACCTGAGCAATGACTTCTTTGCTCTGTTCCTGGATCCGACCCGTGCCTATTCTTGCGCATATTATCGCAC
>CAIUEN010000081.1 GCA_903898185.1 uncultured Verrucomicrobiales bacterium
TCCTGAAACTGAATGCCCGTAACCACTTGGCTGACTTCGGTGCGGATGGCCTTAATTGTTCGGCTAAGACGAATATCTCGGGTCTGGCTTTCGGCAATGGAAGCGCTCAGTTCCTGCAGTGATTGTTCGATTGCCGCATGCTTCTTATTGAGCGCCACTCTGCATTCCTCGCCTTGAACATTGAGTTTTCCAATGAGCTTATCGACGATTTCCAAGGCATTCTCAAGCTTGCCGAACTCGATTTTGACGCTTTCGATCGCTTTGGAGTGAACCTGCTCGATATCGCTGGTCAGAGTAATAAAGATGTTCTGAATTTCAGTCGGCAACCTGGACGCTTCGATGCGAAAGAGGACTTGAATGTAACGCAACGGAGTTAGCAGCGACTCGATTTCACTCTCCAAACGGCAAACTTGAACGATCTGGTCGCGGCGAAGGTGAAGTTCGCTTGCCAGTTCCGCCGAACAAGACTGGTAATCGCGAAGAAACTCGAGCGGACCGCGCAGAACTTCGGCGGCGTGCTTGAATTGGTCCTGGCCATCAATTTGACCCGCACCCAATTTGAGGAACTCTTCGCTGCTGGAAACCAGGATTTCGCTGCTCGCTGCGACTTGCTCCAGATCATTGCCGATGGTCAGGAATCGCTTCTCCATGTCATCCATCAACCCCAGAAATTCGGACTGACGGCTCTTGACGTTGTCGCCTGCGGCCAGGATTTGCCTTTCAATCGACCTGCGACGCAACCGGGATACAACACGCCGGAACACTCCCTGGCCAAACTGTTTGACAGGGAACAATCGCTCGCCTAATGACCGCAATCCCCCCAGCGCGGCTTGCGTCAACTGATTCTGGCCAAAATCCATGCGTAAATACTTCAAGTTCACGGGCCCCTAAATAAAATAACCGACACGCTCTTTCCTGTGTTATCGGCGAATCTGGCGCTCTCCTTAAGGAAGATTTGCTTCCAAGCAACTACTTTTAGTTACTTGAAGGTCAGAGGGAGAAATTAGCGGCTCGCTGACGCTCGCCGGAAAGAGGGCACAGGCAAGAATGCCTATGCTACCTGAATAGTTACATCAAAAACGCATAGAACTCGCGGACAATTTGCCCGCGAATTCTGAGTTCATCCGGCGAAATCCAGCCGGTTGAAAACAACGATCTTGAGGAATTCGTATCTCAAGACAAAAGCCTGTCTTCACTCATCCCACCCACACGGAACCAAGCTCTAATCCCGCATATACAGGAAAGACGGCAAAATGACCAAGACTATTGATCCTTGACAGGAATCTCCAGAGCGGCCTTGACCATTTCGTCCATAACCTTCTTAAACTCTTCCAAACCAGTCGAAGGAACAATTACGTTGTCGCGCCTGCCATTTACATCTTCGGTGATGCGGAGGAAACGGCCTCGAGGATTTTCCTTCAAGGTGAAAATGAAGGTCTTTCGTTCGATCTGAATCTTTTCCGTCTTGAGTGTATCTTCGTTTACGGGCGGCTTAGGCGGGCCGGCACTGTACGAGCGATAGCCATGGGGTGATGGACGTTCGTTCGAAATCATATTACGTTTGTTCTTTCCGATCTGCCCTTTGGGGGCCTGTTATTATTATTCCACTAGTACTACTTTGCCAAAACGCACGATTTGTCAACTCCGGATTTTACTGGAACCCACAAAACGGGAATTCTCGGCGCTCTTAACAACGCGCCAAAGATAAACCACCAATCCCCCCACGACAAGCAGATTCGCCATCTGAAACCCCGCATGCAGCGGTTTGAACGCTTTGTCGGCCCGTGTGCGTTCTTCGACTGTCTTGGCCCAATATTTGGCCCGGTGCAACTGGCACAGCTTGGGTTGCGCCACCAGGCCTCCGAGCAATCCAAAACACGCCAAACCGATCAAAAGTCCGAGGGTAAATCGCCGCGCCGTACGCCCCAAGTAAAGCCACTCGAAGGCCAGATGAGCCAGTGCCACAGAGGCGCAGCAGTACTGCAATAGAAAATACCGCTCAAGGATCGCTTCAGCCGCAAATCCGGCGTACTGTCTGGTGAGGATACGGCCCGATTCGCCGGAGAAAACAGCCGGCAGACCAATGATCGTAAAGACAGCCGCTCCACACCAAACCGATGCGTTGGCAATGCCCAGGAATCTTAAAAATGCGATCACGAACACTAAACTAGGAAAAAAAACGCTCCATGCCAAGAGCCGATTCCACAGGTCGAGCAGTTCTCATTATGTCAGGTAACAAGGATATCCAATCAATGGAAGATTTCTGCCTTCCGGGACTGCGCATGACTGGAATTGAACATCCGCGCTCCAGAAAAATGTGAGATGTGCTCCTTCAGTCTTCTTGAGTCGCGCCGATATTCTATCGTGATTGGGCTGTAAAGGAATACAGGGTGTTCTTCGCAAATCGCGAAGGCTCTCTTTCCAGGATGAATCATCATAAATACGAATTTCAATGCAAAGACACATTAATACAATTGAGCGATCCGGACGAATTTTTTCATTCAAGTCGGCGCGACAGGATGGCGCGGTTTCCGTGCTTTCATTGGAACCGCCCGACACGCATTACCTGTCTGCCGCGCAAGGCTGGATCGGTCTTGGGAATTGGAGCGAAGCTGCTGCTGAGCTGGATAAAATCAGGCCAATTATGCGCGCCCACCCGGATGTGCTGGAAATCAAGTATCGACTTTGCGCCATTGCAGACAAATGGACAGAAGCCATGCTGATCTGCCGGACCCTGACACACCTCGCCCCTGACCGTCCTTTTGGCTGGCTCAATTTCTCTGTGGCCCTCAACAAGCTGGACCGGACGCGTGAAGCTTACAATATGCTTCTTCCCGTTCTGGAGCGTTTCCCGAATGACTCGCTGATCCGCTATGCCTTGGCTCGTTACGCATGCAGACAGGGACTCCAAAAAGAGGCCTCGGTCTGGCTTCACCGGGCATTCGACCTCGGCGATCCATTCCAAATGATGACTGCCGCCCTCAACGACCCTGGACTGCAGCCGCTTTGGGCAGAGTTGGGAGTTCCCACATCCGCGCCGACACCCTGAATTCGCGCCATTAGGGCCAGCAATTCTCATTTTGAGCAAGGAATTGGAAAAACGCTGATCTGCCCGCTCACGGAGTATTCGATTCCCGGCGGAGCCAGAGGCACCGCAACCGGCAGGCCAGAGGCCTACCCTACATAATAAGAACTGCTGCATTAGGGCAGACCTTCTTTCGATTTATTATTGACGAACGTCTTAATATTATGCCGAGATGTACTAGCTATATTGGGCAATTAAGATGGAAAAAATTTCACGAAAGAGCGGCAATACCCGCTCCGGCAATACAACAAAATACGACGCTCATCATACGGTGCTGGCCAAAACCTACGGCACCTTGGCGGATTTGCGTCGAGAGTTATCGGACTCCAAGGCGGCGATCGCTGAAAGAACCGAGATACTGAATGTTTTTGCCGATTGCGCCGATTCGCAGCGCGCTTGGCTCCTGCTGGAGGATTACTTCGAAAAACTCTCGCTCGCTAGGAAGGATTTTGTGGCGCCAGACTGGTGGCCTCGTTTGATGGCTTCGCGCGGAAAAAAACGACTTGAGGAAACGGCCATCCTTTTCCTGCGCGCAAAGCGCCCTGTGCCAACTGAACTCCAACCGCATGCCAATATGGCGCGGTTTTGTGAAATCGAGCACGAAGAAAAAGAGCAGGAATTGGCCAAACAGCTCGAACACTGGCTCTTCCCACCAAGCCCGTTGCACTTGGACTCGCCCCGCGCCAGCCTGCGGGTAATCTGCCAGCCCGAGCCGGTTGAGGAAAACTCCGCCCTCAACACGCTTTCGATCAAATTCCACATCCTGCGCCCCCGTGCCGGCGAGAAACTCAAGACCGTCGCCGAAATTGTCGATTTGACCACCCGCGCGGCGCACGAGCATGAGCTGTTTTCTCCGGCTGACTGGGAGTTTATCCAGTGGCTTGCGGAAACTCACCCCGCCCCGGAAGGCTTGGGGGATTCGCTTCAGCTCAAAGGACAACCGCTCCTGCAATGGCTGGTTCGATGGGGAGACAAGTCACGCATGGAATCCGCATCCGATGGCCGGTTGATGACTTTTCACGGACGATTGGCTGAGTTGAAACCCCATTTGGAGACGGTCGATGGCGAACTCTGTTTCACCCATCACATCCATTTACCCGACGGCGAAAGCCACCCGTTTGCAGCGGCCAAATTCTTTGCTGTGCAACCCCCAATCGCACTGGTGGACGGCGCTTTTTACCTGCTGCACAACCCGCCAACGTCCGATTTGCTCAATCTGTGGGCTCAAACCCTGATTATGCCCGTCAGCAAGCTGAGCCGTCGCATGCTCACCCAATTGCGCAAAACGCGCTCCGAGAACGGCGTGGACTGGGAACAACTGTGCCTCGCTCATCCGGCAGTTCCCCGCTTCACTTTCGAACTGGAAGATGACGTCATCCGATTGCGTTTGCTGGCCCAAAGTCGGCGCGACCAGACCTTATGGCAATGGAATGGTCATGAGTGGCAATCCATCAATCCTCCCAAACAACCCGCTGGGAGACCAGAGGTTCTGGACGATCCAAGCCTCGACCCGGCCATTCGCTGGCTTCGCCGTCTGGACTGGTTTACTCCAGAACCCGGCCTTTGGGTCGGCGATGCCAATGAGAATTTTCTGAATATTCTTTCGGATGCCTGGCCTCTGCGTCCGCAAGATGCGGAGTATTTGGGCAACCCCGCATTCCATCGACTTTTTCTCCAATCTCGCCCACTAAAGCCATGCCTGGCCATCAAGGGAAGCGGCATCGACTGGTTCTCAGTCTCAACTGAATGGGAAACTGAGGGTTTGCGATTGACGAGCGCTGACCTGCAACGACTGCAAACCGCCACCGGACGATTTGTAAAACTTCCGGACGCGGGCTGGACCGAGTTGGATTCTCATTGTGTTCAAGAGGTTCACGAAGCCTTTGCCGATCTGGGGCTCGACGGACTGTTCGCAGTTCCGCAACAACTGTCTCTCCAGCAAGCAGCGCATTTGGATGATCATGGGTTGGAAGTATTTGGCGACTCACCCCAAGCCCAGGCTTTGCGCAAGAATCTGGCCGAGTTTTCAGGGATCCCTCCGACACCACTTCCAGCCGGGCTTATCGCCGACCTGCGTCCATATCAAAAATCGGGGTTCGATTTCCTGGTGCATTTAACAAAACACAGTCTCGGTGGCGTTCTCGCTGACGACATGGGACTGGGCAAAACCCTGCAAGCGTTGGCTTGGCTGGCTTGGATGCGAGAAACCAACTCCACCCACCGCCCCGCCCTGGTCATCTGCCCTGCTTCCGTGCTTCACAACTGGTGTCGCGAGGCCAATCGTTTTGTGCCAGACCTCAAAGTGCTGGTTCTGGAAAGCGGCTCAGAACGGCACAATTTGCGAAAGCAGATTCCCGAATACGACCTCATTGTGACCAATTACGCCCTGCTCCGACGCGACCTTGAGGCGCTCCAAAAATACACATTCAGGGCTGTGGTTTTAGACGAAGCTCAGTTCATCAAGAACCCAGATGCCCAAATCACGCAGTCGGTCAAACAGATCAACGCCGAGCATCGGCTAGCACTGACCGGCACGCCGCTGGAAAATAAGTTGCTCGACCTTTGGAGCATTGTTGATTTTGTTCAGCCCGGCTACATGAGCAATCAACAAAAGTTCATCGAGAAATACGAACCGAAAGGCGAAAACGCCGGCGATGAGCAGCGGATTGCCCGGCGGCGGCTGGCGGCCAAACTGCGTCCGTTAATGCTCCGCCGTCTCAAGAAGGAGGTTGCCCGCGACCTGCCGGATCGCATCGAACAGCGCCGCGATTGTGAATTGGGCGAAGACCAACGCAAACTCTATTTAAGCGAACTGCGCCGGAGCCGTGAACAGGTCATGGACGTGGTCCGTGAACATGGAATTAACAAGAGCACGATCCATGTGCTGGCAGCGCTTACCCGCTTGCGCCAGATCTGCTGCCACCCTCGGTTGGTCGGCAACGACTCAGCTTCGGGCAAAACCGACACCTTTTTTGAATTACTCGAACCGCTTCTGGCAGAAAACCAGAAAGTCCTGGTGTTCAGCCAATTCGTCCAGATGCTCCGTATCTTGGAAAAAGAGTGCCAGACCCGCCAAATCCCGACCCATATTCTCACGGGCGAGACAAAAAATCGGCAGGATGTCACCCAGGCATTCCAAAACGATCCCAATGGCTCTGTGTTCCTGCTGAGCCTTCGCGCCGCTGGAACGGGCTTGAACCTGACCACGGCCAGTTACGTGATACTTTACGATCCGTGGTGGAACCCAGCCGTTGAAGCCCAAGCGATCGACCGTTCTCACCGCATTGGCCAGACGCGAACCGTCAATGCATACCGCCTGATTTCTCCCGGAACCGTCGAGGAGAAAATCTGGGATCTTCAGCAGCGCAAAGCCCAAACTATCGCCGACGTTCTTGGAGAAAAAGGCTTTGCGACGAATCTAACCAAGACAGACCTCGATTATCTCTTTTCGGAGGATTGATGAACTTGGGCGTCAACCCGCAGGCGCAGTCCGTTGAGTCGGATAAAGCCGGTGGCGTCATCTTGGTTGTATGCCTGGGTGGGATCAGCTTCCATCGTGGCGATTTGCGGATTGTAAAGGCTAACCGGCGATTTGCGTCCGGCATTGATGATGTTGCCCTTATATAGCTTCACGCGAACCGTTCCGGTGACATTCTTTTGGCTCTCGTTGACGAGGGCCTGCAATGCGAGGCGCTCGGGCGCGAACCAGTAGCCATAATAGACCAACTCGGAGTATTTCGGAATCAACGAATCGCGCAGATGCATGACCTCGCGGTCCATGGTGAGCGTCTCAATCTGGCGATGAGCAAAATGCAAAATCGCGCCGCCCGGAGTTTCATAGACGCCGCGCGATTTCATGCCAACGTAGCGGTTTTCGACCAGGTCAACCCGTCCGACACCGTGTTTGCCACCGAGCTTGTTGAGCGCGTTCATCACTCCCAGTGGGGTGAGTTGCTTGCCGTTGACCGCCACGCACAAGCCCTGCGCGAATTCCAAAGTCACATACTCTGGCTTGTCTGGAGCGTCTTCGGGCGAGACGCTCAGTTTGTACATCTCCTTGTAAGCGGGGGCCGAAGCGTCCAGCCATGGATCTTCCAAGATGCCCGCCTCAAAGGAAATATGCAGAAGGTTGCGATCCATCGAATACGGTTTCTTGGCGGTGGCCTGCACCGGGATGCCTTTATCCTCGCAATACTGAATCATCTCGGTGCGACCGGGGAATTGAGCGCGGAAAGAAGCATCGCGCCAGGGAGCAATGATCTTGAGCTCGGGCGCGAGCGCGGCGGTCGTCAGCTCGAAGCGCACCTGGTCGTTTCCCTTGCCGGTGGCACCGTGTCCAATGGTGTCCGCATTTTCTTGTTTCGCGATTTCGATCATCCGCTTGGCGATTAACGGACGGGCGATGCTGGTGCCCAGAAAGTATTGGTTCTCGTAAATTGCCCCCGCCTGCATCATCGGAAAAATAAAATCACGCGCAAACTCTTCGCGCAGATCGTCAATATAGATCTTCGACGCGCCGGTCTTGAGAGCCTTTTTCTCCAGTCCCTTGAGTTCCTCAGCTTGGCCGATGTCCGCGCAAAACGCGATCATCTCAGCGTTGTATTTTTCTTTCATCCATGACAGGAGCACCGACGTGTCCAACCCACCGGAATATGCCAAAACGATTTTCATAAATTCACCTGCGACTTAACGCTATCCGGCGGGCATGAGCAACACTGAAATGTGACAGGACAGCAGTTCTCATTATGAGCAAGGAAGTGGAAAAACGATGATCTGCCCGCGTACGGAGTTTTCGACTCCCGGCGGAGCCAGAGGCACCGCAACCGGCAGGCCAGAGTCCTACCCCACATAATGAGAATTGCTGCCACATCAAGCATCATTCCCATTGCTTCCCAAAAACAATTCTTTAAGGGCAGATGCCCAGTTGCCGATATAGGTATAAAATGATGTCCGATCTTGAGCGACAAACAACAAAGGTCTATACGCGGCGCTGGTATTGCGCAGCCGTGGCGCGAATGGGCTGTAGCGCTGATGTCATCACGAAATCATGAACGAAACCACAGCATTCCAGTTTATTATCGACTTGATATATGAGCGTTCGCGGATTCGTTTGAACGATGGCAAACATGAGTTGATCAAGGCGCGGCTTGGCAAACGAATGCGCCTGCACGGTTTTTCCGATCTGCCCACTTACTGCGAATTCCTGAAAAATGGCGAGGACGAAGAGGAACTGACCCATGTAGTGAATTCCCTGACCACCAACTTTACGCATTTCCTCAGGGAAGAAGACCACCTCAAGTTCATGGTCAGCCAAGCCCTGCCGGCGGTTTGCGGGAACTCCCGCAAGCAATTTAAAGTCTGGTGCGCGGCGTGCGCATCCGGAGAGGAAGCCTACAGCATCGGCATGTACCTGTCTGAGCATTTCCCGACTCTAAGCGGGTGGGATTGGTCCGTGCTGGCGACCGACATTAGCACTAAAGCGCTCGGAGCCGCAATGCAGGGAATTTACCCGGCCCAGAAACTCGGCCCCTTGCCGGCACAATGGCAGCGTTCCTATTTCCAGAAGGGGCGAAATACGTGGGAAGGTCACTACCGAATCAAACCAGCGCTTGCAGAAAGGATTATTTTTCGACAAATTAACCTGTTAAAACCGTATGATTTTAACGACAGTTTTGCAGTTATCTTTTGTCGCAACGTGATGATCTATTTTGACCGACCAACGCAAGAAGAGCTGATGAACCGCTTGTCGCAACATTTATTGCCTGGTGGATACCTGATAGTCGGGCACGCTGAAAGCCTGACCGGCCTGAGTGTTCCACTGCAGAGGGTCAGCCCAAGCATTTATCGCAAAGCATGAGATGCACGGAATTTATTAAACTGACATGCCTGCGCCGACATTAACCGGATTTCAGATGCGGGTTGTCGTGGGGGTGGCGGACATGGCGGTGTCGAACAACACTGCGGCCATCCTGACGACCTACTCGCTGGGCTCGTGCTTGGGCATCACTTTCTACGATTCGGTGGCGCGGGCGGGTGGAATGCTGCATATCATGCTGCCGACCTCCGAACTGGATCCGGCGAAAGGCCAGGCGCGCCCTGCCATGTTTGTCGATACCGGGCTTCAAATGCTTCTGCGGGAAACCGCCAAGCTGCGGGTTCAGAAGGAGCGGTTGATAGCGTGCGTGGCGGGTGGCGCACAGTTCCTGGATACAAAAGGTTTTTTCAACATTGGCAAGCGCAACTACGAAAGCTTGCGCGAGCGGTTTCAGGAGCATGGCCTGCGCCTGCACTCCGAGGCGGTGGGTGGGCTGGTGAGCCGCTCCATGTTTTTACAGCTTGACACCGGCGAAGTGCGGATCAAGGTGTCTGGCCAGACAACAGAGCAAGTTTTATGGAAGAACTCGACGCCTATATCAATCAGGTAAAGAAGCTTCCGCCGGCGCCCCGGACGCTCTCCAAGCTGCTGATGCTGCTTGGCGATCCGGACATTGACGCCACCCAGGTTGTCAGCCTTATCACCCATGAACCGGCATTGACGGCCAACGTGCTCCAGCGCTGCAACGCGGCGTTTTTCGCGAACGGCGAGCCTGTCGGCAACGTCGGCGAAGCGCTCTCGCGCCTGGGGTTCAACCATGTTTTTCGCATCGTCGCTGTCCTTGTCGGAGCTCAGGCTTTTTCAGGCTCGCAAAAGAGCTATGGGTTTGAATTTGGCGAACTGTGGCGCCATTCGGTCGCAGCGGCGCTGGCGGCCCAAAAAATAGCAGAGGCCAAGGGGGACGACGCCAACTTGGCCTTTACCGCAGGATTGCTTCATGACATCGGCAAGAATGTGCTCGCCGAGGCGCTGGAAGAGCATTACATGGCCTTGATCCAACAGACTGAAGCCAGCCAGCAATCGCTTTTGGAAGTCGAGAAAAGCCTGTTGCACGTCCAGCATGCCGAAATCGGCGGGCGACTGTTGGAGCGCTGGAATTTTCCGCCGGAGCTCTCGACCGCTGTCGCCTACCACCATTCTCCGGGCGAAGCCAAGGAGCACCAAAAGTGGGCCTCCTACGTTTACTTGGGCAATATGATCGCGCATTTCATGAGCTACAGCTTCGGCCACCAAGCCTTTGCGTTTCGCGGGCGGGCCGAGGCGCTTGATCTGGCTGGGATACGCTCTGAGGATCTGCCACTTTTCATGATTGCCACATTTGAGGCTATTCAACAGGTGGAGGTTCTGTTTAAAATCTAACTCGCATGCCTGAACGACCCATAAGACTGCTGATAGTTGATGACTCCGCGCTGGTTCGCAAGCACCTGTCGGATAGCCTGTCGAAGGACCCCGAAATCGAGGTCGTCGGAACAGCGGTTGATCCCTACGTGGCGCGCGACAAAATCCTCAAGCTCAACCCTGATGTCATCACGCTTGATATCGAAATGCCACGGATGGACGGTTTGACCTTCCTCAAGCGCGTGATGAAATATCGTCCGATGCCGGTCATCATTCTCAGTTCATTGACCACAGAAGGATCAACCTTGGCGATGGAAGCCCTGCGTTGCGGAGCAGTCGATGTTCTGGCCAAATCCAATGATTGGTGCTCGGCCTACGAGGATGATCGCGCCCTGGCTGAAAAGATCAAGGCCGCCGCCCGGGCAAGCCTCAAGAATTTGCAGACGGAAGAAATCGAGGAAAAAGTGGTGACCAAACCGACAGTCGAAGCCCTCCACACGGAGATCCGAAAATCCGCGCCTGCTGGCAGCACCGCGCCTCTGCCGGTTCTCCAGCATCCCTCCGTTCAAGCCCAGCCTGAATTTGTCTCGAAGCGCGCCTTCCCCCCGCGGCAGCTCATTGTGCTTGGAGCTTCCACAGGCGGCACCGAGGCGATCAAGGCCGTCTTGACGCGACTGCCCGCTGATATTCCGGGAATGTGCATCGTGCAGCACATTCCGGCTTATTTCTCGGCGGCGTTTGCCAAACGCCTCAACGACCTTTGCCGGTTCGAGGTGCGCGAGGCGCGTCATGGTGATATAGTACGTCCGGGTTTGGCGCTGGTGGCACCCGGCGGACAGCATATGATGTTAAAATGGAACATGACCCATTACCGCGTTGAATTGACAACGGGGCCGGCGATCCATCATCAGCGTCCGGCGGTCGATGTCTTGTTTGATTCAGCCGTCAAAGCCGGAGCCGGCGCGCAAACGCTGGCGATACTTTTGACAGGGATGGGCGCCGACGGCGCCGACGGAATGCTCAAACTGCTCAAAGCCGGAGCGGCCACTGTAGCCCAAAACGAGGAAACCTGCGTCGTTTTTGGCATGCCCCGCGAGGCTATCCGGATGGGTGCCGCGCAACAGGTGCTGCCTCTGGATAAAATCGCCGCAAGCATCGAGCGGTTTGCAGATTCGCCGTCCAACGGCAAGACGTGATAGATTACAACACAAACGCGAAAGATTATGTCCGATAACTCAAGAGAAAGTCTGGCAGCACTGGCCCAATTCAACAGCCAGCTTGCAATGGAGTTGGTCTTTGCGGAACCAGGCAAGGATCAAGGCCTGCTGCCGGTCAATTACCTGCTGAGCCAGATGGCAGACCTGTGCGCCGCAAGCCCTCCGCCCAAGGAGATTGCCTTTTCGGTTTCCAAGGCGCAGGAGTGGGTGGAGATCATTTTTCTGGGCAACGGCCTTTTCGATGCCGATACCATCAAGCGCTTGGGCGAGTGGACACACTGGATGGAGCGCGCGTTTGAAGTCCTTGCTCAAGGCCAGCCGGTCCCGGCAATCCCGGACGGATGGAAAGCTGCCGATGATGCCGATGCTGATGCTCTAGCAGCATCAACAGTCGCGCCCGTTGCCGGGGTTGCCAACACCGAAACGGAGATGCCGCTCATTGTCGAAGTCGATGACGTTGAAATGCTTCGCGAATTCATCAGCGAATCTTACGAGCACCTCCATAACATCGAAATGGGCGTCCTTGTACTGGAGGATAAGCCCGAAGACCACGATACGTTAAACTCGATTTTCCGCGCGTTCCACACATTCAAGGGCGGCTCTGGACTTTTGAACCTGACCCCAGTAAATCGACTCGCCCACGAGTTGGAATCGCTGCTGGACTTGGCGCGTCATAAGAAAATAGGGATTTCATCGCAAGTCATTGATGTGATTCTCGAGGGCGGCGACGTCCTCAAGCGTTTTACTGTGGAGATTGAGCACCAGGTTTCAGATCAGCGCGGCTACTCTCCCATCGTGATTCCGACGTCCGAACTGATCAGTCGGGTGCAACGCATCGTGCAGCAAGGGGTGCCACCAAGTTCCGCACCTGTGAGCGCACCTTCAACCCCAGCTCCCCAAATCCAGAGTACCCCAAATCATCCGGCCCCCGCAACCTCAGCCGCGAGTGTTGCCGCAGCCACTGCGCCAATCGCGCCAATCACCGACACGGAACATAAGCCTGAAAACAAAGAATCAGCCAAAGAGAATAGCGCCGCGCGCGCGTCCGATGCTCCGGCTGCCTCTTCAGCACTGGTTAAAGTGGCAACCCAGAAGCTGGATAATCTTGTCGATTTGACCGGCGAAATGGTGATCGCCCAATCCCAAGTGGTTCACGATCCAGCATTCACAGGCTTGGCGGATGTCCGCCTGCTCCGAAACTTGACCCAGTTGAGCCGAATCGCCAACGAACTGCAAAAAACAGTGCTCTCGTTGCGCATGGTTCCCATTCGGCCCACCTTCCAAAAGATGACACGGCTGGTGCGCGACCTGGCCACGCGCCAAGGCAAGTTGATCGAGTTGAAGCTGCACGGAGAAGACACTGAGTTGGATCGCACGCTGGTTGAGCAATTGAACGATCCGCTGGTACACATGATCCGTAACGCTGTGGATCACGGAATCGAAAAAGACGTTGCCCGACTCTCTCAAGGCAAACCACCGGTCGGAACTATTGAACTGCGCGCCTGGCATCAAGGCGGAAGCATTATTCTTGAGGTCAAGGACGACGGCGCGGGACTTAATCGCGAACGCATCCGCGCCAAGGCGATCAAGGAAGGCTTGATCAAACAGGAAGATATCCTGACCGACGACGAGGTATTTCATTTGATCTTCGAGCCTGGATTCTCGACCGCTGAGGTTGTCACCGACGTTTCCGGTCGCGGTGTCGGCATGGACGTGGTACGCCGCAATATCGAACAACTGCGCGGAAAAATCGAAATTTTATCCACTGAGGGCAAAGGCAGCACCTTCCGGATTTACCTGCCGCTGACACTGGCGATTATTGACGGAATGCTCATTTCCATCGGGACCCAGCGCTATATCCTCCCGGCCCTGCTGGTGCGCGAATCGTTTCGCCCCACCGCCGACATGATTTCCACCGTCCAAGGCAGAGGCGAAATGGTCAACGTGCGAGGGCGGCTGACTCCATTGCTGCGGCTCTATGATTATTTTGGTCTCACGCCCGAATCGACCGACCCGACGCGAAGCGTGGTAGTGGTGGTGGGTTACGAGCACCAGCAGCGTTGCCTGTTGGTGGACCAGTTGCTTGGAAAACAGGAAGTGGTGATCAAGGCACTGGGAGAAACTTTCAAACAACGGAAAGATTTCGCCGGCGCGGCAATCTTGGGCGATGGCCAGGTGGGGCTAATTATAGAAGTGGATGGATTGGTCAACCTGAAAGGTGATTCATCCAGGCGGGCAAGTTGATTTGCGATAATGAATGTTAAGCAAGTTCAAATTTTGCCGATTAAGACGCTAGCGTGAATGATGACCTGAACAATGTATTGGAGAGCGCGGCTAAAACCGTGTTTACGACAATGTTGGAGACGCCCCTCGAAATAGATCGCTCAAACGAACCGTTCTTTGAAGGGGACTATCACATTGCCGGCGCAGTGGGACTGACAGGTGCCTACAACGGCATCATTTACCTCTATTCTACAGCATTATTTGCCCGAAAAATGACCAGTCGGCTGCTTGGCATGACAGATGACGAGATTGAAGGGGACGAGATGGTCAACGACGCTTTTGGAGAACTGACCAACATGGTGGGAGGTGTGATTAAATCCAACTTGGAAGAATTGAACCAAGCCTGTATGATGACCGTGCCGTCCGTAGTGCGAGGCAGTAATTTTTCGATCGAAGCAGTGACCGGAGTGGAGCGTAGATCGGTTTATTGTATCTGCGATGGAGGACGGGTGCTTGTAGAAGCATTGATTAAAACAGCCGATACCGAGGAGTTAGCATAGTCATGGCCGTTAAAATATTATCCGTTGATGACAGTAAGACAATCCGACTCATAATCAGCCGGGCATTCAAAGCGTATGATTGCCAGGTGTTGGAGGCATCCAATGGCTTGGAAGGGATGGCTATGGCCACCCGTGAAAAGCCCGATGTGATTATTCTTGACATCACCATGCCCATCATGGATGGCATGGAAATGTTGAGCATGCTGCGCGCCAACCATGAACTGCGCGCCATCCCTGTGGTCATGCTCACCGCCGAGGCTGGACGCGACACGGTTCTGCGCATCGCCAAAATGGGTGTACGCGATTACCTCATCAAGCCTTTCAAAGAAGAGCAAATCATCGAGCGCGTCTCACGCATCGTCCCGCTCGAAACCGTAACCCCTGCTGGCAAAGCCAAGAAACGGTTCGATGACCCAATCAAATTCTTGGTGGTGGATGATAAAGCCGCCATTTTGGAGCAAATCCGCGCCGGATTAGGCGACACCAATTGGCAAGTCGAAGGCGTTGCCGAGGCGAATATCGCTTTGCTGAACATCGAAAATAACAAACCCGACGTTGTTTTCTTAAGCACCACGTTGCCGGAAAACACCGCATTGTGGCTGGTGCAAAAAATCCGCAGCAACATCAAAACCCAGTCGCTGCCAGTCTTCGCCATGATGGTCAAGACGGCAATGCAGGATCAGGAACGCACACAGCAGCTTGGGTACTCCGGCGTTGTCACCAAGCCGATTGATTACACCGAATTGAAAACAAAAGTCGCCCGTTTCTTGAAGCTTGATGCCTCATACCGGTATTATAACCAGCGCGAAAACATACTCTGGATCAAGTTTCCAGATCCCATGACTTCCTTTGATTCCAACGAAATCACCACAAACCTGAACAGTAAAATAAGCGAAGCCGTCGATGCCGGACTGGACAAGGTGGTTATTGACATTCGCCAGGCCAAGCGGGTGGAGATGAGCATTGTGGAGTTGTGCTTCAGCATCGTTAAGATCGCTCAGGACCTCTCGATGCATGTTGATTTTCTGGGCAATTCCTATGTCCAGGGCTTGGTCAACCAGTATCATGAAACCAAGGCGTGGCATTTCTTCGATACCGAGGAGGCTGCGATACAGTTCTACAACCCTAACAAGAGCCCGGCAGCGTAGTTGATCATTCGATGGCGCTGCCTGAGCGGAACCTATACCGATATATGCCCATAGTCGCTGACACCAATACCACATCGTCGCCCACGGCCTCGGCCGGAAAGTATCTCACCTTCCGCCTCAAAAACGAGTCCTATGGCATTGTTGTGCTGAAGATTCGCGAGATCATCCGCCTTCAACCCATTACACCCGTGCCGCAAATGCCCTCCTACATCAAGGGCGTTCTGAACCTCCGGGGCAAAATCATACCCGTTATTGATTTGCGGGTGAAGTTCGGCCTTCAGGACATTACTGATGCCGACCACAATTGCATCATCGTGGTAAAAATCGATCTTCCCAATCGGGTCAGCAGCCAGATTGGGCTGATTGTCGATGCCGTCGAGGAAGTGATCAATATCTCGGCCAACGAGATCGAAGCAGCGCCGGATTTCGGTGCCGTGTTGGACACTTCGTTCATTCTTGGACTGGCCAAGATCAAAGGCTCGGTGAAGGCGTTGTTGGATATTGATCGCATTTTGACCGAAGAGACTTTGAGCGCCCTTGCGCCGGCAATTTAAATTGGACGTTCACGCCAATGCTTTTGGGTTTCTTATGACTCGAACAATGGCATCCCTAAGAATCGGCAACTCATAAGGTTTACTCAAGAATGCTTGGGGCAGTTCGGAGTGGTCGCCTGCCATGACTTGGTCCTCGCCGTAGCCACTGGCCAGAATTACCGGGATGTCGGGCGCAAGCTTGCGCAAAGCCGTCAATGTGGCCCAGCCATTCATGCGAGGCATGGTCAGATCACACAGGACGCAACCGATTTCGTACTGGTGCTGCTTGAACACCTCCAACGCTTGAATGCCGTCCTGCGCCTCAAAAACCGTAAACCCAGATCGCTTGAGCGCAAGCATTACTGCTTTACGCAAAATTGGATCGTCATCGACCACAAGCACAGTGCCACTCCCTGCCGTTTGCGGAGCTTGAACCAACGGCACCGGCTTCTGGGGAATTGCTTCCGCCGAAACAGGCAAGAAGATCCTAAAAACACTCCCGTTGCCTGGTTGACTCTCCACTGTGACGCACCCGTTGTGCGCCCGCACAATCCCCAGAACTACAGACAACCCCAAGCCGCGACCAATGAATTTGGTGGAGAAAAACGGGTCGAATATCTTTTCGATATCCTGTTCCGCTATTCCGCATCCCCCGTCGGCCACCTCGAGACAAGCGTGGTCCGAGTCTTGGAACTTGCAGTCAATTGGAAAACGGTTGACAGCAGGAATATCCGTTGCATGAACGGTCTTTACGGTCAGGCGAATGAAACCCCGCGCCTGCCCCATAGCCTCCCAAGCATTGGTAAGCAGGCTGGTTAGAATCTGTCGGATCTGGTTTGCGTTGGCGAAGATGACCGGACCTTTAGATGGCAGATCGGTTTCCAAAACCACGCTCTGTGGCATGACGGGGCGCAGCATGGGCAGATGGCTCTGGCAGGTTTCGGCAACATCCAATGGTTCACGCTTGGCAGCGGTTTGTCCAAGGTAGGTCAGCATCAGGCTGCTCAGTTCCGCCGCCTTGTGGGCCGATTGCATGGCTTCGGTGAGGTTTGCGACTGATCCCAAATCTGAGGGCAGATCGTTAAGGGCCATCTGCAGGTTCATCATCACCGCTTGGAGCTGGTTGTTGAAGTGATGGGCGATGGCCCCGGCCATGCGGCCCAGACTTTCCGATTTCTGGAGTTGGCGGTTTTGAAACTCAAGTTTCTTCTGCTCCGCTTCCAACTGCTTGCGCTCAGTGATATCGATGGTATAACCCGCCAGCAAAGTTTTACCTCTCTGTACTATTGGATACTTGATTGTGGTGTAGTTGCGGCCATCATAATCCTCATCAAGTTTCAGCAAGTCACCCTTTTCAACGACCGCCCAGTCATCAGCGGTCATCCTTGCTGCGAATTCAGACGGAAACAACTCTGACATGGTCTTGCCCTGTATATCCAAACCCGCAACACCAATCATTTGTTTAAAATTGTCACTGGCTTGAATTACGCGACTTTCGGTCGATGTCACATCCTTGATGTAGGCGTAGATGGGTGAGTGACGTATAAACAGCGAGAACAACTCACGGCTATCCCTGAGCGCTTCCTCCGCCTGCTTGCGATCTGTGATGTCACTCACGCTACCAATAAGAGCCAAGGGTTGCCCCTTGGGATTTCGCATGACGGAGAACAGATCTTCAAACCAACAATAGTGCCCATCCTTGTGCTTAAAACGATATTCTATTCGATATGCCTTGCCGTGAGCGCCGGATATGGATTCGGCAATCAGCCGTTTGGTTTCAGCCAAATCGTTCGGATGAATCAATTCCAAGATGGCTTCAAGTGACAAGGACTTGATCTCGTCCGGAGTATAACCGGAAATCCGGGCAAAAACGGGGCTCAAATAATTATAGGTGTTGGTTTGCAGATTGCGTTTATAAGACGCATCCTGCGAATTCTCCAGCACCTCCCGAAATTGCTCCTCGCTCTGGCGCAGTTCACGCGTGCGCAGTTCCAGCAGGTCCTGCACACGCAGCAAAGCGCGTTCACGGCGAGCCCGGGCACAGAGTTCGATGATATAATCGGGCCGGAACGGTTTCTGCAAGTAAGCGGCGGCACCCTTCTTCATCCAATCCAAGGCCAGTGCGGGTTCGGTGTCACCGGTCACCATCAGGCAGACGCAGTCGGGCCGCATAGCGCGAAACTCCACAAGCAGGGCATCGCCCAATTGGTCGGGCAGGTGGTAATCGAGCACAGCCACGTCGTAGGCGGTCTTCGCGAAGGCTTCGGTAGCCGCCTTGGCAGTGAGTGCCATTTCGGCATGGTATCCGTGGTTCTCGAAGGCATCCATGAGCACCTTGCAGAATTCGGCGCTGTCGTCCACGATCAGGATGCGTAATGGGTGTCTGACTTGCTCACCGTTCAAGATCGCTCGAACCTGTTCGCAGAAGCGTCCGCCGTCCACCGGAGATGGCAGGAAGGCTTCGGCTCTCAAGTCGGCGGCGATTCGGGAAGACTGGTCGCCAGAGAAGGTGGCCGAAACCACCAAGATGGGGACTTGATTGAAAGCGGCATATTCGGGCGAACGCAGCAAACGGCAGAATTGCCAACCGTCGATGCCCGGCATGTAGAGGTCGGTAACGATCAGGGACGGGACGTCGGCACAGGAGGTCAGTGCCATCAGAGCATCTTCAGCCCTTGTAAAGGCGAGGGGTTCCAAACCCGACTTGCGCAACAGCCCAGACAACAGCTTGAGTTGAGTGGAATCGTCATTAACTACGACGGCAAATGGGGAAGATGGATTCATTAATTTTTCAGCGCTGCTCTAAGCGCGTCGAACTGAGCGTCCAAGTCGTTTACGCAGGCCCGTGCCGTATCCATATCCCCTGCTTTTCCGGCCTGCTCCATCGCCCAAGCGACGGCGCGCAAAGCTTCGCCTCCCACAGTCGCGGAAGCGCCTTTGATTTTGTGGGCTTGCTGTTCGACACGCCGGGTATCACCCGCTGCTATATGGCTCTTCAACTGCGTGATTTCGCCGGGCATCTCACCCAGGAATCCATCAATTACCGTCCGAGCCAAGTCCTCATCATCCATCACTCGACTCATGAATTCCGCACGGTTGAATACAGCGAGTTTCTCTTCCCGATTAGTGAGAACGACTTTTTCTTCAGGCGTGCTCGCCACCGTTTGATCCACTTCGCTTTTTGGTTTTAACCACTTTTCGAGTACCGCAACCAAAGCCTGCCGTTCGATTGGTTTGGTAAGGTAATCGTTCATGCCAGCCTGCACGCATTTCTCGCGGTCGCCTTGCATGGCATGGGCGGTCATGGCAACAATGATTACCTGCTGATCGAGAACACGCGATTGCGGATTGCGGATGGCTCTGGTGGCCTCGATGCCATCCATCTCCGGCATTTGCACATCCATCAGCACCAAGTCGTAAGGCAGAGTTTCCAACGCTTTGACAGCCTCAACGCCATTGACGGCAACATCAACTGTAAGCCCCATTTTTTTGAGAACGCCCACCGCAACTTGCTGATTGGTGATATTATCCTCGGCAAGCAGGATACGGGCATGGCACAAATTTTTTCCCAAAGTGAAAACAGGCGTCGATACTATCCGAGATGGGGCGATCTCTTTGCCAGCAACGACAGCAGTCAGAACTTCGAATAAATCCTGTCGCCGAACGGGTTTGGTCACAGTGGCGGCAAATCCGATTTCTTTGAGTTCCTGATCGTTACCCATTTGGCCCAGAAATGTGTGCGACACCAATCGGGTTTCATTGAGCGTTAGATCGCTCTTGATGGCGCGGCCCAGCGCTTTCCCATCCATGCCGGCCATCTGCATATCCAGAATGGCGACCGTAAAAGGATGCCATGTGGCTTGAGCTTGAATTAACGTCCGCAGGGCGGATGGACCATCGACTGCCTCAGAGGGGCGCATGCCCCAAGATTTGAGCAAAACCATGAGAACCTCCCGATTGACGGGATGGGCATCGACAACCAAAACACGCACCCCGCTCAGACCGGCCAGCTCTGGCACTGCCACTGGTTCGTGGAAGGGTTGTTTGGCCAGAAGCACCGTAAACCAGAATTCCGCCCCCTTGCCCGCCTCGCTCTGAACTCCGATCTCACCGCCCATCATCTCCGACAGTTGCTTGGAAATCGCCAAACCAAGCCCCGTACCGCCGTAGGTGCGCGTGGTTGATGCATCGACTTGAGAGAACTTCCCAAACAGCCGTCCCTGCTTGTCTGAAGGAATGCCGATGCCGGTGTCCTGCACGGCAAACCGCAGTCGCACATCGTTTGCGCTTTCCGAGAGCAGATTCACGCGAATGACAACTTGGCCTTGAGCAGTAAACTTGATGGCGTTGCCAGTCAAGTTGATGAGAATCTGCCGCAGGCGTCCCGGATCGCCCTGAAGGGCCGATGGAACCTCCGGAGCAACCACGCATCCCAATGCCAGTCCTTTTTGGTAAGCCCTCAAGGCCATCATCCCGGCTAAATCGTCCAAGAGGCTGTGCAGACTAAAATCCAAAGTTTCCAGTTCGAGTTTCCCAGCTTCCATCTTGGAAAAATCCAAGATGTCATTGAGCAGGGCGAGCAAGGCTTCACCACTGGATCGAGCGGTCTGAGCGTAGCGGTGCTGATCCACAGTCAGGTTTGTGTCCAGTAGCAAACCGACCATGCCCAGAATCCCGTTCATCGGTGTGCGGATTTCGTGGCTCATATTGGCCAGGAACTCACTCTTGGCAGCGTTGGCCAACTCAGCTCGGGCAGTCGCTTGTTCAAGGTTATGATTAATATCGATAAGTTCTTCCTCGACCTGCTTGCGCTCGGTAATTTCCTCGACAGTGCTGACTTGGCCAACAACTTCGCCATGCTCGGTAAGAATGGAGCGCGAACGAACTTGCGCCCAACGCTGATCACCGCTCGTGCTCACCAGGCGAATCTCACGGCTGAATTCCAAGCCCTTGCGCAATGCCTGATTCCATTCGTTCAGGAAAGTCGGTGCGTCGCGGGGATCCAAAACCCGCTGCCAGCCGTCGTCCAAAGATTCATTCGCCGTCAGACCCGTGATGACTTGCCAATGTGGATTGGTGTAAAGGCAGCGACCCTCGGCGTCCATTTCAAGAATGCCAAGAGGCGAGCATGCGCTCAGGCTGCGATAACGATGCTCGCTTCTTTTCAGTTTCTCTTGCTCAGCAGCCAACTCGGAATTCTTGCAAACCACCTCACGCTGGAGGTTGGCCAGTTCGTTGTTGGTGCGAGTTATTTCCTCATAAAGGCGGTGATCGGGAAGATTGATCGCTCGAACGAATAGGGCCGGTTCCTTTGCCGCTGGTACCACATTGGGCAGTGCCTCCTTTGTGGGGCAGACCTCTGGTCTGCCGGTACCAGGAGCCTCTGGCTCCGTGGTGCCTCCTCCATCATGATGTGTGACTCTAGATCCCTCTTGAGCATTTGGCACGCCTCCCTCTGTGGGGCAGACCTCCGGTCTGCCGGTTCCAGGAGCCTCTGGCTCCTCGGACAACCCGCCAACTGGAATGGCTTCTCCCAGCTTCACACCAATAAGTGGCTGATTGGTAAGGCGGTTGGCCAGGATGATGGCCTCTTGGGCATCAGCGGCAAAACCATCAGCCCCCACCTTCCTCCATAGATCCGAAGCAACCTTGAACGGATAGCCGCCAACCAGAATCTTGACACTGCGGCATTCGGGCGCACGGCGCACCGCTTCGATGAGCGACTCAACCGCACGAACGTGATAAGTGATAGTCGCGGAAATGGCCAGGACGGTCGCCTCACATTGGATTAATGTCTGAACCACGCTCGATGTAGGCACGTTCGCGCCGAGGTAATGGGTATGCCATCCGTCCATCTCGAAAAAATCAGTCACCATGCGAAGGCCAATTTCGTGGAGATCCCCCGAAACGCAGGTGGCCACGAGCGTGCCACGGGTTTTTTCCCCACCCAGAATGTAGGGATAGAGCTGCGATATGATGAGTTGCGTGGCGGCAGTGCAATAGTGCTCTTGGGCGACGCTGATCTGGTTCACCATCCAGAGGCGTCCAACCTCATACAGGGTGGGCTGGAAAACATGAAGGTACAGATCGCGCACAGGAGTGCCGTATTGGACTGTGTCGATGACGAGCTTGCTGGCAACATGCCGTTCGCCTCGGAGCAGCGCCTGCAGGTATTGCCAAGCCAGAGGAGCGAGCGGGTTGAGTTCTGCCATGCAGGATGGCACGTCATCGGGCATTTGTGGCAATTGCCTAATTACGGCGCACAGGTAATCGCAGGCCATGGGGCTGAACTCCGGAGGTAGCTCCAGCCGTAAAGATTCCTTCATGATTTCGAGCATGCCGGCAATATCCATTTGCGGAACGCCGTGTTTAGCGAGCATGACCTTGGCCCAAGCAATGTGATCAACGAATAGCTCGACTTTATCGACAGAGATCGCTTGCGCCAGATAGATGAGATGGTAACTGGCGTCCTCAAGGCATTTTTCCCGGCCGACCTCCCCATAGCGCCGTTCGAGCTCTGGATGACGGACAAACTCCATCGACACCATGCGCTCACCGAGCGCAGCACGCCGACTGTTGAGAGCCTCGCTGACCTGCTGGTTCAAGTCGTTCATGTTACTCAAATTCAAATCTGCTCAAAGTGGCGAGTCTCCGTCTCACCGACGACCACTTTTATGCCTTTTGGAATGCCCTTGAATTTGCCAAGGGCGGCGAACGGAGCGGCGGTTGCCACGTCAGTGCGGTTCGACGTGAACGCGTCGCTCATAATTGAGTCGGTTTCGGTCTCTGACATCCTTCGATCATAAGGTGTGGCTTTATCTTATATCAAGCCTTAACACGCATATGCGCTGTTTGTTCCGCTGGCACGCTTTCGGCACACTTTCGGTCGCTGCCGTTGCAAATTTTAGCCTTGATAGAATACAAAGCCACGCTTCATAATCTCCTTATGTCAGAGACCAAAACCGACTCAATTATGAGCGACGCGTTCACGTCGAACCGCACTGACGCGGCAACCGCCGCCCCGTTTGTCGCCCTAAGCAAATTCATCGTTGCAAATGACAAGACCGCCGAGGTCAAGGAGGCATTTCGCCATCGACCGCACTTGGTGGATGGCAAACCCGGCTTTTTACGCATGGAAGTGCTCAGCCCGCTCGACCGACCTGAGGAAATTTGGGTCGTCACTTACTGGACCGATGCCGAGAGCTTCAAGCTCTGGCACCACAGCCATCTCTACCAGCAGGCGCACAAGTGCATTCCCAAAGGCCTGAAGGTGGTCGCCGGTGAGACGGAGATTCGCCAGTTTGAGCAGATTTGCTGCTGAGAAGCATGAACGACTTGAACCGTCAGGTCAGCGATGCCCTTGGCAGTCAGCGTGCCGCGCTTGCCGAGCGCATGGTGTCGCTGGAGTTTGTCCGCCATCCGGAGCTCGAACGGCGCTATGGGGAGGTCGGCTGCGGAAAATGCCTTGAGGACGCTGGTTATCATCTCATCTATCTGGCGCAAGCGATCGCAGTGGATAAAGTTGAGCTGTTCGTCGATTACATTGGCTGGGCTAAAGTTATGCTCGCCAAACACGGAGTACCGGAAGTGGATCTTGCCGGTATGCTCGAAACCATGAAGGAATCTTTGCGGCTGGAGCTGCCGTCGGAATTCAGCCCGATGGCCTGCGATTACCTGCGCGCCGTACTCAGGCAATTGCCGCAAATGCCCGATGACGTGCCATCCTGCATGGCAGAACTCAACCCGCTCGCTCCGCTGGCCTGGCAATACCTGCAGGCGTTGCTCCGAGGCGAAAGGCATGTTGCCAGCAAGCTCGTCCTCGACACAGTCCAACACGGCACCCCTGTGCGCGACCTGTACCTTCATGTTTTCCAGCCTGCCTTGTATGAGGTTGGACGCCTATGGATGGTGAACCAGATCAGTGTCGCCCAAGAGCACTATTGCACTGCCGCCACACAGCTCATCATATCGCAACTCTATCCCTACATTTTGGGAGGAGAAAAAAAACGAGGCACGCTTGTAGCCACCTGCGTTTCGGGGGATCTTCACGAAATTGGCCTCCGCATGGTGACTGATTTTTTCGAGATGGACGGCTGGCAGACCCATTACCTCGGCGCGAACGTGCCAACATCGAGCGTGGTTCAGATATTGATCCAATATGAGGCCACCGTCCTGGCCATTTCTGCGACTATCACTTACCACGTCCGTGCGGTCGAGTTGCTCATCGAAGCGGTGCGCCGCGCGCCCGAATGCCGAAGCATCAAAATCCTGGTTGGCGGCTATCCGTTCAAAGTTGCGCCGGACCTATGGAGAAAAGTGGGAGCGGATGGTTTCGCCGCTGATGCCCAAGAGGCCATCATTCTGGCCAACCGTCTCACCAACCAGCAAGTTGCCGACGTGAAGACGGGAGAAGCCAGTTCAGTGGGCGGAGGAGCCACGGAGCCAGAGGCTCCTGGCACCGGCAGACCAGAGGTCTGCCCCACAGAGGCGGATCTGCCCAAAGTCATTCTTGTGGCAAAGGATCCGACCTCATTTGTTCAAGCGATCAACCTTCCCGATCACCACCTTTATGAGGAAATAACTCGCACCAACAACGAACTGGCAAACCTCCAGCGTGAGGTGGTCTGCAAGAATTCCGAGTTGGCTGCCGAGCAAGAGAAACTTAAGAGAAGTGAGCATCGTTATCGCAGCCTGAGCGCATGCTCGCCCCTTGGCATTCTTGAAATGAACGCTGATGGTCGCTGCCTTTACACCAATCCACATTGGCAAGTCATCACGGGGCTGACGGCGGATGAATCTTTGGACGACGGCTGGCAGCGCGTCTTGGATCCCCGCGACGCGACGACTTTCCTGAACGAATGGAATCAGGCTCTGCGCAAGGGCTTGGAGTTCAGCCGTGAGATTCGCTTGGTGAGCACGAGCGGTAAGCAGCGTTGGGCACAAGTTCGTTCGCGCTCCATTCTTGCCGAGCATGGCGAAGTTGTCGGTCAAGTCAGCACTGTCGAGGAAATTACCGAGCGCAAGCAGGCCGAGACCGCTCTCGAAAATGCGCACAAGGATCTTGTTAACCTCTCCCGTCAAGCGGGCATGGCGGAAGTGGCCATCAGCGTGTTGCACAACGTTGGCAACGTGCTCAACAGCGTCAGCGTTGCCTCATCTTGCATGGCCGACAATCTCCGACGGTCAAAATCTGGAAACCTGTCCAAAGTCGTCAAGCTGATGAACGAGCACGAGACGGATTGGGGGCCATTCTTCACCAGCAATCCCAAAGGCAAACTCTTGCCCGGCTACCTCGCGCAACTGGCTGGCCACCTGGCCGGGGAACAGTCCGTCCTGCTCACGGAGCTTGCTGGTTTGCAAACGAATATCGAGCACATCAAGGACATTGTGACGATGCAACAGAGCTATGTCAAAGTATCCGGCGTATCAGAAATACTCAAGGTAAGCGACTTGGTCGAAGATGCTTTGAGGATGAGCGCGAGCATTTTGGCCCGTAACGATATTCGAATCATCAAGGAATTTGAAGAAATCCCTTCCCAGACGGTTGAAAGGAACAAGGCGCTGCAAATTATGATCAACTTGGTGCGCAATGCGGAGCAGGCATGTGACGAATCCGGCCATCGGGAAAAGATCCTGACCCTTCGCGTAACCAATGGACGTGATTGCTTCCGCATCGCCGTCAGCGACAACGGCATCGGCATCCCCGTTGAAAATCTGTCGCGCATCTTCGGCCAAGGCTTTACCACCAAGAAAAACGGCCACGGTTTCGGCTTGCACAGCAGTGCGCTGGCAGCAAAAGAAATGGGCGGTTCGCTAACCGTTCACAGTGACGGCCCGGGCTTGGGCGCCACCTTCACGCTGGAATTGCCTTATGCCTTACCCGACGCAGCAGAACTCAAATTCCAAGACTAATCAGGGGCAACATATTTATCGAAACCTCAACTACAGAAGAACGCCTGCAGAAGCTTGAATCCAGCCTCGCGCACTCCGAGCGGCTCTATGATCAACTCAACCAAGTGGTCATTGAGCAGGCCCGCGCGATTCGAATGCTCCAAATCCAGCAACAACGCATGGCCTCCACCATTGAGGCTCACGAGTTGGAGCGCATCCGCGACACTAACTCCAAGCCACCCCATTATCAGTAGAACACCCTCCAATTTTGGACAGGATTAACAGGATTAACAAGATTGACAGGATTTGAGAAGGCATCAGATTTATGGACGCAGTTTAAGAAAGCTCCTTTGCCAGGTCATTATCCGATGAGCCACATCGAGACTCAGAATTACAAACCGAAAGGTAACTGTTTAGGTCGCCGGGAGAAATTAGCGTCTCGCTAACGCTCGCCGGAGGTAGTGGCACAGGCAAGGATGCCTATGCTACCTGAAGTTACACCAAAAGATTGACAAATCTTTTTTTGAACGCTTTTCTTAACGCTTGTCCAAGAAGGCAATAGGGATTTCAGGACAATGGATGTGAATGTTTTGAACGGACTGCCTAGTTGGTGGTCCGAGTTTATGCAAATCGTAACCATTCAGATTTCAGAGTAGAACAGGCATCTTGCCTGTTCGGGAGTGGGGGAAAGTTAGCGTCTCGCTGACGCTCGCCGAATTAAGGGGCACAGGCAAGGATGCCTGTGCTACGTGTGCGAGTAGAACAGGCATCTTGCCTGTTCCGGGGGAAATTTAGGGCGAGAGGAGATGTATTTGTAATGATTAAAGTTGAAAACTTGAGCAAATCGTTCGGCCCAAAGCTGGCTGTGGACGGTGTATCGTTCACCGTAGAGCGGGGCGAGGTGCTTGGCTTTCTGGGCCCCAACGGCGCAGGCAAGTCAACCACCATGCGCATGATCACCGGGTTTATCCCGCCGTCCGACGGCAGGATCACCGTCGGTGGATTCGATATGGTGGCCAATCCAATCCCCGCCAAGCGGCTGATTGGTTACCTTCCCGAAAACGCCCCTTCCTACGCCGATATGACGGTCGAGGGCTTTTTAAGTTTTGCCGCTGAACTGCGGGGAATGCGCGGCGACGCCAGAAAGAAGGCGGTCAGTCGCGCCATTGAAATGTGCTTCCTGGAATCGGTGATCTACCAAAGCGTCGATACCCTCTCCAAAGGCTATCGGCACCGCACCTGTTTCGCCCAGTCTATTATCCACGACCCGGATGTTCTCATTCTGGATGAGCCAACCGACGGCCTTGACCCGAACCAAAAGCACGAGGTTCGCAGCTTGATCCGACGGATGGGCGCTCGCAAAGCGATCATTTTCTCCACTCACATCTTGGAGGAGGTCGATGCCGCCTGCACACGCGCGATCATCATCGACCGCGGTCGCATCGTGGCCAATGGCACACCCGAGGAACTGCGGCACAAGTCCGAGCAATCCGGCGCGGTGCTTCTGTGCGTCAGCGGTCAACCGTCCGGCGCGGTAAGCGAGCGCTTGAACCATCTGTCCAGCGCCCGGAGAACCACCATTGTGAAAGAAGAAAATGGCAAGGTCTGGGCTCGCGTTTATTCCAAATCAAAAAACACCGACGGCGAACTGGCCCGCAATGTGATGCAGGCGGCCCAGGGCTGGTCGGTTGAAGAATTACATACTGAAGAAGGCCGTCTTGATGACGTCTTCCGAAGCATCACGCTGTCTGAGACTGCCAAGGAGGTATCGAAATGAGTTTCTGTTGTTCTTGTAGTTCCTGTTGTTCTTGCGGTAATATTAAGACCATCGCCAAACGCGAGTTGGGCGGCTACTTTGCCTCTCCGGTCGCCTATGTGTTCATCGTTATATTCCTGCTGCTGACCGGGTTTTTTACCTTCATGGCTGGCGGCTTTTTTGAGCGGAGCCAAGCCAGCTTGGAATCGTTCTTTACCTGGCACGCTTGGCTTTACTTGTTTCTGGTGCCTGCCGTGGGCATGCGGCTGTGGGCAGAAGAGCGCAGAGTGGGAACACTGGAGTTGCTCCTGACCATGCCGATTACGACCTTGGAAGCCATTGTGGGCAAGTTTCTTGCTTCATGGGCCTTCCTGGCCATCGCGCTGTTTCTGACCTTTCCTGTAGTCATTACCGTGAATTGGCTTGGATCGCCTGACAACGGCGTGATTCTCAGCGCATACATCGGCAGTCTGATGATGGCGGGAGCGTATCTTGCGATTACGTCGATGACATCGGCAATGACTCGCAACCAAGTCGTCAGTTTTATCATCTCGGTTGTCCTCTGCCTGTTCTTGATCTTGTGCGGTTTTCCGCCGGTGACGAACCTGCTCAGCCGCTTGGACAGTCCAAGGCTCGTCGAGGCAGTGGCCGCATTGAGTGTGCTGACCCACTTTGACGGTTTCGCCAAGGGAGTTTTGGATTCCCGTGACATTATCTACTTTTTATCGATCATCGGATTCTCGCTCTTTACCACGGGCGTGATCATCCGCAGCCATCGAGCTGGCTAACCATTTTTCAAAGGATACAGCGATGAAGCAGAAGAACCTCGAAACTTATATTTATTCCACGTTGGGCGTCGCAGCGATGCTTGCGGCCCTGCTGGCATTCTACGTCGTCAGCAGCGCATTCAAGCAGCGCGTCGATTTGACGGCTGAAAAGTCTTATACCCTCTCGAAGGGCACCCGTGAAATCCTGGGCAAGCTCAACAAACGGGTTATCATCCGTTTCTATTGCACTCAGGGAGAGAACGCCATGCCGGTTCAGCTCAAGACCTATGCCCGGCGCGTTGAGGATTTATTGAGCGAATACAAACAGGTTGGGAGCGGACGGATTGTCATTGAAAAATACGATCCCACCCCCGATTCGGATGCCGAGGACAATGCCCGTATCAACGGCGTCGAAGGCCAGCCAACCTCCGCTTTTGGCGGAGAAAAGGTCTATCTTGGATTAGCCGTGAGCATCCTCGATAAGAAAGTGGCCATTCCCTGGCTGGACCCCAGCCGCGAAAAGTTGCTCGAATATGACCTCTCCCGCGCCATCTCTCGCGTGGCCAATCCAGTTCAGCCGATTGTTGGTGTCATGAGCGCCCTGCAGGTCTTCGGCGCGCCCAGCAACCCCATGATGATGCGCCGCAATCAGCGCGGGCCGGAGCCGTGGGTCTTCATCAGCGAATTGCAAAAGGACTTCACCGTGCGCGATGTCCCAATGACCTCGGCCAAAATCGACGATGACATCAAAGTGCTGCTCATCATCCATCCTCGGGATATTTCGGATGCCGCCCAGTTTGCCATCGACCAGTTCATTCTGCGCGGTGGACGGGTGCTCGCATTGGTGGATCCACACGCCTACTTCGATCAAAAGCAGGATCAGATGGCCCAAGTTCTTGGCGAAAGTTCCGGCCAATCGACGATGGACAAGCTCTTCAAGGCGTGGGGCATTGAGATGGATGTGACCAAAGTAGTGGCTGACCTCAGCTTTGCCAACCGCAATCGTAATGCTCTGATGCCAACCGTCTTGATGCTCAATCGCAATGGCATCAGCGACGATGACGCCGTCACCTCGCAGGTGGACAATATCGTCCTGCCTTTTGCCGGAGCATTCACCGGAAAAGCGTCCGATGGACTCAAGGAAACCGTTCTGCTCAAAACATCCCTCGACTCGCAATTGGTGGACGGCATGCTTTCCAGTATCGGCGGCGAGCAGATCGTCAAGGATTTCAAGCCTTCGAAGATTAATTACAATCTCGCCATCAAATTGACCGGCAAGTTCAAGACCGCCTTTCCTGACGGCAAGCCCGCCGACAAGAAAGATGCCAAGGATGCCAAAGACGCTCCCAAGTCGGACGACACTAACATCCTCAAAACGGCCACTGCCGAGGGCGCTGTGGTGCTCATTGCCGACAGCGATCTCATCAACGATCAGGTTTGCGTGCAGGTGCAGGATATTCTGGGCTACAAGGTGGTTCAGATGCCCAATGGCAACCTCAACCTCGTGCAGAGCCTTGTCGAACAGTTGTCTGGAGATAGCAATCTCATCAGCCTTCGCAGCCGCGCCAGCATGAGCCGGCCATTCACTCGTGTCCGCGAAATGCAGGCCGCCGCTCAGAAGAAATACCAGGATGAGATCCAAAAGCTGGAGGCCAGCCTGAGCGAAACTCAGCGCAAGCTCAACGAGCTTCAGGCCAACAAAAAGGATGCTCAGCAGAAGTTCATCCTTTCCAAAGAGCAGCAGCAGGAACTTGAAAACTTCCGCAAGCAGGAATCCGATGCCAAGAAACATCTCAAGGATGTTCGCAAGGAGTTGGCCAAGGAGACAGATCGAATGGAATTCTGGACCAAGGTGATTAATATCGCCGCCATGCCTGTGCTGGTGGCGATCACGGGACTGGTCCTCGCAGTTGTAAAACGTAAAAAAACAGCGGCACGATGAATCGCAAGCAATTAATCATTCTATTGGCGCTGGTCGCCGTATTGGGCGGAGCCGGCTTGGTGTTGATGAATCGCAACCAGGATTCGTGGTCCGGCGCGCCGGATACGAAACAGGGCCGAAAATTCTTGGAAAACTTTCAAGTCAATGACGTCGCCCTAATTCGTTTGGTTGGAGACAGCGAGCTGAACCTGGTTCGCAAGGACGACTTGTGGCGTGTGCGCGAACGCGGCGATTATCCGGCTAATTTTAGTCAAATCAGCGGGTTCCTCATGAAACTGAGCGATCTCAAGATCACTCAATCTGAGCAGATCGAAGCCTCGCAAATTGCGGATCTCGGGCTCGTCGAACCCAAGCCCGATCAGAAGTCCGGCGAAAAAACCGCCACTCTGATCGAAACTAAAGATTCGACCGGCAAGGTGATGCGCGCTGTTCTTCTCGGCAACAAGCACACCCGCAGCATGACCGGCCCCTACGGAAACAACGAATATCCGGACGGTCGTTACGTGATGCTCCGCGAAGAGCCGAAAACTGCGTTGCTCATCTCTGATCCGCTGGGCACAACTGATCCCAAGCCCGACCAGTGGCTCAATAAGGATTTCTTCAAAGTGGAGAAGATTAAGTCCGTCGCGTTCACCGCGTTGGCGCCAACCAACTCATGGACGCTCGCCGCAACCAACGAGGGGGGCACACTGGTGCTACAGGATTGCGAGACCAATGAGTTTCCCGATTCGGCCAAGATTTCATCGCTCAGTGCGACCCTTGGCAACCCGAGCTTCGTCGATGTCGCGACCAATGCGACGCCCGAAATGAGCGGTCTCGACAAACCGCTGACGGCCAACATCGAGACCTTCGGTCATTTTAAGTATGTTCTTAAAGTGGGAAAGAAAACTCCAGAGAACAACTATTTCGTAAACGTTTCGGTCAGCGCCGATCTGCCCAAAGAACGCACTCCCGGCAAGGACGAGAAACCGGAAGACAAGGCCAAGCTCGACAAGGAATTCGCAGACAAGCTCAAGCAATCCGAGGCCAAGCTTGCCCAAGAGAAGAAACTGGATAAATGGACCTATTTGGTGAGTTCCTACACGATTGACCCGCTGGTGCGAGATCGCGCCCAACTCATGCAGGAAAAAAAGGATCCAAAAGTGGCTGATGACGCCGCACTTCCCAAAGCCAAGGACGAAGACAAGAACCAGGATTTCCAAGACATCTCAACCGAGCCCGCGATGGAGATGAAGTAAAACAGCAGAAAGACATTTGTTTGGAGGGAGGGGTGCGGTCAATCCCGCATCCCCAGCCCGTAGAAAACCAGCCAGTTTCCAGCCTCGGAATACTCCCACTCTCGGAACCGAAGGTGAACAGTTATGCCAATTTCTTGCTCATTACTCGAATAATCGCATTGCGAAGCGCTTCAAATTCAAAAGGCTTACAAAAGAATGCCTGGGGCAACTCAGGGTGATGGCCGCTCATTACCTCGGCCTCGCTATAGCCGCTAACGAGAATCACCGGGATGTCGGCCTGAAGTTTGCGCAAAGCCGTCAGGGTGTCCCATCCATTCATGCGAGGCATGGTCAGGTCACTAATGACGCAACGGATTTCGTTCCGATGCTGCTGGAACACCTCCACCGCTTCAACGCCGTCGTTCGCAGTAAATACCGTAAAACCATGTTGCTTGAGCCTCGCCGAAATTACTTCCCGCACCACCCGCTCGTCATCGACCACCAGCACAGTGCCAGCGTCTGCCGTTTTCGGAGCTTGGGGTACATGTGGCTTCTGTGGAATTGCCTCTATCGACAGTGGCAAGAACACCCGGAAGGTTGTTCCCCGCCCCTGTGCGCTATCCACCGTGATGCCTCCGTAGTGCGACCTCACAATCCCCAAAACCACAGCCAAACCCATGCCCCGACCGACGAATTTAGTGGAGAAAAACGGGTCGAAGATCTTTTCGATATCGTTGTCCGGAATGCCGCAGCCACTGTCCTCTACTTCCACACAGGCGTAGGCGCTGTTTTTCGGTTGCCAATCCACAGGAAAGCGGTTTATGGCTGAAATATCCGCTGAGAAAACCGTCCTGACAGCCAGTCGTATGTTCCCCGAACTGTCCTTGAGAGACTCAGAAGCATTCGTGATCAGATTGGTGATTACTTGCTGGATTTGGTTTGCGCTGGAGCTAATGGCCGGGCCGGGAGATGGTAAATTGGTTTCCCAAACTGCGCTTTCCCGTATGCCAGCCCTGAGTATAGGCAGGCTGCGACGACAAGTTTCTGAAAGATCCAGCGGTTCACGTTTGACAACGGTTTGCCCGAGGTAGGTCAGCATCAGAGTGCTCACTTCCGCCGCCTTGCTAACCGCATCCATGGCTGCGGTCATATTTTCGAGTGATTCCGCGCTTCCGGGCAGATCGTCCTTGGCCATCTCCAAGTACATCGTCACCGCGAGTAGTTGGTTGTTGAAATGGTGGGCGATGGCCCCAGCCATGCGGCCCAAGCTTTCAGATTTATGAAGCAGCCGGTTTTGAATCATCAGCTTTTCCTTCTCAGCCTCGGCCCGCTTTATGTCGGTAATGTCCCAGTTCGTTCCAATCATACGCGATGGTTGCCCCAAGCCATCTCGCTGAACAGAGGCGAGGGCACGGATATAACGAATGGTTCCATCAGACCAAAGAACCCGAAAATCTGTGTCAAACTCCTGTTCGCCGCGCAACGCAATCTGAATTTCTTCGTCGCATCGCTGCCGATCTGCCGGATGAACCCCCGTCAGCCATGCTTGGTAAGCGCCACCGAACTGATTAGAACTTAGGGAGTTGGAAGAAATAATCATACCAGAGGGCGCGGTTCAATTAGAACATCCCATTTAGGCAAAGTGACAGATCGCTGCAATCGCTCTTCTAATTTCGCCTTGGCCGCTTTGCA
>CAIUEN010000082.1 GCA_903898185.1 uncultured Verrucomicrobiales bacterium
GAAATCCCCATCAATTCAACACCCTAGGGTCAGCCTGACTGATTTAAGAGTTTTTCGATGGCTTCTTTGATTACCAAGAGATGCGCGGGTTTCTGGATGACCACGTCGAGGTTTGTCCGGTCATCCGGCGGCTTGCCAGTGTACATCATTACCGGCGTTGATGGAGACCGCTGTTTAACGAACTGGGCCAACTCCACGCCTGTCATGCCGGGCATGGAATTATCGGTTAGCACGAGGCCATGAACTGTGGGATCGAATAGGGAAACCGCTTCCTCTGCGCTACGCGCCGTGAACACCGAAAAATTAAAATTGGTCAGGAA
Organism: uncultured Verrucomicrobiales bacterium; assembly: GCA_903898185.1. Lineage (GTDB taxonomy): Bacteria > Verrucomicrobiota > Verrucomicrobiia > Limisphaerales > Palsa-1400 > CAIUEN01. The sequence continues at coordinate 321 of CAIUEN010000082.1, forward strand.
CCATTTCATCGTAAGCCGAGAGGCGTCCATATCATCCACCAATAGGATCATGGGCTTCAAAATTAGAGTTGATGAACTTGTTTCCACGTTCGACCTGTTGGCACATTACATAACTCAATCTTGATCTTTGCGTGAACTATTCAGGTAGCATAGGCATCTTTGCCTGGGCCCTGAACAGTTACCTTTGCGTAGTCACCAGCCAGCCAAGACACCAGACAACTGTTGCCCGCCCAGAACATGGGAGCAGTGATATCCACAGCTTAAAGAAAACACCCGACGGTCAGGGCGAAAAATGGGGTTAGAATTATTGTTTTTCACGTTTATCCTATTCTTGACTTTACGTCATATAATGACTTAGAGTAGGAAAGCACTAGTTATGCCATGTTTTAATTCAATTGTAATGCTTAAACTATAAGTAACTATACATGAAATTGTTACATTGGTCGATTCTGTTCTCGGACTAGCATTTGATTTATCGCGCCTTGATGAAAGTGTAAAATATTTCGACATTTTCTGCGGGATGAACGACAAGAAAACCCAATATGAACAATCACAAGTAGTTTTACGGCAGGCACTTGTGATGTAATATGAATTGCGGAACGCACCCAGCGCTTCTTGCAATCTTTCCTGATAAATTTTACTAATACTTACTCAACTTGCTATTAACCAAGCGATTGTATCATATTCAAAAGTGTAAAGATTTTCGTAACTATTCAGGTGAAAGCGACGTAAGGATGCCAAATCACGCAGATGCGCTGTCATACGTCATGGCCTCCTTACGTCGGCTCCTACCTGATTAGTTACAACTTTTCTTGCGCGTTTTGAGGCGCTTGCTCCTTGGCAATCCCCAGTTTTTCCATCAACTCATAAAGGGTGGGGCGGCTGACGCCGAGTTCGGCGGCAGCGGGGGAGATTTTGTAATTGTGCCGGTGCAGCGATTGATTGACCATTTGCCGTTCAACCGCTTCTCTCGCCTCTTTCAACGTGGTGGGATGAGTTTCGGCCCCGGGAGGCGCCAGTTCAAGATCTTTTACGGTCAATCGCCTGCCTTCGGCCATGATGACAGCCCTGCGAATCCGGTTTTCCAGCTCGCGCACATTTCCCGGCCAAGCGTGGCAATTCAAAGCGCGAAGAGCTTCGGAATCGAAGGTGATCCCGGATTTGCTGCTCTGAGCTGCTGCTCGTTGCAAAAAAGAGTGCGCCAGCAGCCGGATATCTGTTTGGCGATCCCGCAATGGGGGCAGGAGAATTTGAACCACGGCAAGACGGTAAAAAAGGTCCTCGCGGAAGGTCCCCTTTTTCATGCTTTCCTTCAAATCGACATTGGTGGCGGCAATCACGCGAGTGTCGATGGGAATCTCTTGGCGACCACCGACCCGTTCGATGCATTTTTCCTGGAGAAACCGGAGCAGCTTGACCTGTACTGGCAGGGGAATATCGCCGATTTCGTCGAGAAAGAGCGTTCCGCCGGAGGCGGTTTCGATCCGGCCTTTGCGTTGCGCTTGCGCGCCGGTGAACGATCCTTTTTCATGTCCGAAAAGTTCGCTTTCGAGGAGTGATTCGGGAATTGCGCTGCAATTGATGGCAACGAAAGGCCCTTCTTTGCGAGCGCTACGACGATGAATAGCGCGGGAGGCCATTTCCTTGCCAGTCCCGCTTTCGCCCAAAATAAGCACCGGAGCTTCGGTCGCCGCAACTTTTCGGATGGCATCAAAGACGGTTTGCATCGGCGCACTGCCAGCCAGCATCCCTTCGAAGGAGTCGCCTTGGAGCATTTGTCGCATTTCCCGGTACTCACGTTCCAAGCGGGCCAAATAAAAACAGCGGCGCAGGAGGATGGTCAGTTCTTCCACCTGCACAGGCTTGCCAAGTAAGTCGTAAGCGCCGGCGCCGATGGCGCGAAGAGCCACTTCTTTTTCGCCCTGGCCGGTGATAATAACCACCTTGGTCGTGGACTCGATGTTCAGTATCTCGGAGAGCGTCCTGAGACCTTCCTCGGGATTGGCTGGCTGAGGAGGCAGTCCGAGATCAAGCAGCACGACTGGTGGTCGGATGGCGCGAAAGGCTTCCATCGCGCTGGGATTGTCTTCGGCCAGGGTGACATTATAATCCTGCGCCAATGCCCACTTCATCTGCGTGCGTATTTCCTCGTCGTCATCAACAATCAACAACTTTGGTTTCATGAAATCCCATTTCCGAGCGGCAAGAATACCCGAAATGAGGTTCCTTTGCCAGCTTCACTTTCGACATCAATGCGCCCACCGTGAGCTTCGATGATCATTTTGCTCTGAAACATGCCAATGCCCAGCCCGTTTTTCTTGGTGGTTTGAAAAGGCCGGAACAGCGATCCGCTCAGAAACTCATAGCTCATCCCGCAACCGTTATCGGCCACAGTAAGAATGGCCCAACCGTTGATACGGCTGGTTCCTATCCGGATTTGCCCCCCTTTGCCAACTGCCTCGGTGGCATTGATTACAAGGTTGGTAACCACTTTGCCGACTTGCTCCTGGTCAAAGAAAAGCTTCGGCATCGGTTCCAAGTTCTTAACATATTCAACACCCTGAGTCGCTGGCAAACCGGACAGAATCTTTGCAACGGCCTCGCTAAGGTCGCCCTCAGCGGGATTTATTTTCAGCCCCTGTCGTAGAAGACCCAGGCGGGTGATCAGTTGGTTGATGTGAGTGACCGTTCTTGAAATCCCACGCAACGCGTCTTCACGGAAGGCCGGATCATTGAAATGAACGGGGAGGTTTTGCAGCATCAGGCTCAGCGTCGAAGCGGTGTTCTTGAGGTCGTGGACAAAAAACGCGGACATCGACTGAAATGCCTCGAGTTCCTTAACCTCAAGGAGCTTGCAAGAGAGCTGAAGATTCCGCAGGTTGGCCGCCATTTGATCGCCCAGGCATTTGAGCAGGTCGAAATCCTGCTGCAAGAAGACCAGTCCGCCCACGCGATCACCCAAAGTCATGACCCCGATGACCTCGCCGCCGCTGACCATCGGAGCGCAGACCCTGTTTCCGCCATTGGGAAACTCATCCGGGTGGCACCGCTTCAACGCCTGCGCCCAATTATCATTCAGGGACTCAATCTCGACCGGTTCGGGATGAATGCGGACGGCCTTCACAATATCCGCTGCATCCTTTGCCCGTGGAGTCAGTTCAGCTCCCTTGCTTTCCGAAAGAAACGTCGAAGCCGCAAACGTCAGGTTCTGTTTCTTGTCATCAAGCACCCAGATTGTTACCGACAAGGCATGGAAATGATCGGCAACCAATCGGGCCACAGCGCGGCACAGCTCGGTTTGATCCGTGCGCAGGGCTGTGGCCTCCGTGAAACTTCGCCAAACGGCGCGGTAATCGTGAAGAGGACGCTGAAAATGCCGACTGACCAGCCGTTTGGTTTGCAGCCGAAACCGATCCGACATGAGCAGCACCGTCAGCAGCACCAGTCCGACCAGGAGGGCGAACGCTTTCTGAGTGAATGATGCCGCAGAATTCCAGCCCAGAAACGACGCGAGTTTGGCAAGGAGTCCGACGATCAGCAAATAGATGCCGGCCAGGAAAACGGTGATGGAGTTGCGCAGTACCGACTGGGAAGGATAAACACTGACTTCAAAGTGCCCGGACCGAAGCAGTGAACGGATAATGAGAAAACAGGCGACGAGCAGAGCGCAGGCGTTCAGGGTTTGCAGGGGCAGCGTAATCGAGTGAAAGAGGAGATTCTGAGTGCTGGTATAAGCGCGAACCACGAACAAAACGCCCAGACCGAGGATCATGAATTTGATACGCCATCGCATGGTACCGATCGCCGCTCTATAGGTGCGTTCAAGGTTCATCACAATCATTACCGCGCTCAGCAGGAAAATCAAGCTCAAGGCAACTCCGGGCAATCCCAAGGCAAAAACCCATTGGCCTTGCATTTCGGTCTGTCCGATCGCGACGACGAGCTGTCTGTGAAACGAAATCGCAATCGCCACAGGGAGAATGAAAGCCAGGGTAAGCCGTCCGCGCCAGCGGATGAGGAATTCGCGACTGCTTCCTCGGGCGTAGGTCAGGCTGAAAAAAAGCCAGACGACCGGGAGAAACGACATGGCGAGCATCCTGAAATTCTGCCAATACGCCATTTCCTCAGGGAGCACTGCGTCTGCGGACAAGCCGAAAAAGACGGCTTCAACCGCCAGCAAAAGCATGCCCGTCGCAAAGGACCAGTGCGCCACCGACCTGCGCGCATGCCAAGCAAAGACTGCCGCCATGCTGACGGCAACAAATGCTCCGGCGAACGCCAGAATAGTGGTGCTACTCATGCAGTTTTATCGGTTTTATCTTGGAACATGATGAAACTATTACCGTAATTCGTAAGTTCGTGATTCGGATTGACGCTCATTTTACCCAGTAAAATGAGAGTCCAACCCATTCACGAACTTACGCCCCGATGTCTAGTGCTGTTGATTGTTAATAGGGAACCGACGAGATGCAACAACAAAAGAACAGCAGTTTTCATTATGGCAGGCAGGCAAGCAAGAATACCCAATCAATGGAAGATTTCCGCCTTCCGGGCCTGTGCATGACTGGGATTGAATAACCAATATCGAACAAGGAAATTCCAATGATGAAGTAGGCAGTCCGCTTTTCTCACTATCCGAAGTCTTTTGCCCTGCAATTCGCATTTTGGCAGGGGGCTGTTGGGTTGAATCTCAA
>CAIUEN010000083.1 GCA_903898185.1 uncultured Verrucomicrobiales bacterium
GTTGCGGTGCCTCTGGCTCCGCAGGGAGTCGAAAACTTCGTGCGCAGGCAGATCAGCGTTTTTCCCCTTCCTTGCTCAAAATGAGAATTGCTGGGAAATATCTGATCTGCCTGCGCGGGTGGTTTCCAATTCTCTACGGAGCCAGAGGCACCGTAACTGGCAGGCCGGAGGCCTGCCCCACATGGTTACTTTCCTGTCACACACCTGGCGATAAGCGGGATTACCGCAAAGGCTGTAACAGAAATCCAACTGATAAATCAGATGCCCATTTTTTATGATACTCACGCGCATTTGGACGACGCGGACTTTGCGTCCGACCTGCCGCAGGTGATCGAACGCGCTGGCGCGGCGGGCATTGCCACGTTGATCTCCGTTGGAACCGACCATGAAACCAGTGCCGCCGCCGTTCGAATTGCCGGGCAATATGATAACATCTTTGCCGTCGTCGGTTGGCATCCCAATGATGCTCACAAAGCTCCCGAGGATGTCCGCCTGGAGTTGCAGGATCTCGCCCTGAACCCCAAGGTGGTGGCAATCGGCGAGATGGGACTGGACTATTACCGACTGCCCAAAGTGACTTCAGACGCCATCGGAGCCGAGGTGGAGCAAATCAAACAGATCCAGGCTCGCGTCTTTCGTCAGCAACTCGAACTGGCCGCCGAACTGGGGCTTAACTGCGTCGTTCACCAGCGTGGGGATTGTTTCAATGACATCCTCGAGTTGATGCGCCCTTTCGCGGACAAAATACGCGCTGTTTTCCATTGTTTCTCCGAAGGCCCCGACGCGCTGGCCCGTGTTCTGGAGATGGGGTTTTTCGTCAGCTTCACCGGAATCATCACATTCCGAACCGCCGACATCATGCGCGCCTCGCTGGCTGCGGTGCCGATGAACCGATTCATGTTGGAGACCGATTGCCCCTATCTGGCCCCCGAACCTCACCGGGGCAAGCGTTGCGAGCCTGCTTACCTCGCCGAAACCGCAAGAATGGCCGCCAAAGTGAAGAACTGCTCGATCGAAGACCTCAGTGCCACCACCTGCGCCACAGCACAGGAGTTTTTCAAGAAATTAAATGCCTCTTGACAGGGGAAGGCTCACACGAAGACACAAAGGCACGAAGAGGCAGGGAAGGAACTCTCTTTTTTCCAGACTGTTTAATAAACACAAACTGCTGAGTAGCAAGAAATCCATTAGTTGCGTTTCTTAAACAGACTGGTTTGCCAAACCCAATCCTCTTTGTGCCTTTGTGTCTTTGTGTCTTTGTGTGAGCCTTCCCCTGTTTGGCAGTTATGCTTTGAATGGGCATCAATGTTATTTCTTGCGCCAAGAACAATGAACGATCTTACCCGTTTACAGGAGATTATCGTGTTCCCATTCCTACGCTCTGGACGGTTTGAAAGAGTTTGCCTTCGGTCTTGATGCTGGGGGCGATAATGATTTCGGTCTCTTGAAACTCGCGAATCGAAGCCGCGCCGACATTGCCCATGCATGTGGTGATCGCGCCAACGAGGTTTTGCGATCCATCATCGACATCGGCCGGACCGTAGAGAATCTGTTTGAGCGAACCGGTGACGCCCACTTTGATGCGGGTGCCGCGGGGCAGGTTCGCATGAGGAGTGGCCATGCCCCAGTGATTGCCCTTGCCTGGGGCTTCCTTGGCGCGGGCGAAGGCGCTGCCAACCATCACAGCGTCCGAGCCGCAGGCCAACGCCTTGCAGACATCGCCGCCTTTGCTCATGCCGCCGTCCGTTATAATCGGCACATAGCGGCTGGTCTGTTTGAAGTAGTGGTCGCGAGCGGCGGCACAGTCAACGGTCGCAGTGACCTGCGGCACGCCCAAACCGAGCACACCGCGACTGGTGCAGGCAGCGCCCGGACCAACGCCAATCAACACGCCGGCCACGCCGCATCCCATGAGTTGGTAGGTCACATCGTGGGTCACCGCGTTGCCAACGAGCACAGGCATCGACATCCGCTTGCAGAAATCGGCCAACTCCAGCGACTTGTATTCGGTCGAGATATGGCGGACGGTTGAGACAGTGGATTGCACCACAAAAATGTCAGCGCCAGCTTCCTGGGCGATGGCGCCAAATCGCTCCGCCTTCTGAGGTATTGAACTGACGGCCGCCAACACACCGGCTTTCTTAAGTTCGATAATGCGCTTGGCAATCAATTCCTCTTTGATCGGTTCGAGGTATGCCTTTTGAATGAGGACAGTGACCTCATCCTTGCCGGCCTTGACGATGGTTTCGAGAACTTCAGTCGGGTTTTCGTAGCGGGTTTGAATGCCTTCAAGGTTGATCACGCCCAAGCCGCCGAGTTTGCCCATCTCGATGCAGAACCGCACGTCGGTCACCCCGTCCATCGCGCTGGCGATGATGGGAATCTTCAAGTTGAAGAAACTGCCGTCCTTGCGGGGAATCTTGAAGGTTGTATCAACTTCGTTGGGGTTGATGGTGACTTCACCGGGCACCAGCGCGATTTCATCGAAACCGTAGGTGACGCGAGCTTTTCTATTACGTCCGATCCACATTCCCATAGGCTGTTCTTTTCTTAAAAAGTTTGAGGTTCAGGTTCAAAGTCTTGAAACGACTTGCGCCCAGTCTGTGCCAAGGGCCGCAAAAAAGCAACTCACACGCACAACTCGACAGCAATTCTCATTATGTAGGGTAGGCATCTGGCCTGCCAGTTGCGGTGCCTCTGGCTCCGCCGGGAGTCGAAAACTCCGTACGCGCGCAGATCAGCGTTTTTCCACTTCCTTGCTCATAATAAGAATTGCTGACAACTCTAACTCCGGTTCAAAACTTTATCGCTTCGTTCGGAGTTCCACACTGTGAGCAGCGCGAGCGGTCAACGTCCGCGTCATCCGTGTAGAGAGTTCCGCACCGTTCACATCGAAAGATGCGATCCGGGCTCCGCGCGGAGCGAAATCGCCGACTGCGAAGTTCGGAATATATGGCGAGTACCGAAAGCCCCGCAAGCAAAGAAAGCAGATAAGCGAAAATGAGTGTGTCAGCGGACATGGGTTGATGCTTTGGGGGTAAAAGCAGCGTCAGGCAGGGCGGTTTGCCACTCGATAATCAGGTTTCCCCAAGTCATTCTAGGAACTGCGTCGGCGGGTAATGCCATTGGGGTGAAATGCATCAAGCGGGCCACGCGAAGCGCCTCGGCATCCGCAGCCTCCAAGCCGGAGCGCGGATCCCGCAGGCGCACGGACACCACCTCGCCGTCATTGTCAGCCGCCATTTCGACGATGGATCTGCCCACCAGCGGCAACGTCAAGTCAGCCGGCGGCGGCCAGCAACGGAGGTTTTCGGGCAATTCCGTCTTGCGCAACAGCAGATCGCCGGTCAGACGCGCAACCGATTGCGTTCGCGCCGAAGAGTTCGGACGAAGAAGTGGAACCTGCTCAATTTTAGGTCCCGCCAGAATGCCTGGCTGCAACGGCGGCTTCAGCCGTGCCACTGACGAATCGGAAAGTGTCCCAAGCCGCGCCAGGTCCATTGCGAGCCAGCGCGCCGGACTGTCGCGATCCGGCAGCGAATAGGTCAGCGGGGGTATTCGCAGCCACGCCGGCCCGGAAAAACTGTGCAGGCTGGCTGAGGAAAAAAGCGTTGGGTCCAAGGCAAAAAATGATTTGGCCAACTGCCGGGAAGTCACCGGCGTGGTTACCATGTGAATGTTTGGACGTGGTCTGTGCGGACGAGCGGAGTCGCTGTGGTATTCGGAAAACGCAAAAATCATCGCCAATTGCGCCAGGAAAAACCCGCAGATGACCAGCCACCATTGACGGCTGCTCCATGTGAATTGTTCTGGCGGGCGGCCATTCATTGGTTTGGTCTCGTCAACGATTGGTACGCATTGAGAATGTCCCAGGGCGGGTCGATAGGATCACCTCGCGAATCCCGACCTCGCTGGCGAGCGAGGCGAGGCGGACGATTGTCTCTTCGCTGACCCCCTTGTCGGCCAGCAGCACCAATGTCAGGTGTTTGGCGTTGCCCGCCTCCGCCTTCTGGCGGTCGAGCAATTGCGCGCTCAATTCCGCCTTGGTCAGGAGCTGGTTTTCGTAAAAGAACTGGTCGCGCGGGTTGACCGCCACCAGCGCCACTGGATTGGTCGTCCCGAGCATTCCTTCGGCAATCGGCGGCTCGATCAGAAGCATGTCACGAATCTGATTTCGCACGCGCGAAGACGCCCCTGGTTCGCTCCCCAGCCGTGCCGGCTGGCCCACAGGAATGCCGCCCAAATCCTGGCGAAGTTGCTGGAGATCGGCTTCTTCCGGCTTATAGGTCTTGCCTGCGAATTGGATCAGATTCGAGCGCGTCACAGTAATATCCACGCCAGCAGCGTTGCTGCCAACTTGCACCAGGACGCCTGGAGTATATAAAAGCGATCCCAGGAGGACGAAGATCACCAGCAAGAACAAGACTCCAGCCACCGGGGCTGGGTCAAGTTGGCCGCGAAAAATTTTGGCGTGACGCGGGAATCTCATGCCGTGCGTGTCGGTTCAGTCACCAGATTCAATACCTCGGTAGAGACCTGTTCCATGTCCAGAACGATTGCATTCACGCGGCCCACCAGATAGTTGTAGCCTGCGTAACTTGGGATCGAAACCGCCAAGCCAGCCGCCGTGCAGATCAAAGCCTGCCAAATGCCACCCGAAAGCTGCCCGACATGCGCAGCCAAGCCTGCGTCCTGAATGGCTTGAAACACTTTGATAAAACCCATCACCGTGCCCAGCAGTCCCATCAATGGAGCGATTTGGGCAATTGTCGCCAGCATATTGAGCTTGGTTTCGAGTCTGGGAACTTCCAGAGAACCGGCGTCTTCGAGCGCTTCGCGCACGCCATCGCGACCGCGATCCCGGTTGAGGATGGCGATCTTGACCAGACGCGCGACAGGGCCGGGAGTGGCGTCGCAAATGGCCAGCGCCTCCAGCACGTTATCGCGCTTAAGCACATTTCGCACACCGTTAAGAAACTCGGTCGAATTGATCTGCTCGCGGTGGTACTGAAGCAACCGCTCCATAAACACCGCCAGCGCAACTGCGCTGGTTGCCAGGATCAGCAACATCATCGGCCCACCGTCCGCAATAAAACGAGGCAACATGCCAGCGGTTATATGCGCCAGAGCAAAAGGATAAAAGTATAAAATAGATTTATGGTCTTATGAGGGCACATGACTCCCATTGCTCTCATAAGCCCCATTTGACAGTTCCTCAGCCCAGCGCCCGGCATTGAGCATCGTTTTTTCACGTAGCATAGGCATCCTTGCCTGTGCCCCTCTTTCCGGCGAGCGTCAGCGAGACGCTGACTTATTCCGGCGACCTTAACAGTTGCGTTTTTTCTTTGCCCACACGCTTCAGTCCGCTATCCCTATTACAGTAAGTCGCAAGTTCGTGAGCGATGAATTGGTAGATTTTACTGGGTAAAAGAAGCGTCAATCCGACTCACGAATTTACGAATTACGGTACTAGTTTATGGACAATCCAAACATTCCAAGCGCGCTTTAGAATTGAAAACGCCCCACCTCAAACCCGGTCCGCCGCCGCCTGCCCGATGGCGCAAGGAAATCGAAAGCGTTCTTGTGAACTCGGAGCGGCTGGCCTGTCGAGTTCGGCAGCTTTCTCGCGCCATTCAACGGGATTTCGCGGGCAAGGACTTGGCAGTGGTGTCCGTTCTCAATGGCACCGTCTTTTTCCTGCCAGACCTCATCCGGCATGTCTCGCTGCCGCTGCGTTTGGATTTCATCGGGATTTCCAGTTACGGATCAAGCGCTCAGTCAGGCAACTTGGTGATGACCAAGGACCTGCGGCTGGATATCCGGGGACGCGACGTTTTGGTGGTGGACGACATCCTCGACACTGGACGCACGCTCAGCCGGATTCTCGAACGGCTGCGCGGAAGCGGCGCGCTCACGGTCAAAACCTGTGTGCTCCTGAACAAACCGGAGCGGCGCACGGTGAACGTGCAAGCCGATTATGTCGGATTCACCATTCCCGACTGTTTTGTAGTCGGCTACGGACTGGATTACGCCGAATGCTTCCGCAATCTGCCCTTTATTGGGGTGCTTCGGAAGGAAGTTTATGCAGGACACTTCCAGTAGTTCAGGGTGGTCTATCATATCAAGTCGGATATAATACATTCCATGTCAGACACCAGACCCAATCCGAAATGGCCAACCTTCCCACTCCAGAAGTCAGCGGCTTCCTTGCCTGTAGCCGGTGGTATCGCTTCGCTCAACCACCGGCTGCAGTCTTTCATGCCTCCGGCATGAGGTTTCGTCTGCATAAAATCGAAAGTCCGGTTACTTTCCGGTCACACACCCGCCAGATTCGATTCGTGAAAAAAATAATTGTCAGCCATGAATGTTTCTCCTATTGTCGCGAACCAATGCACCGTTTTGGTGCGCCCTGCCAGACTGGTTTGGCAGGGAAAACGCATAAAAACGAAAAACAAGTAAACATCCTCTGGAGGAACCTAATGAAAATGAATAAATGGACAGTAACGCTGGCAAGCTTCGGGTTGGTTAGCCTTGCTTCCGCACAAGTAGAACAACCCAAATTGGTCTCGTTGGGGACCGCGCTCTCGGCCACCACAATCAGTGGTTACGTCGATACCTCGGCTCAATGGGACCTCGGCACCGGCAACAACAATGTTGCCCCGTTTGCTTTCAATAAAGGCAAACAGGATGGATTCAACCTCAATTCAGCCGATGTTAACATTTCCAAGGCCATTGATCCCTCGGTACCTTGGTCGGCTGGTTACACTGTTGATCTGCTATTTGGCCCTGATGCTGGTGCTGTGACTGGCAACACCGCCAACGGTCTTAATGAAAGCCTGCGCCAAGCCTATGTCGATCTGAGCTTTCCGGTTGGCAATTATCCTGACCTGAAGGTTGGCCGTTTCGACCAACTTCTCGGCTTTGAATCGATCGACAGTTATAAGAACCCCAACTTCACCCGTTCCTATGGCTTTACCTTGGAACCGACCGAAAACACCGGTGCCCTGTTGCACTATAAGTTCACCGATTCAATCGACCTGAACGCCGGCATCGCGAATACTGTGACCACTGGCCAAATCAATGCCCGTGGCACTGGAGGTCTTGCAGCTCGCGCTGAAAGCCACAAGGCTTACCTCGGACTGCTCACTCTGACTGCCCCGAAGGATTGGGGATTCCTGGCTGAAGACGCGGTTGTCGTAGGTGTCAGTCACGGTCCCGGTGTTAGCTCTGGTAACCAAGCCGAAGACAAGACACATCTGTACGCCGGTGCAAATCTGAATACCCCACTCAAGGATTTGACCTTTGGTGTCGCCTATGACGCCGTGTTTAATACCGACGCATTAAACCCTGACCCGACGCTTCCGGCAAGCCAAGCTTACACGAACTATGGCTATTCGACTGCAATCGCCGGCTATATTTCCTATAAGGTTAGCGAAAAGCTGCGCACCAGCGTCCGTGCTGAGTATGCCCACGGTAAGGTATTGGGTGTGCTCAATGGTGGCTGGGACACTACTACCGGAACCAATCCTCAAGCCAACTTCGACAAGGTTTTCGCTTTGACCGGCACGGTCACGTATGACCTCTGGGCCAATGTGCTGACCCGTTTGGAAGTCCGTTGGGACCACGCGACCGGTTTGTCCAAGCCCTTCGGCGACGGCACCGTTGTTCCTGGGAAGGAGAATTCCGTCTTGGTTGCTGCCAACATGGTTTACAAGTTCTAATCTGATTTAGAATCCACAACCCCTTCTGGATTCCGGAAGGGGTTTTTTTGTGCCCAGCAGCAGTGCAAACTTTGAACGGGTAAGAATGGTAATTCTTGCGCCGAGAACACGGAACGATCTTACCCGTTTACAGAATAGAGTTATGAACGTAAACACCTTTCCATCTAATCTGCGAAAATCTGTGCAATCTGCGGACAACCCTCTGTGAAATCTAAACTTGTCGCGAAAACCTTTGAGGACTTGCCGGAAAGACGGCATGTTGGTGCTGGTCGATACCAACGACAACATTATTACCAAACTCCCAACCGTGATTGGAGAGTAATCCGCAGATGACACAGATTAACGCAGATGAAGAACAAGGCATTTATACTTTGAACGGGTAAGTTTCTCGCAAACGCCTCCTACTTCATGATTGGATATTCCTTGTTCGATATTGGATATTCTCCGGAAAAAGAACCACGGAAAACAGGAAAAGAATGTCCAATATCCAACAAGGAATGTCCAATCATGAAGTAGGGAAGCGCGCCACCCGCAAGTCCGGTTACAGCCTCTGCCAAACAGGGGAAGGCTCGCACGAAGACACAAAGCGGGAAGGTGCCCAAACCCCAGCGCCATAGGCGCAATTCATACCAGCCTGGGGCATCGCCCCAGGAACATGGGCCAAACTTGGTCAAGCGCTGAAAGCGCGACTCATTCCCCGTCTCATGATTCGCGCCTTCAGCGCTAGTGAGGTTTTTCGGAGGCTTGCATCCTGGGGCGGCGCTTTCGCTTGCCCCAGGCTGGTATGGCCGACGCCGTTGGCGTCATTCTGGTCGGCCATCTCCAACAGCACCCCGTTCCGCGTAATAACCTTGTGTGGAGACGCTGGTCTGCTAACTTGCGCGACTCTGTGGATATTGCAAAGGAAATTCAGAAACGCCGCACGTTCGCGATCATCTCGCATCCGGACGCCGGCAAGACAACGCTGACCGAAAAGCTCCTGCTTTACGGCGGCGCAGTGCAGTTGGCGGGGTCGGTGACCGCGCGCAAGAATCAACGCGCGACCACGTCAGACTGGATGGAACTGGAGCGCAAGCGCGGGATTTCGATCAGTTCCACTGTGCTGCAATTCGATTACGACGGCTACCGGATTAACCTGCTCGATACCCCCGGCCACAAGGATTTTTCCGAAGACACCTACCGGGTGCTCACGGCGGTGGACTCGGTGGTGATGGTGATCGACTCCGGAAAAGGCATCGAGTCGCAAACGCGAAAACTCTTCGAGGTTTGCGCCCAACGCGGGGTTCCAATTTTCACGTTCATGAACAAGTGCGACCGGCCCATGCGCGAACCGCTGGCGCTGCTGGATGAACTGGAAGGGGCGCTGGGGATTGGCGCGTTCCCGGTCAACTGGCCCATCGGCAATGGGTTCGACTTTCAAGGCGTCTATGACCGCCAATCGAAACAGGTCAGCCTGTTCGAGCGCACGGTGGGTGGACAATTTCGCTCTCCGGTGTCCGTAGGAGGTCTGTCGGATCCGATCATTCGCGACCGTTTGGACGAAGCAACCTTCCTCAAAGTCAGCGAAGAACTGGAGATGCTCGACCTGGCAGGCGAGAACTTTGACCAGGAATCAGTTCTGGCCGGGAAGACAACGCCTGTTTTCTTTGGCAGCGGCGTCAACAATTTCGGAGTTCAACTTTTGCTGGATGGTTTTCTAAAGCATTCGCCGCCACCCAAGCCGCGCGTGATGGCGGGCACTCCCATTTCGCCGGAAAATCCTGCGTTCTCAGGGTTCATTTTCAAGATTCAGGCCAACATGGACCCGAAGCACCGCGACCGCATCGCGTTTTTGCGCGTCTGTTCGGGAAAATTCGAGCGCGATATGACGGTCTTCCACCCGCGTGTTGATCGGAAAGTCCGTCTATCCAGTTCGCACAAGTTGTTTGGAAACGAGCGCGAAACGGTGGACGAAGCCTACCCGGGCGACATCATTGGGCTGGTCGGCCATGCGGATTTTGGGATTGGAGATACGCTGACGGATGACCCCAGTATTCTCTACAAGGAAATCCCGCGGTTCACACCCGAGGCGTTCGCCTACCTGCATAATCCCAACACGGCCAAGTACAAGCAATTTCGCCAGGGTCTGGATCAACTGCTGCAGGAGGGCGTCATCCAGGTTCTGCACCTGCGCGATTCGGCCACCAAAGTGCCGCTGCTGGCTGCCGTCGGACCTCTGCAATTCGAGGTCGTCCAATTCAGGCTGGAAAGCGAATACGGAGCAGTTTCGCGCCTGGAAGCCGCGCCGTGGACAGTCGTCCGCTGGTTGCCGCCGGAATTCATGGAGCCTGAGTTGGACGCGCTCTCGTTGCCCACCGGCTCACGGATTGCGTTTGATATGGGGCGGAATCCGGTTGTTTTATTTGCCACAGATTGGTCTGCCAATTACTTCATGGAAAGCAACCCAAAGGTGACACTCTCGAAGCTGCCTGTCAAAGCTCAGGAATGAAACAGTCTGGTAAGTTTTCGGAGGGAGAGATTAGCGTCTCGCTGACTCTCGACGGAGAGAGGGGCACAGGCAAGGATGCCTATGCTACCCGAATCTGAAGTATTGAGATCGCCAAACGCGCGAAGTATGCTCTGAGGCGCATGGACTACGAACCTGTCATCGGGCTGGAAACACACGTCCAGCTTAAAACGAAATCGAAAATGTGGTGTGGCTGCGCCAATGAATTCGGCGCGCCTCCCAACACCAATGTCTGCCCTGTTTGCCTGGGGTTGCCGGGCGCTCTGCCAGTTGCCAACGAAGAAGCTCTGCGACTGACCGTGCTCACCGGTCTGCTGCTCCATTGCGAAATCACACCTTACGCCAAGTTCGACCGCAAGAACTACTTCTATCCGGACATGCCCAAGAACTACCAGATTACCCAATACGATAAACCCTCAACGCGCGCCGGTTATCTGGAGTTTGAATTCGACGGAGGCATTCGGCGCGTCCATATCAACCGGGCGCACCTTGAAGAGGATGTCGGCAAGAGTTTCCATTTCGACCGCTCTAGTGGCGTGGATTTCAACCGCGCCGGCGTTCCGCTGTTGGAGATTGTGACCGAACCCGATATCGCCAGCTCGGAAATGGCCTGCAGCTATCTCAATGCGCTCAAGGAAGTTCTCATCTACGGCGGCATCAGCGATGCCGACATGGAAAAGGGGATGGTTCGATGCGACGTGAACGTGAGTATCCGGCTCAAAGGCACCACTGAACTGGGCAGGAAAATTGAGATCAAGAACATGAATAGCTTCAGCGGCGTTCGCCACGCTCTGGAGTATGAAATCCCGCGTCAGATCGAGGTTCTCTCCAAAGGTGGCAAACTGGTGCAGGAGACGCGCCGCTGGGATGACGGCGGCGGCATCACCGAAACCATGCGCTCCAAAGAGATGGCCCATGATTACCGCTATTTTCCAGAACCGGACCTCATGCCGTTCGTTCCCACTGCGCAGTGGCTGGCTGAGGTAGCCGCCCGCGTAGTCGAACTGCCCATGGCCAAAAAGCAGCGGTTTATTCGCGAATATCAACTGCCTGCGTCCGACGCTCAGACGTTTGTCTGGGACGTTCCATTGGGCAACTACTTCGAGGCCATCGCCAAGAAATCGCAAAATCCAAAAGCCATCGCCAATTGGGTCATCAATAACTTGCGCGCCAAGTTGACCGAAACCCAGACCACGCTGGCGGAACTCAAGTTCAAGCCGGAGAAAATTCTTGAACTGATCGCGCTGGTCGAGAGCAAGAAGATCAGCACAAGCATTGCGCAAACGGTTTTTGCCGAAATGTTTGCAACAGGCGATGCTCCCGCCCAAATCGTGGAAAAGAAGGGCTTGGCCCAAGTCAGCGACACCGGTTCAATCGAGATATTCTGTGACGAAGTCATTGCCGCCAATCAAAAGAGCGCCGACGATTTCCGCGCCGGCAAGGCAGCCGCGTTGAATTTTCTCAAAGGCCAGGTCATGAAACTGAGCAAGGGCAAGGCAAACCCAAACGTGGTTGGAGAAATTCTGGAAAAGAAGCTGAGGCTGTCATAAACGTAGAACAGGCATCCTTGCCTGTTCAAACGGTGGTATCGCAGCCTAAAAAAGGCACACCCCAAGCAGGCTGGAAGCGCTGCTCTACACCTTCATTCTCAAAGGTTCGCTTGGGCGATTCTGCGCTTGAGCACAGACATCAAAGCTTGGAGGGCTAATTCCAGAAAGGCAAAGGATTTGCCGATAAAACCATCCCCGCCGCTTAGACGGGCACGCACCCGAGTGTCAAAATCTGCCCCGCCGCTCACAAAGAGCACCGGTGTATAACGGTGGGTGGGCAGCGCTCGCAGCTTGGCGCAAAGTTCGTAACCGTTCAGATGAGGCATCTGCACGTCCAGTATGATCAAATCATAGTTCTTTTCGGCTGCCATTTTATTTGCCGCCAATGGGTCTTCAACACCCTCCGACAGAAGACTGGTATTATCGAGTTGGTAGCAAACGGAGCGCAGCGAAACAGCTTCGTCGTCCACCACTAGCACCCGAACCGGCGCGGATCGCAAAAGCCCGAGATCAGCTTTCTTGTTCAGTAGTTCCGCCATAAAGTCAATCGCATGCGTCAAAGTCCTCGTTGTTGAAGAAGTCAACAGCGATGGGTTCTT
This sequence comes from uncultured Verrucomicrobiales bacterium, assembly GCA_903898185.1. GTDB lineage: Bacteria > Verrucomicrobiota > Verrucomicrobiia > Limisphaerales > Palsa-1400 > CAIUEN01. The sequence goes on from CAIUEN010000083.1 coordinate 12,377, forward strand.
GTGCATTTTCAGCAAAACCGGTTCAAGCACGGCGCTCATCCGGGCGATATCCTCCAAGTCGAGAAGATCGGCCTTTTCGGTGATGCTGTGAACGTCACGATGAAGATCCAGCAACAATGCCTGGCGATCTTCGTTTGTGGAACTTCTTAGGAGTCGATGAACCAAATCGCGGAGCGCGTGTATAGCGAACGGAACGCTATCGAAGAACGCGCACAACATTTCTGCCTGGAATTTCTCATCACGCTCCATCCGAGCTGCTGCGGAAAGGGCCGGAAGTTGTTCAGTTGTCTGGAGAGTGCTCGGCGGCGTTGAAAGCATCTTCGGCGACAAGGCCAGATGCAAAGCTTCGATTACTTGAAGGGGAGAGGAATCCGCTTTGTTGAAGAATTGAGTCGCTCCCGCATCCGTCGTCGCTTCCATCACGTCCGGAAGGTAGGCGCTGGTATAAACGATGATGGGAGTCTTCTGAAATTGTTTTTGCGCCCGAATCTTTTTCAAGATCTCCAAACCCTCCATTTGGGGGAGCATCCAATTCAGCAAGATTGCATCGGGAAGCGTTTCATGAGTTCGGCAGAATCCCGTCTGACCATCGCCTGCGACTTCCACTTCAAAACCATCTTTGTTCAAACGATTCCGATAAATAGTGGCTATAACGGGATCATCCTCGATAATTAAAATTTTCTTCATATATTTTTTCATCTTGGAAACACCAATATTTCTCAGTGCTCACACTCAACGATAATAGTTTTACACCTCCGTTGGGCCTGCGTATATCTAGCTGTGGGACATGTCAGTACACTTTTGAGCCATCGCCAGTCAGGCACAGCGGCCACGATCTGAGACTTTGAACGGGTAAGAATGTTACTCTTTAGAATTATGAACATAATACCTTTCCATCTGATCTGCGAAAATCTGTGCAATCTGCGGACAATCCTCTATTGGAGACAATCCGCAGATGACGCAGATTTACACAGATTAAAAAGAAGAATTATACTTTGAACGGATAAGATCATTCCTTGTTTGTGGCGCAAAAGTAACATTCTTACCCGTTCAAAGTTTACAATGTCTGATGCCTTCGTTCTGAAAACCAGATAACTCTCCCATTGCCAGATTGATTTTGTCTTTCACGCCCGGCATATCTGCATCATTGTACACCCATGTCAGGATTGATTGCCATTGTGGGAAGGCCGAATGTGGGAAAGTCGGCGTTGTTTAACCGGATCGTAGGAAAGCGCATTGCCATTGTGCATGACGAGCCCGGGGTGACGCGCGACCGTATCAGTGTCGAGGCGGAATGGCACGGGGTGCCCTTTACGCTGGTGGACACCGGCGGGATCGGACTGGTGCGCCGCGAGAAGGCGCTGGATGTCATCACGCAGGCGGCCCGTGAGCAGGTGGAATTAGCCATTGAGACCGCCCATGCCATCATCCTGGTTACCAATGTGCAGGAAGGGATCGTCCCGCTGGACCGCGAAGTGGCCGAGATGCTCCATGCTTCCGGCAAGCCGGTATTGGTGGCCGTTAATAAAGTTGATACCGACAAGGCCGAGGACGGCTTGACCGAATTCTCGGAACTTGGCTTTGAGAAGGTTTTCCCGGTCAGCGCTATCCACCAACGCGGAATCGATGACCTGATGGACGCCGCAATGCCATCTTTGCCTGTTGAATCCGCAGAGGCCAAGGCGGCTGGCGAACCGAGCGGTCCGCCCCCGCTCAAACTGGCCATCGTGGGCCGCCCGAACGTCGGCAAATCGTCAATCATCAATGCATTGACCCACTCTGAGCGTGTCATTGTCACGCCGATTGCCGGAACCACTCGGGACTCGGTCGATGTGCCGTTCGAGGTTGTAACCGAAGGGGTGAGTCAGCAATACATCCTGATCGACACCGCCGGAGTTCGCCAAGAGCGTCGCATCGACAATTCCGTGGAATTTTATAGCGTCAAGCGTACGGAAGATTCCATCGCCCGCAGCGACATTGTGATCTTTGTGCTCGACGCTGAGGCGGGGGTTACATCGCAGGACAAAAAAGTCGCCGCAAAAATCATCGACGAACGCAAGGCGTGTGTGATTGTCGTCAATAAATGGGACCTGATTGAGGCCAAGGGATTGGAGGAAGGCCAGCAAATAGAGTTCAAGCGGCGAGAGAGCAAGAAACGCGATGATACCGAGAAACGGCTGGCGACGCTCGCAGAATTCGGCGGATGGGTTCAGAAAGAGCTTTTCTTCATGGACTATTCCCCTGTGATGTTCACTTCGGCCAAGACAGGCTTTCACCTGGATCGCCTGCTGGAGTCGATACGCTATGTGGCGGCACAGTTGCAGCAACAGATTCCAACCTCGCTGCTCAATCGCACGTTGCGCGATGCGGTCACAAAGCGTCAACCGATCAGCGCGGCCGGTCACCGGCTCAAATTCTTTTACGCCACGCAGGTAAGGCAGGCCCCGCCGACGTTTCTTCTCTTTGTCAATCGCGACGAACTGTTTTCAGAGCCATACAAGAAGTATCTGGCCGGTGAAATGCGGAGCGCGTTTGGATATGAAGGCTGCCCGATTGTCCTGGTTGCCAAACCGCGTCCCAAGACTGTGGAATCGGTGCGCAGGCACAAAGACGCCCCCGGGGCCAGCGCCGGCAGAGGCCCTCGACATGACAAAGGAATCCGGGGAGTCCGCGGCGCCAGGGTTGGCAAAGGTGGCAAGAGCGCCACAGGTGGCAGAGTTAATACACCAGCCAGAGGCGGCAAAGGACGGCCCTCGCGCCCCGGCCCTCGAGGAACTTCCGTTGCAAAACGTCGCGCCAAATAATCATGCAGGAATATTAGCGGCTTGCTGACGCTCGCCGGAGAGAGGGGCACAGGCAAGGATGCCTATGCTACCAGTTATCTTCATCCTACGGCACAATCACGCGGAGGGCCTTGGGCAATATGGAAATCCTGGCCGGCAATTCACCCGCGTTTTCGCCGTCCAGTTCCAGGCAAACACGAGAGGCGCTGGTCAAAGTAAACTCAGAAGCCTGAAGCAGGATGCCAGCAGCGAAGCGATGCGGGCGCGCGCCCAGCATGCCCAAGCCGACCAGGAAGATCCGGGCCAGGCTCGCTGTTGGAAAAACACACGCGTCGAGCAACCCATCGCGCAAATCGGCCCGTGGAAAAAAATGAAACGCGCCACCATAGTAGCGCCCGTTGCCCAGCAAAACCAACTCGCCGACGATGGAGGCGCCACCTGTTATTGTAATGGCCGGGTGTTTCTCAATGTAAGCTTTCACCCCAGCGATCAGATAGGCTAATGGACCGACCTGTTTCTTAAGTCTCAAACTCACCAACTCCACGGCACGGGAGTCCAGACCCGCCCCGCCCAACTGAATGAAATAGCGGCGTTCGGTTTTGCCATCCACAGTGAGATCACACGCAGGGAGGTCAATACGCGACTCGCGCCCCCGCTGGAGTACCTCAATCGCGTCATCAAGACGCAGAGGCATTCCCAACTCTCGCGCGAAAACATTGACGGTTCCCATCGGCAGAACGCCCAACCGGGCGCGTTCGAGTCCGCCGGAGGCGTCGGCGATTCCATTGAGCGCTTCATTGACAGTGCCGTCACCGCCAGCGGCTATGATGGTTTCGAAACCGTCACCCACAGCTTGACACGCCAGTCTCCGAGCGTCGCCGGGGCCGGTGGTTGCCAGCAAATGGCAGGATGAAGAAAATGCGTCAAGATGCAGCCGCAAAAGCCTGGCTTTTCCGCCTTTGGCAGAAGGGTTAAAGATAAGACAGCTCAATGTCGTGGTTTTGCGCCGGTCCATTGATTCGAAACTGTCTAAACGGGAATGTCGCAAGTTAGTGAATTGGAAGATTCAAAATTACCCGCATTTTGACCATTTTACGCCGATTCACTGGTAATTCTTAAAGTTCCAACTCCCTTAAAACAATGTCGAGGCGGCCCCAATCGCCACGTTCAGTTGAGAGCCCACGGCGGGCAGTTCCTCCGTCTGCTGCGGCGAAAGCGTCACTTCAAGCCCGCCAGTTGCGGTCCATGATTTACAGGGAATCATCAATTCGCTCTGAAGATTCTGGATGAAATACTCCGAAGCCGCCGCGCCGCCCGACAGAAGCACCTGCCCCACTGGCAAATCCTGGTGGTGTTCGAAGAAATCGATCGACGCCCGCAAATCGCGCCCAAGCGGCCCGAGCACAGGCAGCAGGTGGGCTTCGACTTCCGCCGGCATGCCGATTTTGATGCCTTCAGCCTCGGCATAGCTGATGCCCATCGACTCGGCAAGACTCGCTGTAATGTCGCCTCCTCCAATTTCCACAACACGGCTCAGGCAAAGCTCGCCTGCGGCGATGATGCTGACGGTCGAAGTTTTGAACCCCAAGTCAATCAGCGCGACCGCATCTTTGAACGGCGGCAGCAACTCAAAGGCGTTGGATGGCCCCAAGAGCCCGAGAGTGATTTGATCTGGAATCAGACCGGCCACTTTTATGGCCGCTTCAAGATCGGCCAGCACTTGGCGTTGAACGCCACCAACCCAAACCTTGTACTTGGCTGGAGGAGGAACCTTGGTGCCTTCCGGGCCGCCTGTCATACTGCGTGGCGGAACGATGAAGCAGTCAAAAACGTAGTCCTTCAAATCCTGCTGGAGGTAAGTTTTGGCGTTAAACTTGAGCATCTGGCGTATCTCTTCGGCTGGCAGAAGCGGCAGCTCGATGGTTCGCAGGATGGCGTCATGCGACCCAATGGAAACCGTCACTTGGCGAAGTTTGGTATCCATCGCCTGCACAATATGGCGAAAGTGTTCGGCCAACAACTCGACCGAAACCGCCTTTTCCGAAATCGGCGCGTCAAGAACCACATAACGAGTCAGCTTATACTTCTCGTCCACACGTTCCAAGAACACGGCCTTGCTATGGCGGCTGCCCAGATCAATCGCAATGATCTGATCGCGTTTCTTGGCCTTTGGCGTAAAAAACGGAAACGTCATTCCTCTTTTGTAGCATTTCCCGCACCCCAATTGCAAGAAACCGGTCTAATTAAGTGCAGTGGGAAAGTTTGCTGGTTTTCAGTTTTCAGTTTTCAGCGGGAAGATTCAGTGGTGAAATGAGTTGCGGGTTGAGATGCCCATACTGAAAATAAGTAAATTTTTGATGAACACTTCTGAACAACCGAACGCAAAATTGCCGATTACGGCGTTTTTGTTGGTGGATGCCCTGTTTGTGGGGCTGGCGATACTCATTTTCTGGACAGCTCATCGTCCGTTGCTGCTTTGGGAAGCCGTTTTTTTGTCTGCATGCGCAGGTCTGGCTGCCTGGAGCATGATTTACCCGGTGTTGCGCCGCCATGCCGATTCCCAAGCCGCAAGCCAAACCAGCGCCCTCGTCAACAGCGTTGCCCAAATCAACCGCCTTGATGAAGTTGCATCCCAGATAGCGGGTGCCACCACCCAATGGCAGTCCGTTCAAGGCTATGCCACAAGAATTTCGGAAGTTTCAAAGGAACTGCTCCAATCCATGGGCCTTGAAGTCAAAAACTTCTCCGAAATGCTCCAGAAAGCCAGCGACGCCGAAAAGGCGCACCTGCGTCTGGAGGTCGATAAGCTGCGCCGGGCTGAAATGGAATGGCTCCAGGCGCTGACGCGTATCATGGACCATGTTTACGCCCTCTACTTTGCGGCTGCGCGTTCGGGGCAGCCTAATTTGGCCGATCAGATCGGGCAGTTTCAGGAAGCCTGCCGCGACGCTGTCCGGCGCGTCGGGTTGCTGCCAATTATTGTGACGCCAGGCGACAAGTTCGATGCCCAGATCCACCAGTTGGTGGATGAAAACACGACAGCCCCGGAAAATGCGGTTGTCGAAAACACCCTGGTTACTGGATTCAGCTACCAAGGCCAACTTATCCGCAGGGTAGTGGTCAGTTTGCGTTCGTGAATGGTTGAATCGTGAATGGTTGAATCGTGAATGGTTGAATCGTGAATGGTTGAATCGCGCTTCAACGCTTTAACGATTTAACCATTCAACGATTCAACGATTCAACGATTCAACGACTCACCGATGCTTCTTGCAACTCCACAATCTCGTTGCATTATTACATCCGCCTTATATGCCGACATACGAGTATACTTGTTCGAAATGTGGTCACGCGTTTGATGTGTATCAGTCCATCACCGAAGATGCCCTGAGTGTTTGCCCCAAGGAAGTTTGTCCTCGCAAGACTTGGGGTAAGGGCAAGATCAAGCGCGCCATTGGCGCCGGGGCGGGATTTATTTTCAAAGGCAGCGGTTTCTACAGCACCGATTATCGGAGTGAAAACTACAAAGCCTCCGCGAAAAAAGATGTGCCCACCGCAGCTCCGGTTAAAAGCGAAGCCAAGAGCGAAACCGAACCTGCGGATAAGCCCTCGGCAAAGACTTAAAGAATTCTATTTCTGCCAATCCCGAAACCGCTATGTGGCATTTTCCCAGCAATTCTCATTATGTGGGGTACCATTGCCCGATCCAACCGGGGCATGATCCTTGCCGTTAGCATTGGGTTGGCTGTTGCGGCGCAAGCTTCAGCGGAGCCTCTACTCAATACTGCCATCAGAAGCCACACCGGGCAGTTTACGGTGCAGTCCGTCCGCCGACAATATGTCAAACCCAACGGGCAACCTTTCCGCGCATCAATGGCTGGCGGGTGGGCTTTCATGGTCATGCCTCCCTCAACGCCACATGCGGACGAAGCAGCGCAAAAGATTGACCCCGGACTGCTGGTGGCCTCTTGCGAGCGAATCAAAGAAGCAATCCTCCGGGAATTAAGCCTTCCAGATCGCTGGCGAGACCAGGTTGATCTCAATCTCAACTCATCCCTTGCCGAGGATGCCGATCCGGCGCTCCGCATCGTCCCCGCGCCGATGGGATTTCGGTATGAACTGGACATGCCCGCGTCCATGAGGCCTCGTCATTTGTCGAGGGCGATTGTCAGCGTGACGCTTCTTGAAATGGCCAACCGTAGCGCAACGAGTGAACCAACAGAGATCCCCTTCTGGCTGGTGGAGGGAATGATGGCCCAAGTTCAGGCAAACGATTCCACCCTGCTGCTGCGCCCCAACCTCACCACGGTCAGCACAATGCTTCTGGAATACCAAAAAAAGCCGCTGTTGCTTCTGCTCTCAAGCCGGAGATTGATTCAAGACCCCCGGCTCATTGCGCAATTGCGGCGACTGGGTTCGCGGACGCCACTGACGTTTCACGAGTTGAGCTGGCCCACCAAGGAGCAGATCGTCGGCAGCGACGAGGAGTTTTACCAAGCATGCGCCCACCTGTTTCTTTATGAATTGCTACAGATGAATGACGGGCGGATTTCCTTGTGCCGCTTTCTCGAACTGCTTCCGAGTCATTTAAACTGGCAGATCAGTTTCCTTGAGGCTTACCCAGCCCGGTTTGCTCAACTGCGCGATGTGGAGAAGTGGTGGGGATTGGCGCTTATACAGGGGGCTGGTTATAACGCGGTGCGCTGGTCGGTCGAGGAGAGCGGACGCCGTTTTCATGAGACCCTGGAGATTCCAACCTTGGTGCGTTCGACCAGCGCAGAGATGCCGGATACGGGCAAAGCTACGCTTCAGGAAGTTATCCTGCGGTGGGATGCCGCAAATCAGAGGGTCATGCTGCAAAGAGCCCACTCTGATCTGGTAACTTTGCGGTCGAGATTGGCCCCTGAGTTTCTGCCGCTGGCGGATCGCTATTGTCGCGTGATTGAAGGTTTCCTGAGGGAAAACTCTCCCAACGCACTGGCGTGGATGAGAGTGGACAGCGCACCTCGACAGTCGCGCGAAGCCGCCGCCCGGCAATTAACGCAAGCTGACAAGCAATTGAATGAAATGCGAACACGCCTTGCGGCAGGCAATTCCAAGTAGGCATGGGGGTTTTCTTCCGCGTGTTCCGCGTATTCTGCGGTTCATTCGCAGTTTTTGGATTTTAAATCTCAAATCTCGAATCTCGAATCTGAAGTTTTACCAAAACTCTCATTCCAAGTGGTAACATTCGACTAAAGTCGAGTGTTACTGAAAAAGGCGATTATCAGCATGAACTATTTTTCCTCAATTCAACACCCTACGACCGTCCCGTTTCCCGCTTCAAGCTATTGGAAGCAAAGTAAACACAATTTGCCATTGCTATTACAAAGAACTATGTCATTATAAGCACAGGTTAGATTGATTGTTCGATTTCTAGCGGTGGCATTCCTCCAGATGAACGCGGTTCTGTGATTTGAAGCCGCGGGAATTTGGGTAAGCCATGCATCGGCAGTGGGTCTAACCAAGAATCAACATGAGTGAACAAGCTGTTATTCAGACCAATAAGCGAACACCACCCCCTGCATTCGTCGCGTTTCAGACCGGCCAGGTCTGGGCGCTTAAGGATTCCGATATCCACATCTCGGAAGTGGGCAAAACGCTGGTTTTCTACAAGCACATAAAAAAGACGCTCAAACGAGCGCCCGTTTCCTTGGCAGCCAAGCCGGTTCTTGAAAAGTACCTGCGCGATAACTTGGCCGTGTTGGTTCAAGCACAGTAATTTTGAAGATGACAAAACAGAACCTTTTTTCAGACCCTTCAGTAGTCCCGCATGAATAACCCCCAACCTGTGAGGGCTCATTGAGTCGCCCGTTTACGCGCTCCTATCAATCCCGCGAGCCCTTGCATCGGCGCAACGGCAAGATTCGCGCCCGCGAGGTTAGGGTTATTGGTGATGAGAAGCAACAATTGGGGGTTATGACCCTCAATGAAGCTTTGCGTCTGGCCCAGGCCAAAGGCATGGATTTGATCGAGGTTGCGCCCACCGCCACCCCTCCCGTCTGCCGAATTGCCGACTATGGCAAATTTCTCTACGAGGAATCCAAGCGAAACAAAGATTCCCACGCCCGCCAATCGGCCACCAAAATGAAAGAGCTCCAGATCTCTGCGACCATTGATCCGCACGATTTGGAGGTGAAGCTCAGCCATGCCATCGAGTTCCTTTGCGATGAAATGCAGGTTCGGGTCAAGCTGCGCTTTCGAGGACGGCAGAAGGCGCACAAGGAGATCGGCTTTGAAATCATCAACAAATTCGTCAAAGGCGCCGCCGCTTATGGCCAGGCTGATGCGCCACCCAAGATGTTGGGCGACCGCGACCTGAATGTCACCTTGACGCCACTGCCTCGCAACAAACGGGCCAAGAACCCGAATGAAGGCCAGGCCCCTCGAACTGTGGCCGCTGGCACGGCTCCCGCTGCCGATGATAAGCCCATTGCTGACAACCTGATAGAAAAACATTAATTTTACAGTTTTTTAGCTTTTCTTGTTTGGCCGTCCGCGCTAAATTTCTTCCATGCCTCGGTTTATCGACGGGGGTCCGGGCCCGTTGTCCAACGAGGACGCAGGCTGCGCGACATTAGTTGTTTTCTGTCGCGACTTTCCCTTGCAGGGGAACGCTTGTACTTATGTTTCAACCAAGAATTATTCAGGGCGGAATGGGCGTGGCTGTGTCCGGTTGGTCGTTGGCGCGCGCTGTTTCGCGCATGGGCCAGCTTGGGGTGGTTTCAGGAACCGCCTTGGCGGTGGTTCTCGCCCGGCGTCTCCAACTTGGCGACTCCGGCGGCGAACTTCGTCGTGCGCTGGCGCATTTTCCTGTTGCGAACGTGGCCGACAGAGTGCTTGCGGAGTTTTTTGTTCCTGGTGGCAAGCCCGCCACAACGCCATTCAAGCTCTCGGCAATGCCCAGACTGAAATCGCGGACATCAATGGTGGAGTTGACCGTTGTCGCCAATTTTGTGGAAGTCTTCCTGGCTAAGGAAGGCCATGACGGCTTGGTGGGGATCAATTATCTCGAAAAAGTCCAACTCCCAACCCTCCCTTCGCTCTTCGGCGCGATGCTGGCCGGGGTCGATTATGTCCTGATGGGCGCGGGCATTCCCCGAGCGATTCCCGGCGCTCTTGATCTTCTGTCCCGGGGCGAGGCAGTCCACCTGCGCATCGACGTGGAAGGCGCCCTCCCGGGCGAGGAGCACTTTTCGACCTTTGACCCGCGATGCTTTTGCGGTGGTGCGGCGCCTGCTCTCAAGCGGCCTCAATTTTTGGGCATCGTCGCGTCCGCCACTCTGGCCATTGCTCTGGCGAAGAAATCCTCTGGAAGTGTTGAAGGTTTTATTGTTGAAGGCCCCACTGCCGGTGGCCACAACGCACCGCCGCGCGGCCCGCTCCAGCTCAGTCCCGCCGGTGAACCGATCTATGGTTCGCGCGATGTGCCGGAGATCGAAAAAATCCGTGCCTTGGGATTGCCTTTCTGGCTTGCCGGCTCCTTTGGACGGCCTGGAAAACTCGACGAAGCTCTTTCCATGGGAGCGGTCGGTGTGCAGGTGGGTACCGCCTTCGCATTTTGCGAAGAATCCGGTGTTTCTCCAGAACTCAAGCGGCAGGCCATTGAACTCAGCCGCCTTGGCCAGGCCCGCGTTTTCACCGATCCGCTGGCTTCACCCACGGGATTTCCATTCAAAACTGCGCAAATGCCCCACACGCTCTCCGATCCGGAGGGTTACGCGGCTCGCACTCGGATCTGCGATCTGGGTTACTTGCGCCACCTCTACCGGAAAGAGAATGGCGCGGTCGGCTACCGCTGTCCCAGCGAACCAATTGAGGATTACTTGCGCAAAGGTGGCGCCTTGGAACAGACCGTTGGGCGCAAATGCGTATGCAACGGCTTGCCCGCCACGGTCGGCATGGGTCAAGTGCGCGCCGATTCCGGCGATGAACTGCCTCTTGTGACTGCTGGTGATGACTTGGCAAACTTGGCTCAGTTTGTAGCGCCAGGCCGCGATACATATTCCGCCGCCGATGTTTTGCGCATCTTGGAACAGCCAGTGGATTCGCCGATTGCCGGAGGATGCGCCTGCCAAGTGTCCAGGATAGGCATAATTCCGCCTTGAACTTGGTTTGCTTCCGCACTACGCTTTTTCTATGAAGTATCCAGTGATTCTCATCAAGTCGGAGGAGGAAATTGCGATTTCCTGCCCCGCTCTGCCAGGCTGCTGGAGCGAAGGTCAGACGGAGGGAGGGAGAGGCAATGGTCAACATTCGCGAGGCAATACAGCTTTGGCTCGAAGTCGCGAACGAGGATGCTCGTTGCCAATCCGATTAACGCCATAACCATGGGAGGCATTGCCAGAACAGCAGGACTGACACCCGAGCAGTTTCGAGACCTTCTGTCGTAATTTTGGGATTGCTTCAAACGGTTCACCGCACCAACGCAGCAATTCTCATCATTTTGGCAGGCGGCAAGAATAAGCAGTACTCAGCGCAAAATTTCCACCTCCGCGCTCTCCGCGCCTCCGCGTGACTAATGCAACCTATCTCGCATCCACGGCATACGCCTCATAAATCGCCAACCGCCTGTTTTGCGCGCCAGGCGCAACCGCTGATCCGTTGACTGTATTCAACAGCTCAATCCTTGCCGTGTGCGGACCATAATTGTCGCTCAATTTGCTCGCAAGGTTCTTGGGCCAGAGCTGCAGAGTGCGGACAAACGCGCTGACCGGCACATTCCAGTAGCTGTCAAAGGCGCTGTAAACCGGATCGCCGTCCAGCCAGACGGAAACTTTGCCGGAGGCAGTGCCGCAGTGGATATAGAGAACCAACCCGCTTCCTGTGAACGGGATTACCAGCGTTGCGTTTCCGACATCGTCGCTGTAATGCCAATTGCGACTTGAGTCTTTCTGGGATGCTTCCAGACCCCATGTACCGCCAAACTGCATCTGATTCCATGGAACCACGCATCCATCGAATGTATAGGCAATGGCGGCTTCGATATTGACCGCCTTGTCGGTCGGGCAAAGCCTGAATCCCCAATTGGGAAACAGGCTCCAGTTTGTGCCCCAAGTGGGCCCATAGCCAAAATCAACAGCGTTCATTTCGGCGATCGAAAGAATGGAGAGCAAGCCGCCCCAGGATTGATTCGGAACGGCAACGGATTTTCCCCAGCCTCCTCCAGAAACGAAGTTGCTCAGCGTTGCCGTGTTGGTGGCGCTGAAAAACAGATCGACAGCCAGCGCTCGCGAAAAGTTATACATCAAATTGCTTCCAGGCCCGACGCTGTAGGAGGCATTCGTAATCGGCAGGTTCGCCAGGTTCGGCCCCAGCGAAGCCGACGATGCCGCGGCGCCCCTTGCGGATAGCGCTGTTCCCGCCGAGGCTGTCAATTCAATCTCGGCGCAGTTTGGAAAACAGTTGGACTGAGCGTTGAGCAACAAGCGCGTCTGCGGGACGACCGGATATTCCGTCGCCTGCGGCACAGAGAAGAGCGACTTGATTGCTCCAGCAGTGGCAATGTGCCCGGCATTATTCTGGTGAACCCCGTCCGCGTAGGTCGCGCCGGTAAAATTCCCCAACGCATCGGCGTTCAGTTCCGCGATCCGCGAAAACGTGTCAATAAATTCACAGCCCTGCCAATCCGCAATGACCCTGTATTTGTCAAACTGGACATTTTGGATGCTGGCAAAATCGGCGCGGTAATATCCATTCCACAAGATCACCTCGACGTCTCGTTTTCGAAGCCGATGAATGGCGCTCTCCAAGTAGCCAAGCTCTTCCTGTGAATTGGTTGCGCTATTGGCTCCAAAGCAGATGATGGCCAAGTCCGGCCGCTGGCGAATGATCGGGAATTCCGCCACTCCGCTTGCGGGCGATACGTTCTCGGTGTCAATGTAATGGTTCTTTGAGATGGCCCAGTAAGGGAAATCGACGTTGGCGCGAACCGGACTGCTGACGGTGTTTCCCAAACAAGCCAAACCCCACTTTGCGAGCTGGCCGCCGACACCCATGTTTTGGACGGTAATGCTGGTTTTTCCGAGGCTGACCGCCTGATTTGTCATGGACGGCGAAAGCAACAAACTGACCCAGTTGCTGCCGCCGGTTGACCCGCTTCCGGCTGTGGTTGAATCTCCCAGGCACAGGACGCGTACCGGTTGGCCTGCCAACAGTTTGGCTCGCGTTCTGGAAATGCGAGATGCGGGCACGTCGAAACTGACCGGCTGGCTGATGTTCAGAACAGAATTGGTTGAGGTCACAATGCTCCCCAGGCAAACGCTTCCTCTGTCAATCGCCCGCCGCCACGCGTGATATGAGAAATCCTGGAGATCAAGCGTGATAAGGTTCGTGGCCGACCAGGCAATCCTCACCGAACCCGCCGGGATAATCTGGGAACTCCCGTCCGCAAACGTGAGTGCGCCAGCGGCAATGGTGGCGGTCTGGCCGTTCACGGTAATCGCAAAGCGTCCTTTGAAATCTCGCGCCACGACGTCTCCCAAGGCGGTGATCGCGGTCGAATTGGTGCTGATACTGACGATTCTGAAACTGCCACCCAGACCGCCGGGGAAGCTGTTCGTTGAGCATTGGGCCAGCGGCGTGGGATTCTGCCACGCATATAGCCGCACAACGCCATTGGCGACCGTTGTCCAGTAATCGGCGCCCACTTCGGTGGAGTTCATGGCATATTCGTATGCGTGTCCGGTCACATTGCTGTAAGCGCCCAGCGCGCCGCTGTTCGAGCAATAAGCAATCGTGAGCAGACTGGTATCGTAATTGGTAACGGATCGCGGCGCGCAAAAGGTCGCGTTGGTTGCCCGTCCCTCAGACGCGATCAGAACAGGAGCCGTTGCCCAGAAATTGGCGGGAGCCAGGACGTTTCCGTTGGTTCCGATCATCAGTGGAATGGTGCTCTGAGCCAAGGTGGCCAGAGTTATTGTTTGGGTCAGGATCAAAGATAGGAATTTCATATTATGTTTTGATTGTTCATGTAGCATAGGCATCCCTGCCTGTGCCTCTCCCACCGGCGAGCGTCAGCGAGCCGCTAACTTCGCCCTTTTACGCAAACGGTTACAATTGTTCACTGAAATCTTACATGACGCCGCAGCGTGCTTTGAACGGAGGGGAGCAATTCTTGTTGCGCATAAGCGGTGGTCAGACTGCCATCGGTCACGCTCAACAAGCCCAGTTTGGTTCGGTTCAGATACCAGCAAGCCAACTGCTCCACACAGGCTTCCTGAATGTCTTCGGGAAGAGGCGTCTGTCCCGGTTTGATTTCGTCGCCGGGCAGAACATATCCGCCCGTGTAAATAACACGCGCCCATTGACGGCACGTCCCGAGCCGCAAGGACAGCGATATCACACACGCGCGCCGCACCCAATAATCCGGCGGCAGTGCGATCTCCTGCCAGCCAGTGGCCTCGTTGTCCTTGATCTCGAATCGTGACACGGTCTCGATCGGGTAGCTGCCTGTGACGATTTCCACGGCATCGGCGCCGAACTCTTCGCACGTATCGACCTGTCGTCCAAGGCTTCGGTTGCAGAAACGCTCAAACCGGGCGCTGATGGCGTCGATCATGCGGTTCAGCATTGCATCGTCGGCAGTGCCGGTGATTGCAAGTCGGGCTTTTACTATTGATAGTTGTGTTAGCATATTTCGTAGAGCAGTGCTTCCAGCCTGCTCAGCCTCTTATTCAGTTCTGCCAACCTGAACAGGCGAGGACGCCTGTTCTACCTTGGTTTCCCGGAATCGGATAAATACAGCACCGGGACGCCGTTGACGCTCTTGCATTCCACGGTGTAATACAGGGCGTCGGTTTGATTTCGGATTTCGATGCGCTCCACGCGCACAGTACGCAGTTTGCGTGGCTTGCTGTTGCGCCGGATATGAACATTGAGAGACATGGGATTTGTTTCTATTGATAGAAGCTTAGCGTCACAATCGTGTCTTCCGGCGACACCAGGTGCAACTGGGCGATGTCATGAACATCCCATTGCGCGGGATTCAGCTCTGGGGCTGTGCCGTCGGTGATGTCCGTGACAGGCAAGACCGCTGTGGCGTCGGGCCGAAGGTAAAAATCACCGTCGCCGGAAAAGATGCAGACTGTGGCTCCTTGCGGAACGTCAGCGATGGTCTCGACCCCGCCCGCAAGGGCGATGGCATTGATGCAAGTCGGCTTGGACCGCGCGTACACCAAGTCCGCGTTATCTCCCGACCTGTAGCAAAATCGGTTCATTATGAATGGCATAAAAGTTTGGTGAAAAGAACGGGCGATCCGGTACCGCCCGTTCGTAATGGCGAATTAGCTGGCCGCCAACTGCAATGCCGACATGGCGTCACTGGCCATCAACGCGATGGTGAAACGCTCCAGCGCCCGGACTGCCAGTTCGTCCGTGGCGAAGAAGACCTCGCGCGAGGTCTCGACAGTGACGCTGGCGCGCTCGCCCAGGTACCAATAGCTGAGGTCGCCGAACGATCCCTGCGCCTGGCTGGCGTGCGCGAGGTTGTCAAACACAGGCAGCACGCCGACCCATCGCACCGGGAAACCCTCGAAGCTCGCCTGGCCGTTGGGCCCGACCACAAACGGGCAGTAGCTGGCGGTGTTGAACGAGCGCAGGAGGGCCTCCATCGTCGGATGGAAGTAATAGGCGCTGTTGAACAGAGCCGCCGGGTTGACCTTCGAGCGCATGGAGCGCAGGTCGGCAATCGTGATGTCGCCCGGCTTGGTCTTGCCGGTGGCCAATTGCGCCACCAAACTGTTGTCAATGGCCGTCTGCCCGACGCCTTTGAGGCTGTTGAATGCGCTGGTGCCATCAGCGGTGAAGAGGACTGAGTCTTCCCATCGCGCCGTCTCCCGCGCAATGTATCGCGCCAGAAACTGGCCCAGCGGAACGATGGTGTCGGCGTCGATTTCGGACGGAATCCGGACGATGCCTCCGGCCTTTTGCGGGTTGAACGTGACGAAGCTCAACTGCGGCGATTTTTCGGGAATGGAACCGCTCTGGTTGATGAACCCGAAGCTCGGGCTGGTCTTGAGCGTTGGCAGCTTGACAACGCCCGCGCCCAGCGGATAGACCGTCGCGTATTGGCGGGCCTGGCCGTAGCGCCAGATCAATTCGACCAATTGCGCCGAATACTGCGTGGGCAGGGGAATATCCGTGCTGGTGAGGGCTGACTTGGATTCGATTCCGACGATCGACCGGCATTCGCCGATGAGCGATTCCCGCTGCATCCCCTTGATGTGATTGAGACCGCCGATGGTGTCCGCGCCGCAGATCACCACTGCCGCGATATACCGGGCGCAGTCATCGCTCACCGCCTGGTGCGCCATCCGGCTTGCGGTCGGAGTCAACCCAGTTTTGCGGATTTGGTTCAACTGCTTTTGCGCTTCGGCGAAATCCGCCGCCAATCCCTTGTGTGATTCGCCCAGCGACTTGAGCTCCTGCGAGGCCGACTGGTAATCGCCCACCAGTTGTTTGTTTGCCGACTGAATCTGCTGGAGCAACGACTTCATTTCGTCCAGCGGAATGACGGCTGGGGCATTGGCCAGAGCCAGGCCGCCAGCGACCCCTTTCCACGTTCCCAGCGCAACCAGGCTTGCCCAGAGGCTGCCGATTGCATCGAGAGTTCCAAACGCGAACGCCAGCGCGGCAACGCACAGCGCGCCGCCC
The DNA here is from genome assembly GCA_903898185.1 of uncultured Verrucomicrobiales bacterium. GTDB lineage: Bacteria > Verrucomicrobiota > Verrucomicrobiia > Limisphaerales > Palsa-1400 > CAIUEN01. Next base: position 28,849 of record CAIUEN010000083.1, read on the forward strand.
AGCAACAGATATACGGATTGATTTGATTTCATGACTGATTTTTCCTTTGTGTTTTGTGCGGGCATTTCGCCCGCGATTTTTTTTACGTAGCACACGCATCCCTGCCTGTGCCCCTTTCCCCGGCGAGCGTCAGCGAGACGCTAACTAACCTCTCCTGCCCCCGGAACAGGCGAGGACGCCTGTTCTACTCTGCGCGTAGCACGGGCATCCCTGCCTGTGCCCTTTCCCCGGCGAGCGTCAGCGAGACGCTAACTAACCTCCCCTGCCCCCGGAACAGGCGAGGACGCCTGTTCTACTCTGAAGATCACGCCCGGCGACAAATCGCCGCGACCTCTCTCATTAACTGCATCAATTGAGCGTCTGAGCTGGGGTCTGCAGAATGGTTCTGCAAATTCGGATTGGAGACTGGAGAGGAAAGCGAATGCCCTTCGGCCAGCCCTCGGAGCACCTCCAACAATTCCTTGAGTTCGCTTTTCCCCACCGCGCCCGCCTTGATCGCGCATTCCAGCGCGTTCGGGTTTGCGGGGATGGCGACGGCGGAGGTTTCCAGAAGTTCCTGTTTCAAGTACCTGCGTTCGAAGCTCGTATGGCCGTTGCCGTTCTCCCACTCCAACGGGATAAACCCGACCGACACCGCGTTGAGAAAACCGCTGCGATACATCGAGTAGGCGATTCGCGCCAGGGGATTGGCCTCGACCGCAAAGCAAACGCGCTGGAACAACTGGTTGCCGCGAACCTCGGTCGCGGTGGCGCGTCCAATGGTTCTGAGAATGGTCGAATAATTGTGGGAATCCTGAAAAACCGGATTGCGCGCATATCGGTCAAGCTTCCAGCCTGAGGCGCAAATGATCTCGTTGTAGCGGTCGAGGGTTTCATCTGAACTGATGAAATCGACCACAGGCTCGCCAGCAACATCGGCGGGGACGCTGGTAATGACCTGCAATCCACCTCGCAATCCCATCTCCCCGGCTTGCAGCCCAACCAACCGCCCCGCGAACTCATTTTCCAATCGTGTTCTCATTGACTGTTTCCTTCACCTCGCCGGGTTCATCCCGTTGAGTGAGGACAGTCTGGAGAAAACGTCAGACAATGGCGTGAATGCCAGTCGCGCCAGTCACGCTATTCGCAAGAAACTGAGGTTTGGTGAAATCTCAGATCAAGAACTGCCGATGGAACCGCCGAACACGAGGCTCACACAAATCACCGCAAAGGCGCAGAGTAAGATGAAACATAATGCATGGCTTCCTTCTCTCCGCGCCTCTGCGCCTCTGCGGTTTAATGGTTCCAAAAAGTGGGCTTATTTCTCCAATGCTTCCTTGAGCGCCTCGAACCGCTTGTCCAGATCACTCACGCGGGCTCGGGCCGCATCCAGATCGCCGGATTCGCCGGCTTGCTCCATCGCCCAAGCGACGGCACGCAAGGCTTCGGCTCCTACCGTGGCGCTGGCGCCTTTGATCTTGTGGGCTTGCTGTTCGACAAGGTGGGTATCGCCTGCCGCCAGATGATTTTTCAACTGCGTGATTTGGCCGGGCATATCCCCCAAGAATCCATCCAGAACCGTCCGAGCCAAGTCCGCGTCATCCTCCATTCGATTCATGAATGCCGCGCGGTCGAAGACTACGAGTTCCTTTTCATCATTGGGGTTGGCGGCTCTTTCTTCCGGTTCGCTGATCACCGCATGTTCCTCTTCGCCTTTTGGTTTGAGCCACTTTTCCAAAACCGCAATTAAAGCCGGTCGTTCGATTGGCTTGGTGAGATAATCGTTCATGCCCGCCTGTGCGCATTTCTCGCGGTCGCCTTGCATGGCATTGGCCGTCATGGCAACTATGCTTACCTGGTGGTTGAGAACATGCGATTGCGGATTGCGAATGGCCCTTGTGGCCTCAAGACCATCCATCTCTGGCATTTGCACGTCCATCAGCACCAAGTCGTAAGGCAACGTTTCGAGGGCTTTGACAGCCTCGACGCCATTGGCAGCCACATCGACTTTAAGCCCCAGTTTCTTGAGAATGCCCACCGCCACTTGCTGATTGGTGATATTATCCTCGGCGAGCAGAATGCGCAGATGACTGAAACTTTCCCCAAAGGAGACATCGGGCGTCGATTTCATTTGGGATGGGGCGATTTCTTTGCCACTAATGACGGCCGCCAGCACATCAAATAATTCCTGTCGCCGAACGGGTTGGGACAGCGTGGCGCTAAAGCCGATTTCTTTGAACTCTTGATCGTCACCCATTTGACCGATGGATGCGGACATCACCAATCGTGTATTCTCAATGCCAGAACACTTGCGAATGGCGCGGCCCAGCGATTTGCCATCCATGCCGAGCATCTGCATCCCCAGAATGGCAAGTGTGAAAGGTTGCTGCGGGACTTGGGCTTGAGTCAGCGCCCTCAGGGCGGACGGACCATCGACGGCTTCAACGGGGTACATGCCCCAAGACGAAAGCAAGGTCATAAGAACCTCCCGATTGACGGGATGGGCATCAACAATCAAGACTCGCACTCCGCCCAGATCGGCCAACTCTGGCGCTGCCGCTGGTTCGCGCAAGGGCTGCTTTGCCAGAAGCGCCGTAAACCAGAATTCCGAGCCCTTGCCGACCTCGCTGTTGATTCCGATCTCGCCGCCCATCAACTCGGTCAGTTGCTTGGAAATCGCCAGGCCCAACCCTGTGCCGCCGTAGTTGCGCGTCGTCGAGGCATCGACTTGCGAGAATTTTCCAAACAGCCGTCCGATCTTGTCCTCAGGAATGCCAATCCCAGTGTCCTGCACGGCAAACCGCAGTCGAACATCGGTGGGTGTTTCCGAGATTACACTTACCCTGACGACAACCTCGCCGTGGGCCGTGAACTTGATGGCGTTGCCGGTCAAGTTGATAAGAATCTGCCTCAAACGCCCCGGATCGCCTTGAAGAGCTGAAGGAACCTCCGGTGCCACCACGCATCCCAATGCCAGTCCTTTCTGGTGAGCACGCAGCGCCATCATCCCGGCGAAATCATCCAGAAAGCTGTGCAGGCCAAAGTTCAAGGTTTCCAGTTCGAGTTTCCCAGCCTCGATTTTGGAAAAATCGAGGATGTCATTGATCAGGGAAAGCAGGGCTTCACCGCTGGCGCTGGCGGTCTGGGCGTAGTGGCGCTGATCCCCAGTCAGGTTTGTATCCAGCAACAAACCAACCATGCCCAGAACTCCGTTGAGCGGCGTGCGGATTTCATGGCTCATGTTGGCCAGAAACTCACTCTTGGCCGCATTAGCCAACTCGGCACGAGCGGTCTCTTGTTCGAGGCGGTGGTTGAGGTCGATGAGTTTTTCCTCCGCCAGCTTTCGCCCTGTGATGTCACGGAATGTCCACATTCTCCCGTAGTATTTCCCATTCCCGCCCCATACAGGCGCAGAATATCTGTCCAGAACCGTTCCGCTGTTCAATTCGATCTCATCCTGGCTGATCTCATTGCGGTGCTTATAGAGGTATTGAACTTTCTCAGGAAATTCATCGGGGCGTAGGGTTAAGTTTACAACATGTTTTAACAGCAGGGCCTGATCTGCATTCTCCACAATATGCTGGGGAACATAAAACATCTTCACGAACCGCTGGTTCATAAGGACGCGTTTATGATTCTCGTCGATCACCAAAACCCCTTCGATGGACGCGTTTGTCTGAGCCTCAAGCAAAGCTGTCTTTTCTTGCAACTGGTTCTCCACTCGCTTCTGTTCGGTGATATCCCAGTTGGTGCCGACCATGTGCGTGGGTTGACCGGAAGCGTCACGTCGCACGATCGCCAGAGCGCGCATGTAGTGGGTGCTTCCATCCGGCCAGAGCACGCGAAACTCGGTGTCGAACTTCTTTTCGCCCCGCAACGCCAGTTGGATCTCTTGGTCGCCTCGCTGACGATCATCCGGATGGACACCCGCCAGCCAAGCCTCGTAAGCGCTGCCAAACTCATCCCGTGTTATGCCATAGTGGCGAAACATCTGTTCGTCCCAGACGAGCTTGTTGTTGAGCACGTCATAGTCCCAGATGCCCACAGCGCCCGCGCAAGTGGCCAGCGTCAGGCGCTCGCTCAGTTGGCGCGAAATTTCCTCCGCCCGCTTGCGCTCTGAAAAATCCACGAAGCAAGTCAGTAATCTTTCCCGGCCATACCATTGGATGCGTTTCGTTTTTACAAAAATGGCCAAGCGGCTGCCATCGGCCAACAGCATCTCCTGCTCCGAATCGTGCAGATCGCACGAAGAATAACAATTACTCGCTCTGCTATCGGGACATACAAAAAGAGATCGGCACCGTTGCCCCTCAATGTTATCCAGAGCGCCGCCAAACATCGTGGCGACATGATTATTCGCCCGCTCGATGATCCGCGATATCGGGTCTATAATGACCACCCCGGCTGGAAGATTGTCCATCAGTGTGCGTTGCATGGCTTCGCTTTCCCGCAGTTCGCGGGTACGGTCCATAACCATCCGCTCCAGTTGCTCACGCCGCCGATGGAGAAGACCGATCGTGATTGCGAGCGCGATGGTGGCCACCAATCCACTCAGACCGACCAGCCAGCCAGCCCGCACTGGGTGCAGGCGCATAAACTCAGGGCCTGCGTAGGCTGTCACGGAAAAAACCTTGTCGAAGGCCAGAGCGATGCGCGTCAGGGAAGGCTCTGTGAGCTTTGGGCGATCTGCCAGCCAGGAAGCAGCCAGTGATTCGGACGTTCCATCCTTGCGCAGCAGCGTCAGTTCCATAAGCACCGAGTTGTTCGGCATTGCGCTGCGCAACAGGCTTTCCAACCGCAACACGGCCA
>CAIUEN010000084.1 GCA_903898185.1 uncultured Verrucomicrobiales bacterium
GGATGGTCCGTGTTTGCATGCACTGTAATAGAGGAAAATCTGGTTCTCCCCACCCGCGTGGGGATGGTCCGAAGTCGAAGCCTCTCGGCAAGAATCCAAACATGTTCTCCCCACCCGCGTGGGGATGGTCCACTTTCTTCAATTTTGGGCTGAAACGTGGTTGGGTTCTCCCCACCCGCGTGGGGATGGTCCGATTGAGATTTGATATGCCTCAAAGATTACTTCGTTCTCCCCACCCGCGTGGGGATGGTCCAACACCACAAAAAACATACGAGCAGTTGGTGGCGTTCTCCCCACCCGCGTGGGGATGGTCCGATTACAGTTCTGGAACTCCGAGAAGGAACCAAATTTTATGATCACGAATTGTTGGAGGAAAAGCCTGCCGTTTTGGCCTCCGCATCCGGCACCAAAGGCGTTGCAGATGCAGTTCCAGCAGGCAGCGGTCAAAGTAAGCCCGGCGGGGCGAATGTCAAGGGTGGCGACAGGGTGGCGACAGGGTGGCGACAAGCGGCACTGAACTTGCATTGGCCGCTTCCGACTTCATTATTGGAAATTCCTTGTTCGATATTGGATATTCTGAAGCACTCACGCGGAGGCGCGGAGAGCGCGGAGGCTGAAATCTTCCACACTCAATGTTCAGACTTCCTGACCTCGCCCAAGCATTTTCAAATATCGGGGATTATGCGTGAGACCACTTAAGGCGTTTTGGCGATAACCTCCTTGGGAGACGAACGGTTGTTGGTATCAGAACAGTCTCAATTATTTTCCCTGACATCAGGAAGTCTGAACCTGGAGCTTATGACCGCCACCCAGCTTCCTCGCAAAGTGCATGCATCCATTACGGGTCAATGCATGGAGCTGGTCTGCATTCGGGTTGATGAGCCGCAGGCATTGAACCGCATCCAGGAATGCGGCGGAGTGCCAGAGGAAGTGAAGTCTCGGCCGCTGGGCTGTTTTCTCTCTTGGAATCGCCTCTCAGGGGGACGCCTTGTCGGGAAGATGTTCTGATAAAGGATTGAAAGCGTGGACACCCAATTGCTCAAAGTGCCGGACGTTCGACGTGGCAACCTTGGCATCCGCCGCCAACGCCGCCGCTGCTACCAAAGCATCATCCAACTGCGTCGCAAAGCCATTAAAAACGGAGCTGTTGACAAGAATCATTTCTCACCCCGATTCTTTGCGAGGTTTTCCCCGAGCTCCTCAAACATTGCGTCCCATTCAGGGCCGTCATATTTCTGCATCCGCTCCGCCAACTCCGCCCCGGTTATCCCGCGTTTAGGCAATGGCGTAATCAAGGCAAAGGGCTTTCCGCGTTCAGTCAGGGTCACTGAATGCCCCTGTTTTACAGGTTCAATGACCTCCCCGTGTGCGTGTGCAACTTGCTCAAGCTCGATTTAACGTTTCTCACATGCGCAATATACGCATTTCGAGCCATTTTACAAGCTAAATACCCCCCTCTGGAAAGAATTCTAAAAGTTCTTCTCACCCGCGAGGGGATGGTTACTCGTAACAGCATTCCCGGATGCGTCCCGCCGTTATTATGAGAAACTCAAAAAGGAATCGGTTTGGAGCGGGCGTAGATCCGCTTTCGAGCCGCCGGTTGACCAGGCACCCCTATCCGCTCAGCGGCAAAATTTAAAATCACCGCCGCCGCCGCTAGAAACTCTTGGAGACAAACCGAGCTCCGATCAAAACCTGCCACAAGCCGCAGGGACACCGAACGAGGTTAACAAACCACAAGCCGCAAGGATTGTCAATCATCCAGACGCCGTTGAACGCACGTTGGATCGCTTGATCGACATCACAATGCCTGATTCAACCAAGTTCTTGGGGGGGGCACGGGACTGCCAATCTGGGCAACGCAAGCGGCGCTTAATGGAGCGTTGCGCGTGGTGAAGGCGGCACTCTAACTGACTTTAGCGCACACTTGGTTCTGAGGGAGGGAATAGTGTCTCGCTGACGCTCGCCGTATGGAAGGGCACAGGCAAGGATGCTTATGCCACCTTCCAAGTAACAACTTTGTTATTTCCTTCCGTCCGCCACCCCTTGTTGGCAGATTTGCTGAACAGTTACAACTCAGGCTCATCCTAATGTTCCAAAGCGAATTGTCTGATCTTTTCATTCAAAACCGCAAGCCGACGAGAACTCACTGAAATTGGCTCTGGCATATTCCTGAGATAAACCCAGGATTCCCCGCCGTGTCGCTTCTCAATACATTCCAGCGCGCTCAAGTGAATAATGGCGTTGCGGTGAACGCGAACGAAGCGATCTCCGGGTAGTTTGGATTGCCATTTACTTAGAGTCATGCGATGCAATGCTTTTTCATTGCTGCCCCAGTGGACCCAAGAGTATTCGCCGCAGGCCACAAGCACTTTGATTTCGTTGTAAGAAACAAGCCTCTGCCCGGCAAAGGTCTTGAGTAAAAAGAAACCCGCGGGGGTGGATTGCAGGGCTTTTGCTGGCGCGCGCAAAGTCATCCGGAGGTGCTGCAGGCGTAGCAGGGTTTTGCCAAGCCTCTGCTGGCTGAACGGCTTGAGCAGGAAATCCACCGCTTCGCAGTCAAATGCGCGGGTGGCGTACTCTTCGGCGCCGGTGGTAAACACGACCAAGGTTTGAGAAGAAAGGCAAGGCAGCAGGTCAAATCCCATGGAATCAGGCAGATTGATGTCCAAAAAGACGACATCGGGCGTTTGTTTGGCGATTTGCAGTCGCGCATCGGCGACCGTGCCCGCCTCGCCAAGAATAGTTACCATGCCGGAATTTTCGAGCAGATCGCGCAGCACACTCCTGACAAGCGTGTCATCCTCCACCAACAACGCGCTCATCAGCGCGGGCTCTGAAGATTCCAGATGCGCAGCCAGTGGCTGAGAAACGGGTTCGATCGATGCTTCCGCGCGCGTGTCCACTTGGGTGGAAACCTTGGGCTGTTCTGAAATCAGTTGGAGTTCGCGGATCCGGAGGTCTGTTCCATAAGGTTTCTGCGGGGCATCCGACAGCCCCGCGTCGATGGGAGTTGGGGCGGGCAAATGGAGCGTTACCTCGGTGCCTTTGTTGAGTTCGCTGCGTATTTGTATATTCCCGCCGTGCTGTTCGATACAGCTCTTTACAACGCAAAGCCCCAATCCGTGGCCATCCTTGCCGACTGTGTTGGATGCGCGGAAAAACGGCTCAAACAGCCGCGATTGCTCCGTCTCTGGAATACCGATGCCGTCATCCTTGATGATGATGTCGTAGCCCTCGACAACGGCGCGGACTTGAAGCGTGACAAGGCCATCGGAGTATTTCAACGCATTCGCGAGCAGGTTCTCGATTGCCTGGCGCAGACGGGTGGGATCGGCCTGGGCCCAATTCGGGGCCGTCGCGCTAATGAAGCGCAACCGTTGACATTTTTCGTGATCTGCCACCATCTCTGCGCAAAAACTCCCCAGATCAAATGAACATGGAGCAAAGGGAAGCTGGCGCAGACGCGACTTGGTCAGAAGCAAGACCTCGGAAACAATCGATTGCATCCGGGAGATCGCCTTATGCATTCGATCCAGAACGTCCTTGCCCGACCTTGGCAATTGCCCTGCTTCGTCACTGGTCTGCTGGAGAATATCCGTGTATCCCAAGATTACGGAAATCGGATCACGAAGGTCGTGGATGGCGCATGCAAAAAGCTCCATTGCCTTCTTCATCTGGTGTTCGCGGGCCTGACGCTGGCTCTGCCGAAGGTTCAATCGCGCGTTGACCGCTGCCAGGAATTCTTCCGGCTTGATCGGCTTGAGCAGATAGTCATCCGCCCCAAGATTCATTCCCAAGCGCACTTGATCCGGAGCCGTGAAGCCGCTCAGGATGAGAAATGGAGTGTCTGTCAAACGCTCATCACGACGAATATTGGCCAGCACCTCATACCCGCTCATCTCTGGCATATCAAGGTCACAAATCACCAAGTCCGGCACCCATGCCGAGGCAATCGCAACTCCCTGTTCTCCGTTGCAGGCAACTGTAACGGAAAAGCCTCTATTAACCAAGAAATCGCTCAAGACCTGACTCAGGTTGGCATCGTCATCAATCATCAAAATTCTAGTGAGCGATGGCACCCATGAGACAGATAAAGAACGCGGCGGCTGTTCCTGAGGAACTTGCCGCTCTGAATCGCTTTTTCCACCAAGTTCAGAGCCAATGGCGTTCATGTTCATGTTTCTTGTGCCAGCGATGCGTTAGGGCAGGGGCTCTAATTTGTCTTTATAAGATGAACATTTTCAGTTCCGATTTTAGCCCTGAAAGGGCACCCTATTACAGCCCAAGGGGTGCGTGACCAGAAAGCAACCTTGTGGGGCAGACCTCTGGGCTGCTGGTTGAATGGGTCTCTGACCCATCAAATCCGCATCTCCCCAGAGCCAATCCACGGAGTCAGAGAGTCCGTCAACTGGCAGGTCAGAGACCTGCACCACAGGGTTACTTTCCTGTCACGCACCCCCAACTCAGGAACTTACGAATTACTGTACTTAGTTTGCATTATCGTCCAACCATCGCTGCAGATCAGATGGATCGCGAAAATCCATTAGCGTTTCTCCCAAGCTCTCCAATTGCGCTAAAGACAACCTTGAAAGGCGGACTTCCAACTCCGGATCCATCGCACCCCAACGACGTTTAAGCATCCGAATAATCAGAGAGGTTTGCCCCTTCTCAATTCCAATTCTTTCAGCACTTGTTATGTGTAACATACTTGTTTCTTTCTCATACGCTAGCAATTTTTCCTCAAATGCCAACTCCATTTCCTTTGACATTGCCAGGACCCAGTCGATCAGCCGATACAAACTCAGCACTTGTTGTTTTGTGTAACCTCTTTCGTAGAGCTTGCGTGTCAACTGCCATTTTAGGTTGAACCGGTTATCAAGGTCTGGGCGTCGTGGACAACCTTCTGCAGTTCCTTATCCAGAAAATAAAATCCCTTGGCCCAATCGACACGGGCGGCAGTGTCCGGAAAGCAAAATTCCAAAAAGGGACGGAAGAATTGTTCCAGCGCCTCCTTCCATGCGCCATCAAAATCGGTCGGCGGATTCATGGCTGTAGAGTGCCTTAAAACCCAGTTCTTGGCAAATTGCTAGGTCTGCACCACGGAGGGGACGCTTTGAATCGGTTCTCCACTCTCAGCCAGTGGAAGAGTAAACCAAAATCGGCTTCCTTTTTTTAATTCACTTTCGATGCCGATGATGCCTCCATGAGCTTGCACAGCCATTTTGCAGAAAGTCAGGCCCAAGCCGACTCCCATGCGTTTTTGTTTGCCTTCGACCTGGCCGAATTTTTCAAAAATCTTCTGGTGAAACTCAGGCGGAATACCCGGGCCTGTATCTGTCACGCTGGCCAAGGCGGAGCCATCGGCAACACCAACGGCTATGCTTATTTTGCCTCCAATGGGTGTGAATTTAAGCGCATTTCCTATGAGATTGCAGAACACCCGGCCTACAATTTCTGGATCACAAGAAGCAATCACGGGGTCTGGAGCGTTGACCAAGAGCATTTTTCCCTCTGCCAGAGCATCCATTGATTCCATCGCCGCGTGAGCGATTTTGCTCAAATCCGTCATTTTTTTTCCAATCGGCATCTTTCCCTGCTCCAAGCGGTTGATGTCGAGCATATCGTTGGTCATTCCAGTGAGCTTGCGAACGTTGGCAAGCGCCATGCGATGGTTCTTGGCGATTTCTGGATCATTGAGGGATTGCAGGCTTATCTCGATCTCACTGAGTACAAGCTCAAGCACAAACAAAGGAGAGCGCATGTCATGAACAATCATGTGAACCAAGTTGTCACGCATCGCCTCCAATTCCTGCAGTTGCTGATAATTGCGCTGCAGTTCACGCTTTTGAGAACTGATTTCCAGATGGGCGTGAACCCTGGCCTCCACTTCTTCGATTCGGAAAGGCTTGGTTACATAATCAACGCCTCCACATCGAAAAGCCCTGACCTTTTCATCGGGATCGTCCACGCCACTGATGAAAAGAACCGGCACTTGTTTAAGGTTTTCGTCAGCCTTGAGACGCTTGCACAACTCATAGCCATTCATGCCAGGCATGTTGACATCAAGTAGAATCAAGTCGGGGGTGAGGCGTCGGGCAGCTTCCAAGGCTGCCTCTCCATTGGTGGCAGCGCGTGGTTTGTAGCCTTTCTCTCGCAGCATGCTGGCCAGCAACTGAACACTGGCGGGCGTGTCATCGACAATCAGGATATTGAATATGGCGCCGTTAGGCTGCGTCACTGCTGAACTCATGAATTCCATTTCTTTTAGCCTGAATCAATTTCAACATGGCCGCTGAATCAAAACAGTGGGAGTACTTTATCATTTCTTCTGCTAGAACGCCATCGAATTCGGCGACGCGGTTGACCAACTCTATCACAGGGTCAAAATCCCCCAGAAGCAAGGCATCTTCTATTTGGGCAAACAGATCCTCCGGCACTTGGCCGGTTGGAACCAAGCCAGCGCGCTCGGACTCTGCATTCGCGCTAGGAAGAACGGATTCGCTCGATTCTTGATCCTGAGTTTCAAGCCTCAGCAGCGAGCGGATTTTATCAAACAATTCATCCCTTGCGACCGGCTTGGAAACAAAGTCATTTGCGCCGACAGCCGAGGAAGTCTCGCGATCGTTGGACAAAACGCTGGCACTGACTGAAATGATCCCCACTTGGCGACCCTCGGGAGTGGCGCGAATGCGGCGAATGGCTTCGAACCCGTCCATTTCAGGCATTCGCAGATCCATCAAAATCAGATTCGGCTGCCATGAGCCTGCCAGAGACACAGCCTCGGAGCCATTACCCGCCTCACGGATTTCAAAACCACTGGGAGCAAGTAATTCTCGCAGGAGAATCCGGTTATTCTTGACGTCATCCACAATCAGAACGCGCGGCGGTGGCACCCCCGGCGGGATCAATAACCCTTTATGTTTCTTTGGCACTGAGGGCAGTCCATCCTTTGCCATTTGGAGTTGTACCGAGAAAGAGAAAACGCTGCCGACGCCTGGCTGGCTTTGAGCGCTGATGTCTCCCCCCATTAAACGCACGATCTGCCGACTCAGAGCCAAGCCCAACCCGGTGCCCGTTCCCAGCTCACGACCGCTGCGGGTTTGCTCAAATACTTGGAATAATTGGCTTATCTCACCTTCCGCGATTCCCGCGCCGGTGTCTCGAATTTCAAAGGCAAGCTCCAAGATGTCATTCTCTTGGGACAACGTCCGCGCATTCACCACAATGCCACCCTTGTTGGTAAACTTGAGCGAATTGCCCAGCAGGTTAATAAATATCTGGCGCAGTTTGCCCACATCGCCAATAACACGCAGTGGCTGGGAAAAAACGCTATTCATCTCAAAATCCAGATTCTTGGCCTTTGCTCGCACGCGAAACATGGAATCCAATTCGTCCAGCAACCTTGTAATCTCAAACGGGGTCGGATTGAGCTCAATCTTGCCCGCATCGATTTTTGCCATTTCCACGACATCGTTGATCAGTTGCATCAAGTGATCTCCGCTGCGTCGAATGATTTCCAGATGCTCGACTTGCGTGGGCGGCATGCCGGGAGATCGCAGCAACAATTGAGAGAACCCGATGATGGCGTTCATGGGGGTGCGAATCTCATGTGAAATGTTGGCCAGGAACATCGTCTTGGCTTTGTTAGCCGAGTCAGCGGTTTCCTTGGATTGGCGGAGATCTTCCTCCAACCGCTTTTGTAGCGTAATATCCCAGTTCGTTCCAATCATGCGCAACGGTTGCCCTGTGCCATCCCGTTTGACGGAGCCGAGGGACCGGATGTTGTGAGTGGTGCCATCAGGCCAGCAAACACGAAATTCCATGTCAAACTCCCGTTCACCCCGCAACGTAAGCTGGGTTTCGTTGTCGCATCGTTGCCGGTCTTCTGGATGAACCCCCGCCAGCCATGCTTGGTAAGCGCCGGCGAACTGATCGGAAGTGATTCCGTAAAGGCGAAACATTTGGTCATCCCAGTTAAGCTGGTTATTGACAATGTCGTAGTCCCAGATGCCTACACCGCCCGCGCACACGGCCAGCGACAGTCGCTCGGTGGTCTGCTGCAGTGATTGCTCACTTTCCAGCAGTTCCAAGGTACGAGCAAAGACCATCCGCTCCAGTTCTTCACGTCGGCGAAGAATCAGGTTGATCACCACGGCAAGCGCGGCGGTGAGCATTAGTCCTGCCAAAGTAGCCAGCCAGGCATCCCTTATCGGGTACTGGCTCATGAACTCCGGGCCGGCATGGGTGGTTACAGAAAAGACCTTGCCGAAGGCAAAGACGTGGTGTGTTGCGGAAAGTCCCCAAGCCGGAGGGACTTCGGTATCCCAAGTGTTGGCAAGCGACTCGGTGGCCGCATCCTCCCGCAGCAGACAAAGTTCCATGGGCATCGAGTTATCCAGAGCGACACTTCTGAGCATGGCCCCCATCCGTAACACGGCCAGCGCAAAACCGCGCAGGCAGTTGGTATTGACGCTGTCGAATACGGGGCGTAAGATAAGCATTCCTTTCTGTTTGCTCGTCTCTTGCATCAGACTGATGGGATCCGTGGCGGTGGACAAGCCAGTTCTCGCCGCAGAGTCCAACGCCGCCCGGCGTAGCGGTTCCGAACCGAGGTCGTAGCCTGAAGCGCGTTCGTTGCCAGCCTGAGGCGCTATTCGAAAGACTGGGTAATAGACCGCCCGTTCAGAAACAGTGACCCGTTTTCCTTGGGCGTCATTCTGCCATATCTCAAATCGATTGGAACTTGCGGCGAACGCTGTCGCTTCAAAGCGGGACTTGTCTGCCGCCGCCACCACCGGCACCCATCCCCAGGCTTGAATCGCTGGATTTTTTGTTAAATACGCAGTAAAACCCCTAAACTCTTCCGGAGTAACCATGACGCTATCCCTGAAATAGTGCGCCAAACTTTCCAGTTCGGTATCGCGAAGAATATGCAATGTTTGGGCAATCCCCCGTGTCCGACTCGCCGCCAATTGCGCAAAAGTCTTGGCGCGTTCATGGATTTCGCGTTCGTGGAGCATCCAAGCGGTGAACAGAGTTAGAACCAGTCCGGCCGCAACAGCCAAAACTGGCTCGATTCGCCGCATCTTGGGCTGTGCGGTACCGGAGAGCTGAGAGCGCCGAGCCAACTGCTTTGAGCCTATCAGCCCAATCGTGGCCAACGTTAGTGTGAGCAGAATGGGTGGCTGCGCGGCGCGGGCAAGCTTCCATTTCCAATCGCGGGCGTCAACGCACATTGCCAGAGTGGCGAGAATCTCGCCGTTGCCTTTATAGGCTCCGGCGCAGACAATCAGATCGTCCACGCCTTCAACGTAGGCGGTCTTGTGATCATGCTGTCTATTGATGGGGTTTTCATATTCAAATTCCACCCAGCCGTGGCCTGGGGAGTGGGCGACTTGCTGTATTTCCCTGCGGAAGTACTTGCCTCCGGACCAATCTTTCTTATCGATCCAGTTCTGGCCAACCAGTTCTGGTTTTATGGGATGGGCCAGCCATGTCATGTTCCGGTCGTAAGCGAAGACATAGAGGTCGCCCTTGTGAAATTCTCCCTGTGGATTGTTGATTTCCTTAAGAAGGCGTTCACGTCCGTTCCTCCGGTAGAACTCCAGAGCTTTTAGCACCATTGCCTTGGCTTGTTCCGGTGTGGCCAAGCCATACATGGCTGTATGCGGGTCAAGGATTGGTGCCAGCACTGAAATCCAAGAACCCCAACGGTCAGTATATGGGCCATCGGCAAGGGCTTTTCGGGTGGCAAAAGCGCGAAGGAAACTATCTGGAGCTTCGTCATATACCTGCCCCGGAGGAGAGTAGTCCTTTGAACTGGTCGGTTCGCTGTCCACGAAGAAAAAGACCTTATTCTCGGTCTTGCGCCCCATCAGATAGATAAAGCGGCATTGAGTGTTGGCCGAACGGACAGCAGCGAGCTGCTCCTTGATCCGCTGATAGGATGGCGAGCCAATATCCGACTCCGAACCCGATAGCGCGCGAACATGTTCGACATTCACCGCCTGTGCCACTGCTTGTGCCTGCTGCAACAGGTCGGCGCGCATCTCCCGATCTGCTCTCCCGATTACCCACCATGTAAGTAGTGTCTGGCAGAAAACGAGATAAATAATTGAAATAGAGCATATTGTATTGAACATGATCGTCGAATCTGCGCATAATTGTTAGCGATGGCTTTGGATTTTGGCCGGTTTATGACCAACATGAGCCTAAAACGACAAAA
>CAIUEN010000085.1 GCA_903898185.1 uncultured Verrucomicrobiales bacterium
AGGCAGATGAGCTTGTGCTTTGGGCTTTTGTAGGGTTTGGTGTTCATTTGGTTTCTTGAGTTCAGATTGTAAGATAAAACCCATGGAATTCAAGGAACTCTTGATGCATGAACTCTTTCTCCTCAATTCAACACCCTAGGCCTACCCCACATAATGCGAACTGCTGCGCCCATGAGACAGTCTGTTGACGAAGTCACGCGAGCAACTGCGCTTCTCCAGGCTGAAGCTGGACTTGCACGGTGAGCGCCGGACCGTTGGTTACAGAGCCATTGACTTCGTGGATTGCAACGCTTCCAGCGGGCTTGTTGAAGACGGAATGGGCCAGCCCCGCAATGGGTCTTCGGTTGCTAAAAAGCGGTCTCATGTTTGTCGCTCCCGAATGAAGCTGCCGGTCGATGATGATTTCTCCATTAAAGTCCGCCTGCCGGTTGATATTGGCGATGAAGACGATTTCCTGATCGTTCAGGATGCGAGAAAAGGCGAGAACGCCGGAAGGATAGGGCGAAAGGCCAAAGTCTCTGCCATTGCCCGAGATGGGACGAAAGTATTGCCGCCCATAGCGCAACGCAGGCTGGCTGGCGCGAACTTGCAGGACTTGCTGAAGCGCCACGTAGATGGGATGCGACATATTGAAGCCGCCGCCCGGCTTGCCCCAGAGCGATTCACGCACCATTGAGTCGTCGTTGAGATTATCGTGCTTGTGACCTGACAGCCCCTGCTCGGTTCCATAGTAGAGACAAGGAACGCCTTGCAGACTGGCCAGGCAAGCCAGACCGAGGGTTATCTGATCCACGAATTGCGTGGGCCCAGTGAAGCCAAATCGCTGCCCTTGATCATGGTTATCGAGAAAAGTCACGAAATACTGCCCGGCTTCCCCGTGCGAAGTGATGACCTCTTTCTCGACCTGCTTGCGGTTTTCAAAAACCTGAGCCAAGTCCGTCGGCGACGCGCCAATCCCCTTGAGCGCATTGGGCAGAACAAAGAACAGCGGATAGTCCAACGCGGCGTCAACTCCCACCACTCCGTTCACATCCGCTGTATCACGCCCAATGAACTGCGCAATTTCCGGCTCGTTGTCATAGACTTCGCCGAAGGTGAAAAAGTTCTTCTTGCCTGCGCTGAGCGCAAATTCCCGCATCGCATTGCCAAAAGTGCGCTCGAAATCGCGGGGAATGAACTTCAGGGTGTCAATGCGAAAGGCATCCACATCAAAGCGCGCGATCACATATTGGTAGGCGAGAATCAAGATTTCGCTCGCAGGGCGCAGATTTTGCGGCGCATCAAAATTCACGCCTTTCAACGTCATGAAATCACCGCCAACTTGGCCGCCATTGCTCAGGCAGTTTCCCTGCGCGGTAAACAACTCGTTGTGACGCAACTCATCGGGAAACACTGCGGCGTCGAAAGGCGGATTGGCTGGCGCATTCGTCCACGCCGGGTTCCCGTCGCCATTCGCGTTACGCCACCGCAAGCCGATTTTTTGATTCTGCCAATCCGTCGCCGCGTTTCCCGTGGCATATTCAAACACATCGCCCGCATGGTGGAGCACGATGTCAAAGATGACATAAAGTCCGCGCTTGTGCGCCTCATCCACCAACTCCCGCAACTCACTATCGGCATTCGCCGGATGTGAAGCAAAACGCGGCTCCGCTGTTATGAAATTCTGAATTCCATACCCGTGGTAGGCAGCAGGGTCCGACTGCCGGTTCTTCAACACTGGCGAAAGCCAGAGAGCGCCGAAGCCAAGGCTCTTGATATAATCCAGCCGAGCGATTACGCCTCGATAAGTCCCCCCTTGGAACTGGCTGAATGGCGCGTCAAAAGGCAGATTGCGTGGCGGCGCAACCGGGTTATTAAAGCGGTCGAGGAGCAGAAAGTAGATCGGCACATCGCGCCAATCCTCCGGCGAATGGAAAAGCGAACCGTTGTTCGCCCGGGATTGATTGAGAACTTGTTGGATTGCGGGATCAAATAGAGATGTTGTCATATTCATTGCGTGGAGTTTGTTCGTTTTGTGAAAGGTAACTGATTGACGCGTTTTCTACTGCGATGGAACCCTTTGAAATCTTTCCAGCGCAGCCGAATTCAAAATTTGTTAATGGTTGTATTCGTAGAAAGTTCGCTCTTCATGAGTATTTCCTTCATCGCATCAAGAACTGGTATGACATTTGTGTCATTTCCCGACCTGCTAACAGTAAAGCCGGTAAATTTGCCGTTACCATCGCGTGTGATTTTGCTGGTCGCTTGCTGCTCTGCAGGCTTGTCTTGCAATGTGACTGGCAGAGTCTTGGAGGCAAGCCCTTCTTCTCCAACCACAACGAACTCCAGTGTATTTGTGCTGTTGGTTGCGGAACAAAACAAAGGTGGGAGTGTGACTTGAAGAAATCTTCCCATTCCCGTGATTTTGTTTGATATAGTGTTATTACTGTTGGAATAATCAAAATTTTTGCCTGCAACGTTGACATAATACATGTGGTCGAGATTCGTCAGCAAAAGATAGTATGTTGTGTTGGTCTCCCGCCAAACAAGACTGGGGAAAATGCTTAAAATCTTTGGTGCCTTGGAATCATTCGGCTTTGACAGCAGCGAAGGCGGCAGAGGAGTCAACCGGGTTGTGTTAAGCGCAATGGTTTCAAAGGAATCCAATGCAATCTTAAGTTGTTCATAGCGGTAAAACAAGTCCGGGTTTGTCCCTGAAATTTGTTCCTGAAGATTAGTAATTACTACGTATGCATTATCAATATTTTCTGCACGTTTCATCCGATCCTCCATCGTGAGGTCTTTCTTCTGCCATAAACGACTCAATTTGTTGCCGCGCCAAAATTTGCCGATTGGCGATAATATCCGCCTGTTGCCGGTGCAAATCCAGCTTGTGCGAAGTTCGGTCTGTAACATGTCCCATGTGGATGCCTTATTCTGAGCATCCGAGGCAGGTACGCTAATTTGATTCGGAGAATTTACGCTCGCCATGTGTTTTTCAGTGTTTGGTGACAATGGCACACTGGATACTGTGACAACCGGCGAAGCATACGATCCGCTGCAAAGATTCATAAACTTAAGGTTGATGTTTCCTTTTCCATTCGATGATAAGGAACCACCTTCTGGCATCAGCTCAAAAGTGCCAGTGCCGCTCGTGAATGTGGTTGGTATTAGTTCCTGTGGAAAAGCATCCTCGATCAAGAGGCGATTTAAGACAATAAGATCATTGGCGCCGAGATAAGTGGCCATGACCTTGAATGCAGCGGCTTGGGCATTTTCGAGTGCGTTCTTGGCTTCCTGTACCTTTTTGAGTGCCAATTTAAAATCGTTTAGCTTCTGACTGACTTCCTGTGTTGCACTGTCGAACTTATTTCTGGATGCCGCTGCGTCTTCGTCGAGTGCCACTTTGGATGACACTGCGGCTTTGTACATCTCGTCTATGGCTCTCGCTTCGTCGTCGAGTGCCTTGCAGATGGCTGTCACAGCGTCGAGTGCCTTGTTGGCTGACTCTGCTGCATTGTTGAACGTGTTTTTAGCTGCCATAGCGTCGTCGAGTGCCTTGTTGGCTGACTCTGCGACACTTTTTAGCTGCCATAGCGTCGTCGAGTGCCTTGTTGGCTGACTCTGCGACACTTTTTAGCTGCCATAGCGTTGTTGAGTGCCTTGTTGGCTGACTCTGCTGCAGCTTCGCAGATCGTCTTTATGGCCATTGCATTGGTTAACGCAGCAAGCGTATTCGTGGCCTCCTTGATCTTAGTTATTATTGATTCATTTTTTTTCGAAAGTGAGGTAACTGCATCTTTAAACGACATTGTTACGCTTTTAAGATCGACTCCATTTATACCTGACTTCGAGGTCAAAAATACTCACTACAATTCGTTAAGAACGTACCGTCGTTAAATTTCATAGGGAGATTTTCCATTTTGTCCTTAAAATTAGCTGGCAGGCATTAAGCCATGTAGTGAGCATATTACTCACTA
>CAIUEN010000086.1 GCA_903898185.1 uncultured Verrucomicrobiales bacterium
CAAGTCATCAGCCAGCGCTACGAACGCGGATCAATCATTCTGACAACCAACAAACCCTTCAAACAATGGCCAAGCATCTTCAACAACGACAGCACGATCACCTCGGCAGTGCTGGACCGGCTTCTGCACCACGCCGAGACCGTAGTCATCGAAGGCACCAGCTTTCGCATGAAAGACCAGGTACAAAGCTAAACCGCCTCACCGATTAACATCAACCATCGCGCAAAACCGGCAGTCAAAGCTGCCGGTTCTTTGCTTTGGGAC
Source organism: uncultured Verrucomicrobiales bacterium (assembly GCA_903898185.1). Classification (GTDB taxonomy): domain Bacteria; phylum Verrucomicrobiota; class Verrucomicrobiia; order Limisphaerales; family Palsa-1400; genus CAIUEN01. Next base: position 265 of record CAIUEN010000086.1, read on the forward strand.
TAAAAATCCGCCCAGAATTTCAAACCGGCGGTTTTCATCCAATTTCACGCCGCCGCTGACACATGCCACCCCCTTACCCTCTACTTTTTGGTCACGCACCCAATCCTCGCCCAAGGAATTCTTGCGCCACGAAAAACGATGCTTTTTATTCCACAGATTTTGTAAAAATGGAGCGATTTGATTTTGCGAGGCATAATCCCAATTTTGATGTCCTTATGCGAGGGTTTCGGGGCAGGAACTGACCTTGCGGTTGGCATGCTTCCTCACTTCATTATTGGAAATTCCTTGTTCGATATTGGATATTCAGGAGAAATCACGCGGAAGCGCAGAGGCGCGGAGACTGAATTGCTGCTTAATTCTGCTTTACAATTGATTCTTTGCGCTGGATGGATTATCTTTTTTGTTAAATTGAGGTTTTATCCTCGGTTCCTCCGGATCCAGTGCCGATCTTGCATTATCGTCACTGGGTCTTTTTCATTCTAACTATTCAAGTAGCATCGGCATCCTTGCCTGTGCCCCTCTTTCCGGCGAGGATCGCCGCTAATTTCTCCTTTTGACCTGAATCGTTACGTCACTTTTTCATTTTCAGCGTCCAGCCATGCCGTGTGAGGATGCTCAGCAAGGCTGGCAGGAATGTCAGTCCGGCGATCATGCAGGTTGCGATTCCGACAGACATCACCTCTCCCAGGCTCTGTATTCCCTGGTGTTTGGCCAGAAGCAATGTGCCGAACCCGGTGATGGCGGTCAGCCCCGAGACCAGAACGGCCTTGCCCGTGCTTTTTGCCAGCACCCCCGGCTTTTGTTCCTCGGCAAAACGATTCAAGATATGAATTCCGTTGGTAACTCCGATGCCGATCACCAGAGGCAACGTCATGATGTTGGCCGGGTTGAATGGCACACCTGCCATGCCCATAAACCCAAGCATCCAGATCGTGCCGATCGCGACCGGAAGCAAGGCCAGTATCACGCAACTGATGGAGCGGAAATGGAGCAGCACCATGAGCGCGATGGCAGCCAGCGAATACAGGGCCGCCTCCTGATAGCTATTCTTCAAGAGCGTGGTGTATTCGTAGAGTTGAACGGGTGTGCCAGTGACCCGATTCTCATCGCCGACGGCAACCCGCAGATCGCGTAGAAACTCCCGCTGATTGTCATGATCCCAAATGTCCTTTTTCGGATAAACTTGGATTAATTGTTTGCCGGTCACGCCAACGAAACGATTCCGAATAGCCGGCGGCAAATCCTCCCCTCTCAACGGTCCGCTGGCATCCTGTTCTCTTAAAGCGGCAAACGTATCGCGCAAGTCTTTGAACAGGGCAGCTTGATAGTTGAAAAGGCGTTCGTGTATTGTTGGGTCGCCATTGAGCACGGCAACCCGGAAACGCACAACCTCTTCACGCAGAGCCGCCAATTGCTCCGCGATTTTGGGTTCGTCCTGTTGCGCCGCTTCGACTCCCTGACCGAGGAAACCCATGAATGAATAGAGCGTGGCGCTCAGGTCTTCGATTTCCGCTGGCTTGCGCGGAACCGACGCCGGAATAACGGCGTCAGGAACCGATGTTGTTGCCGGGGTGGGCACGTCAACAGGCTGCGTGAAATGGATTTTCTCAACCTCCAGCTTGATTTCGCGCACCAACTCCAGTTTGCGGGTCTGGTCTTCCGTCAAGTACTCCGCCATCGACTCGATGCTTCCCACGGTGGCGTTCGTTTTGTCTTTCAATTCCTTGATTCTCGCCACCAGCCCGCGCGCCTGTTGCGCGTCATCCGCTATCACCGCCGCAAAAATAACCGACTTGGTGCCGGAATGGATCAACTTTTCCTCAAAAACCACTGCCGGCAATCCCTGGCTTTGCATGTGGAGCAGGTCATAGTCAAAGTAAACCTTGCTCAACTGCAAACCGCTCACCACGCACAGGGCGAGAGTGATCAGCGACACCATGCCGGGCCGTTCGAGCCACAGGTTCTCGATCTGGACGCGCTTTTCGAGAGCGGCCCCTTGTTCGTGATCGATCCGATTTTGCCGTCCGGTCATCATCAACACCGGCAGCAGGGTCATCATCGGGATCAAACAGAGCACGAGCCCGCCGCCCGATATGATTCCCATCTCCTGGATGCCCTTAAAATGGGTCAAACCCATCGCAAGAAAAGCGGCTGCGGTTGTAAGCGCGCCAGTGACAATGCCCTGCCCTGTGCAAACAATCGCCTTATCCACGGCTTCTTCGACGGTTCGACCATGACGCATCTCTTCCTCATAGCGGGTGATGTAGTGAATTCCAAAATCGATTGCCAGTCCGATGAGGATCGGCGCAAAGGTAATTGTCAGGATATTCAGATGCCCGATGGCCAGCGTGGTGAAGCCCATCGTGTAGCCCAGCCCGATGATCAGGCAGGCAATTGCCTTGAGAGGCCGCCCGGTCTGGCGATAGGCGTAGATGAAAATGAACGAGCAGATAAGCAGGGAGGCTATGCTGGCGAGAATCGAATCGTGCTCGGACTGCTTCATTTCGTCGTACTCGAGCACCGGTTCGCCCGTTAACCCAACGTTCAGTCCGGGAACTTCGAATTGCGTCTCGCCGACCAATTCACGAATTCGCTGGATGGCCGCGTCGCTGAGTTCAGCACTCCTGGCTTTGGCGGTGGCGAGATAGATTCGCCCTTGGTCGAACGTGATATAGATCTGCTGTTCGGCCTCAACGCCACCGTCGAACAGCGCATAAAGGCCGGGCGAGGGGGCGATGCCGCTACGCGACAGACAGTCCCGCGCCTGGGCAATGATTCGATGGAGAGCTGGAATCGCTTTGACCAGCGAATCTGTTTTTTCATCTTGTTGCCGGCCAGCGGCCAAAAACTGCCGGTTGATCAGCGTAAAGAGCGAGTTCAGGTTGGTCGCCTTGGTGAACTCCTGGATGAACGGGGAAAAATCCTTCAGCGTCTTGCGCAGTTCTTCCAAGTCCTTTTCGGGAACCAGCAGCAGCGCCTTCGATCCGAGTGCCGGGATGTCGCCCTTAAAGAAAACATCCGTGAAGAGATTGGTTTCCTTCTCCAGCTTGGCCGACAGGCGTTCGACAAACTGCCGGTTGCGCTCCATGCTTCCGCTCTCGACCACGACCACCAGTTCGTCTTGCCCCGGAAATTCCTGGCGGTACTTCAGGTAATTCTGGTGATACTTCTTTTTCGCCCCCACCAGATTGTCCCTGCTCATGTCCAGCTTCAGTCCGTGGACCGTGTAAAACACGCTCAGGACAAAGAGGAGAATCTGCGGATAGACAAACCACTTGGGGTGTCGGCAGATCGTCTGCGCCAGGCAGCGCAGCAAACGCGCAAAAAGCGACTCAGTAAATGAACTCATGAGGCCGAAGCCGACTTGAACCTACTCGGAGAACTCTGCATTCGAATAAATATCTTTAACGTCGTCATGCTCCTCAAGCAAGTCAATGAGCCGGGAAACCTCATTGATGGCCTTGGGGTCGCTCAACGGAACCGTCAGGGTTGGCAACCACGTCACCTCAGCCCCCGCCGGCTTGATGCCTTTGGCTTCGACCACCTTATGCACGGCTTCGAACTGACCGGGATCGGTCACAATTTCATAGCCGTGCTCATCGACCTTGAAGTCTTCGGCCCCTGCTTCCAAGGCGACCTCCATCAGTTGGTCTTCGTTGGCGCTTTCGCGGGTGACGATGATTTGACCCTTCCGTTGGAACAGCCTGGTCACCGAACCTGCGGTGGCGATAGCCCCGCCGTTTTTGGTGCAGAGACTGCGAATTTCCGCCGCCGTCCGATTTCGGTTGTCGGTGCTCAATTCAATCAGGATCGCCACGCCATGCGGCCCATACACCTCGTAGGTCAGATCGTCGTAATTAACAGTCTCGCCCCCGCCGGAGCCTCGTTTGATGGCGCGGTCGATATTATCGTTGGGCATGTTGGCACCGCGCGCCCTCAGCAGAGCCATCCGCAGGCGGGGATTCATCGCGGGATCGCCGCCCGCCAGCTTGGTGGCGATGGTGATTTCCTTGCCAAGCTTGGCGAAAATCTTCGCGCGCTTGGCGTCAATGGCGCCTTTGAAATGTTTGACCTTCGCCCATTTGCTATGTCCTGCCATAGGTGCTATTTACAATTTGTTCACGTAGCATGGCATCCTTGCCTGTGCCCCTTTTTTCGTCGAGTGTCAGCGAGACGCTAATCAACTACCCGCCTTTTCAACCTGCACGGCGGTGCCGTAGCAAAGAACCTCGGTGATGCCAGCGCTCAGCTCGGTCGCGTCGTAGCGAACACCGATCACAGCGTTGGCACCCAACTCCGACGCGTGCGTAAGCATGAGCCTGAATGCGTCTTCGCGGGCTCGTTCGCACATCTCGGTATAAATGGTAATGTTGCCGCCAAACAAACTTTGGATGCCAGCGCCAATATTCCCCACCACGGAGCGAGACCGCACGATGATGCCGCGAACGACGCCAAAAGTCTTGACCGCCCGGTAGCCGGGTAATTCGAATGCCGTTGTTGTGAATGGATGCATTGTGCTCATGCAGAGCCTTGATAACACGATTGCCGCTCCAAGCACAATCCGAATCGTTCACCCCGAACCCTCACGGGTGTGTGACCGAAAAGTAACCTAAAGCAGAAATACGACTTCTGACGGCGTATTTTTTGTGGTCTATCCTATCAAGTTGGATATAACACATTCCATGCCAGACACCAGACCCAATCCGAAATGGCGAACCTTCCCACTCTGGAAGCCAGCGGCTTCCCAGCCTGTAGCCGGTGGTTGAGCGAAGCGACACCACCGGTTAACGATTCAAAATAAACCGCA
>CAIUEN010000087.1 GCA_903898185.1 uncultured Verrucomicrobiales bacterium
AATGCTTTCTCAAGTTGAACAAACAGTTCCACCGACGCTACGCCAACAACGTACTCAACAGTTTAAGAAATGTTCAACTTTGGTTCCAAAAAGTGGGAATTTTCAGAGGCTGGAAACTGGCTAGTTTTCTACGGGCTAGATGGAGCCCCTGTGACCGCGGAGCGAGAAAGGCCCGCAAATGGAGACGTTGGACCAAGAGTTTTGGGAGCGAGTTTTCCAACGAGATACCGGTCGCGAACGCTCATGCCTATAACTTCCTCGAACGGGCCGTTCGCTGGCCCGAGTAGATCATCCATCACGGCGAATTGGAGCAATCGGCGCAAATAGGTTTGCTCAGCGGGCGTCTTGCCTTCGAGCGGGGGCAGTTCGTCAAAGTTTTTACCAGTCGCCGATTTCAACGCAGCGGCGAAAGTTGTCCAATCCAAGCGAGAGAACGGTAAAGATGAATTGGAAAAGGCTGGAGTATGTCGAATGAAGGATGAAGTTGGATGAGCGACCGGGAGGATGGTGTCGAAGTAGAACGTTGTGGTTTCGGGGGAGCTACGAATCCGAAAGATGCGGGCGAAGGCGATGGTGACTGCCTGTCCATCTTGTTCGGAGAGGATAGCCACGCCATCGCCTTCGATAACGCTTTTTACGAGATCGGGAGCTACCCTGAATGTGATGGAAAATGGATTGGTCTGGGCTTCTGGCTGGAGGAGCCAAGCGTTGGGCTGCGGTAAAGCATTGCCTGTTGGCGTCGATTTTATCAAGTTGCTCATAGCATAATCTTGGAAACTTGGCAGGCCGAAGCGAATCGGCCTGGTTGCAAATCCTGCCCGGCACGTCAACTTCCGTCCATTTGACAGACATGCCATCCTTGATATTCAGGCTGGTCATGGTTCTGGAGTGCTGCGGTACTTAATTTTCTTCGATTTTCGCAAATTCTAAGACGCTGTCTTCATTGTCCATCGTGAGGACGCGAACGTCGTGGCGTCGCAACTCGTCACAAATGTCACGGCACGCCTTGATGCGCTTTTCATTTTCGATAGCCTCACGGATCGTGAATAGCAGACCTTCCGGCAATTGGTTCACCTGGCGCAACCGCTCCACGCGTTTAATCCACATGTCGCCATGGTCGTAAATTTTAGTTGACTCGTCGCGGTCCAAATCAAGCGTCTTGATGGCTCGACGCGCCACGCCTTGGGCGTTGCGCGCTTCCGACACGATCGGCATAAGCACATGAAACTCGTCGTTGCCAACCTTCTGGTTCAAACGGTAGTGGCGCAGAAGTTCATGGGCTCGCAACACTGCGGTCAGGCGGTGAGCCATGACGGTCTCCTGATACTCGCGAGTCTTTGCAAACTGCCGGTTGACGTAGCGTTCAAACAATTCGGCAAGTTTGCCAGCGGGATTTTCCGACAACACCGTGCCCACTTCGCTGAAACGAAAGACCGACTCACGCATGCGAACCAATTCGCGAAACACGCCCATGCGCATCTCGTTATCCAGCTTATGAGCATCGTCGCAAAGGAGCGTTTTCACCCGTCGCAATTCACTCTGAAAGGTCTGCCGTCCGTCCGAAAAAAGCTCCCGATCCAACTCGGGGAAGAAGTCCGTAATGCGCTTGCGGCGCTGGGTTTCCATCGCGATGTCGAAGAATCCAGCTTCGCGACAAAACAGCACCACCCCCACGTTTACAAACTCACCGGTCTCCCGGTAAGGCAGGAAACGCACAACCGCGTAATTGCATGTTTGCATGGTCTTCATTTTCGTATAGCCCAAAACTCATTCGGGCTGGTTTCAAACCGTTCTAATAATTCTCTCACGGCAGCCAAATCCAATCCAGCTTGCGGCAACCATACTTCCGGCAATTCCTGCCAGATGGAAGGTAACTGCGCCAAGGCCCGACGCATCGTTTCCATCATTGCGGCCTTGAACTCTTCCGGCCACGCAACCCCGGCATCATTGAACACATGTGATTGCCAGAAGCGATACTCGTCGAAAGTATCATCAAAAGCCAGGTTCTGGTCAAACACTTGCAGTGAGCCGACGCTCCGCAGCAAATTCGGGTTGCCGCCGAATTCCGTCAACGTGCGATCTGCGTTACGTACCCACCAATCGAAAAGCAGCACCTTGCGCTTAAGTTCCATGTCGATCCGGGCCACGTCGGAAAACGTAATTTCCTGAGCATCTTCAACCAATTGTGAGGCGAATACCATCCCGGAGCCCAAATCGGACGCGTCCATACGGCCACTGTCTCGGATCAAGGGTGCCGGCACTTCGGCAATGCAAAAATGCGGGATTGGCAGGCCCACCAACTGGCCAAAACGTCCCGCGACCCATTCGCAGCAGAGCGCCCGATAGCCCGCATACCGGCCTTTGACATAGAACAGTGCATCGTTTTCAGCGCGGCAAAGGAATGGGCGAGTTGTTCCTTGTTCGCTTCGGCTGACGATTTCAGTAATGGTCATGTGCATCTCAGGTCAGAATTTCAGCAAGACTTTTTCGTATCCTGACGTTCTGAAGCGTGACTGTTCGATAACGCTCGTCCTCGCGCGGTCAAACGATACCGTTGAGTGGGGCTGCGAGGCGAATCGGGCTGGGTGCGTTCGATGAGGCCAGCGGCAAGAGCTGGTTCGAGATAGTTTTTTCGGAAAGTGGGACGATGGGACAGGCTCAACTGGGCCATAAGATCGGCGGCAGCCGCATCGCCGCTACGCAAGGCATCCAATAGGCGTTTTACTTGGTCGGTAGCTTGATCGCTTACTTGGTCGCTCGATACCGACTCCTTAATGGCGGCATTGAGTGCTTGGAGCATGAATTCAATGAATGGTGTTGCGTTTGCGCGGTCGTCGGCTTGGGCCAAGGTGCGGTAGTACTCGGCCTGGCGGTCGCGAATCACCGTTTCGACCGGAAGATATGCCAGAATCGGTTTCCACCGGCTAAGAATCAGCGTTTGCCACAGCCGACCCAGGCGGCCATTGCCATCCGGGAAGGGGTGAATGAACTCGAACTCGTAATGAAACACGCAACTGGCGACCAATGGGTGAACATCCGTTTTCTTGAGCCATCCCAGCAAATCATGCATTAGCGCACTAACACGCCCGGCTGGCGGGGCCATGTGAATCATTTCAGTTCCACGGAAAATTCCGACTCCGCCCGTGCGGTACGCGCCAGGGCGATCCACCAAACCGTGCATCAGAATCCCGTGAGCCTCCAGCAAGTCTTTGGTCGAGGTGGGATGCCAGCGTTCCAGAGACTCATAGGCGGCAAAGGCGTTGCGGACCTCTTGAATTTCGCGTGGTAGCCCGAGCACGCGTTTTCCGTCGATGACCGCAGTGACCTGTTCCAAGGTCAGGCTGTTGTTTTCGATAGCCAGCGATGCCTGAATGGACCGGAGACGGTTTCCACGGCGCAACTGGGGCGTCATCGACACGCCGCTGGTCACAGAATACCGACCAATCCACTCGCTGATATCACCAACCAACTGGAGAATGGCGGGCGACAGAAAATAGGGTGGCTGGTAAGTGGTGTTCATTGCGAGGTTAGTTTTTTAGCGTTTTCTGATCGAAACCAATGTTCCCAAGTAGTTCGTATTCTGCGCACGGGACTTTTTACTATAGCGCGGGTCAACATTTATGCTGTATTCTTTGCTCATGTTGCTTGGGGATTCCTTATGTTAATCTGGTTCGGGTTTATTTTCCCTCTGCGGGGGTTGTTTTGCGAATAAGGTATGTTGTTATACTGCCCGCCAAGCCGACGATGAGTTCGGCTTGGCAGGTGTCGAGCGTATTCCCTTCGCGAACATGGCGTGCCTGGTCGGAAGCATAGCCCCAAATCTTTTCGACGCCTTGATCCAACGGTTTGGGCAATAAGCCGGGATGATTTTTGATGATTGCGCCGAGAGTGGCATTTGGCTCGCCCGCCACATCGCGAGCAACACATTCCAAGGCGGCCATCCCGTGCTGAATCGCTCCCGTAATGTCAGGATTCGGACGTTTCGAAAGGTCATTTAAAGCTTCGTGCAACTCGCGACTCGCAACCGAGCGCCCTGATTCCTTTGCTAAATTGATCGCCGTACGAATTGATCTTTCAAATGATTCCTCGCCTCGAATTTCAATATGCCCGTCCACCAATTGCCAGCCGATGCCTTTTCGCCGAAATGCCTCATTCAGTTTTCGGGTAAACTCATTCAGTTTGTCTTCATTCCCTCCATAGCCAGACACCCCACTCGACTTCGCCAGGTGTTCGCAAATCACCTCAATGAAATCATAAACACGAAACCATTCGGCCTGGGAAATTAAGCCACGCACCTCACCATCCACGTCGGGAAAACTCCAATTGCTTGCATCAGGGGATTCGAGGATCAGTTCGCATAAGATCTCGCGCAAGGTGGACGGACCAATATCCGCGTCATAGGCGAGGCGAACGACAAGGCTACGCAACCAATCGGGCGCTTCACTCCGGGTGATGATCGGCGCATCGGGTTGCTCAAATCCGTGGCGTTGGGAAAAAGAACTCATGTTGTAATACCGACGTCCTTCACAAAGAATGTGTCGTCAACCAAACTGCCGCTTTGGGGAAGGATTAGCAGACATGAGCCTGTTGCCCCAGCCGTGTGCATTCCATGGCTGTTGTAGAGGATTCCGCTCAATCCATACACACCTGTCAATTGCGCGGTAACTTGCTGGCAAACGCCATAGCCCCTCTCCGCTTTGGATTTCAGGAAATCGTCACGACACCCGTTGTCCTCCGACCAACGAGCAAGATCGAAGGCATGGACGGCTGACGCCGAACAACGATACGTCACGCGATCCTGCCAGTTCGTGACTTCCGTCTTCATGGTGGCGCTCCCACTCGCGATGTAGTAGGCGGTTTCGCCAGCTTGATTGAAACGGTTTTCCAGCAACGACACCGAATTGATGGGAAATCTCGGATCGCGAGAGGCCACCCAATCGGCGGTGACGTCGATAGCTACCGTATATTTGTGAATGTCGTCGGGTGTGATTTGGTAGTCACTCATAGTTCACAGTAGTTTCAGGCTCGGGGACTCAGCTTTAGACTTGCGACGTCGGTCAGCACCGGCCGCATTTTTCGTTTTCTCTTCGTGGAGGCCGGCTTTGACTTCTTCCTCGTAGCGCTGGTGGTTGAGTTGCAGGAGGCGGTCGAGGATGGTTCGACGGGCGGGTTCGCTGATGGTGTAGCGAATGCCTTGCTTGGTTTCGTGGAAGCCGTGGCCCAAGTCCAAATCGTTCCATCCGTAGGCGGCGGCCACGGCCTGATCCATTTCCACATGCAACGCTCGCAGCCGCGCGATGTCCGCCGACTCCTCGCCTGTATTGTGGAAGCGATTGTAGGTCTTCGTCAAACCCTCTTGCCGGGTTAGCATGATTTGTCGGCGGAATTCGTGATAACTTAACCCAATTTGCTCCATGCCAACCAGTGACTTTGGAAATGGAAAAGTTTCAAAACAATCTGTTGGTGTATAGACGGCGTCTGTGCGAAGCGTCCCGCCTTGTTCAATCACCCAGATATGGTGCATGTGGCTGCACAAGAGGGCAAACATGGAGTCACTTTCAGAGGCTATGACAATCGCTTTTTGGTCGTAAACAAAACCATTTGGAACAAATGCCGGATACTTGGTTTTGCTGGTCTGAGCAAAGACAATTACGCGTTTCAATGCCCGAATCGCAGAATAGAGAACAGGGCGTTTCTCCGCGTAATGCCACCACTTCTGGGGCAACGGATTTCGGAGAGCAAATTCCCCATTAGGTCGTCTGCGGGTTCGATCGGGCATCACCTTTTCTCTCAAAATCGCAAGGCAGTCGGGATAATCTTCCGCATACGGAGATCCTTGCGGATTATTGGTATCATCCTGCGCTTGGGTCAACGGCCAATCGAAAAAATTGATAACCCATCGACTCGGCGACTGGTCTGGTTGCGTATTCAAATCTTCACCACCTAGATATGGGAAGATTACATCTCGATTCTTGGAATTCTTGACGAATAATTCCGCTGCTTGTTCTGGCGTCAGCACATACCCCAAGCCAAGAACATAGGAGCCGCTGTAACATTGCCCTTGATTGGCAACCAAACGAAACGGTTTACCGGATACCATTGAAGTCGCTGACAAGTAAGCGTTGATTCCATCGACTCCGTGCTTATTGAGGCTACAAACGCCTCTCCAATCACCGTATCGAAGCCAAACACATGCAACTTCCAAATTAGCGTCACCCGGCCAAGGCTGGCTTGGAATAGCTCGATAAATGGTTGCTCCTTTTGACACAAGTTGATCAAGCCCAACTTCCCTTGTATCGCCTTGTGCGAGTGTATTTGTTGCCAAGAGACCTATAGTTCCGCCCTGAGATAGCAGGCAGTAGGCGCGTAAAAAGAAGTAGGCAGATAGGTCTGCATTGCCCCGCACATCGTTTGCAAGATTACGCACGAGGAAGTCGCGGTAGGAAATACCCCACGCAGATGTGATCTTCTTGCCTCCCATGAACGGCGGATTGCCAACGAAAACATCGAAGCCGCCTCGGGTGAAGACCTCAGGGAATTCCACCGGCCAATGGAATGGGCGGCGAAGGCCGCGAGCTTCGCGGGCGGCAGACACCAAGGCCGATTGGAGATTTGAAAGCTCAGATTTCAAAGCCGCATCAGCATCCCACTTGAGCAAGGTTTGAACACGGGACGCCTCGGATTCACGAGCGTCATCGTAGGAATTACCGTCGAGACCGCGCAGTTCCAGTGCAATAAGCAGATCAGCAATGGCTTTGACTTTGGTGGTGGCGGCTTCGGCTTCGGCGTATAGGCGGTTCTTGGCTTTGATCTGGGTATGGTCGTTGGATGGCAGGTCTTCGAGTTCGCGACGTTTGGCAGAGGCAGCATCCACGTAGCGGAACAAATTGGCGGTGGCAAAGGTGACTTGCCGTTCGCCAGGGCGGAGGCTGAAGTTTTCGATCTGCTGCACAGAAGTAACACCCAGCAGAGAATCGCCGGATTTGAGCGCGTGGTCCAGAAAGCTAAACGGACGGCCTTTCATCATAGTGACCAGCCACAAGCTGACTTTGGCCAACTCGACGGCCATTGGGTTGATGTCCACGCCGTACAGGCAGCGGCTGGCAATGAGACGACGAGCGATGATCATGCGTTCGGATTTGTCGCGTGGTAACAGTTCGGCATCTCCGGCTTTTTCCAGAACCTCACCCTCAATGGCGACGGCGTGGCCGGACTTTTCCGCCGCATCCCATGCTTCGACGAGCCGATCGGCGAGCCAACGGCAGGTTTGCACGAGGAATGCACCCGAGCCCATTGCCATATCGCAGACTTTGAGCGCGAGGATTTCGCGAGGAGATTTGAGCCGCCATTCCGACTGCGTTTTGCCTTCCGCCGGGCCGATATAGACGAGCGGTTCGAGCGTGTGTTGGACAATGGGTTCGGTAAGAGACTTGGGGGTGTAGTGCGTGCCGGTCTCACGCCGTACCGCGCCGAGCGTGACGATGAAGGAATTCTCGCGGTATGCCAACAGGTCGCCCCAGCTATTGGTGCGGAGGAATAGCAACCAAGGCTTGATGCGATCCGCGAGATCGGGAAGTAAAGTATGAAGGATGAGGGATGAAGGATGAAGGTCTGCGGGACCAGCCAGCGCTTTGCGCAATGCGCTTTCGCTGCGTCCGGTTTTTTCCAGGAGGTAGGCGAGCAACTGTTCGTCGCCTTTGGCCTTGGCTTCCTCCAGTTCGCGCAACGGGACATTCGGATTGACTGCCTTCTGCGAGCCGATGAGCCCGAGCGTGGTTTCGGGAACGCGCTTGACGGTACGTTCGAGCAAACCTTCATAGACGTGGCCGATCTGTTCCACATCAAGCGCCTCATACGAGAGCAGTAACGCGCCGGTTCGTTGTTCGAGCACCTGCAACGCGGTAAGGAGCATAAGCACTGTGCGGTTGTCGATAGGCAACGGCACGGCGGAGATCGTGCGCCAACTTGTGCCGGTGGCGCGGCCTTCGAGAAACGGAAAACGGTCGGGATCGAACAACGAGCCGCCGAGCGGAGGCAACCGGAGCGTTTCGTGTTCAATGCCCCCGAACACGGCGCGGAACACAGCGAGCAATCGTGCCCAGGCATCGTGCCGACGTTCCAAGACCTCGTCGCCGAGGCGTTCCTTTTCCTCGCGCAACTTGGCGCGCAACGTGGAGACGGCGTAGTTCTGATTGTAAACCGGTTCTCCGAGCAGCAGGAGCTTCCGCTCTTCGGCGCAGAGCAGCACAACGAGCCGCATCATGACGGTGAGCCCGGCCTCATAAAGTTGCGCAGGCGAGACGTCCTTCAAAAGCTGGCGGTCACGATCCTGGTCGGCGCGATCCAGCGCCTGCACCAAGACTTCGACGGCGCGGCGCACTTGTTCCCCAAGCGTGTCGGTGACTTCGTTCTGATGTTCGAGCGAGCGCAGGAACAGGGTTTCAAGTGCGCCTTCCGACGGGCCGAAGCACCGACGGACTTCCAACAGGGAAACGAACGCCTGCAAGGTGACCGGTTCCTGCTGCCAGACGCGCGCGAACCATGTGCCCAAGCTGGAACTGCCATCGGCAGGCACGCTGACAACGGTCCAGCGCTCGCCGTTGGTAACCAATCCGACACGGACGCCAGTAGCTCGGCACAACATGGTCATGCGCTCAATGGGCGAGGCTGACCACGACTCCCCGGCTTGCGGCGCGGTGAGATTGACATCCGGCGAGTAGCACGCGATGAGGAATCGGGCGGTCTCGCCGGAGATTACAGCGAAATCAGGTTTCACTACAGCGCCGGTGAGCGGCTCAGTGAAGGATAAAGTATGAGGGATGAAGGATGAAGATTTGAGGACGCTGGATTCGTATTCCAGGAGTTCTTCCAAGATGAGGTGAACCCATTCGCGATGGAGAGCCGCAAGTTGGTCATCCTCGTTATCAACAGCGTCCCGCCACTCGTCGTAGGCACTGCGGATGCGCTGGCGCCTGCGGGTCTCGACTTTCACCAAGCCCTGTGGAAAAGCATCTTCGAGAACGCCGACAGCCAGAAACGGCCCGGTCTTCTCGACCAAATTCAACCATTCGATATGTTGGGCGGAGCTCATGGGGAAAGGATGAAGGATGAGGGATGAAGGATAAAAAACCTCATGCGCGCGCCTTCTTGTGGATGGTGGTCAAAATGGCGGTGAGTTGATTGCATTCATCAAGGAGGGCGGTCATCCGTTTGGCGGGGACTTCGCCGCTTTCGACGAGCAACTCAAGCCAGTAGCCAGTTTCGGCGATTTCCTTCAGGGAATCACCGACTTTGGCCGCGAATTCGACCTTGGATCGCGAGCGCTGGGCTTCACGATAATTCGCGCCGACAGATGTTCCAGACCGCAATACCTGACGTCCGAGAACTTTAGCGACTTCCGTTTTGGGAAGGGCTTTGAACATCTTGATGACGCGCAGTGCAAATTCCTTCGTGCGCGGTAGCATATCTTCGGGCGGTGTCTGTCCTTCATCCCTCATATTAAGCCTTCATCCTTTCGTTCATCGGCACGATGAACGTTACGGCCACCGGAAATGTGCGGTGCGCGAGATTGGAATAACGATTTTCGATGGCGGCGATTTCTTTCTCGCGCTCTTCTGGAATACGCGCCAACCGGGCGCGAAGGGCGTCTAAATCACGGCGAAGTTGCATCCGCTCGTTCTCAGGCCAGAGACCAAGTTCCTGTTGCTGGAAGCGAGAGGAAGCTTCGATTTCACCCGTGATGGCTTTTGCAAGATCATTGAGAAGACCAGAGATGTCGGCGATATCGCCCAGTTTGCGTCGATCAAGGGTGTTGCGCAAAAATTTCAACCGATCATCGGATCGGGCATCGACGGCTGCTCGGACAGTCTTTTGAGATTTGTCAAAGTCTGCACGCAGCAGTCCAAGGATTGCGGCATCGACTTTTGTCGCCGTGGATTGGCTGACCAGTGCCTCCAATCGGCCAACCTGCGTGATTCTTACGAAGCCATCCGACTTCAACTCGCCACCCGAAAGAGTCAGCTCCTCGTGTAATCTTTGATGACTGCTGCCGGTGATGATCAACCGGGAATGCACCACCACCAAGGGATGCTTCACCGAGGCGTCCATCGAACGAAGCACGGCGACGCGGTGAAGCGTCTTTCGGTCGTCCAACGCCCAAACCTCCGCACGGAGAATTCGCAGGCACATCTGGACAAGCGGGTGATTCAGATGAGCAAGCACCACGTCGTCACGGCCTTTGGCGACTTCGTGATCAAAGGTGATGGGGCGGCGCTTATGGGTGTGCGGATGATTCAGACCGGAGGTGGCACGCTGCCACGAACCGGCGAACTGTGGGACTTCAAAGACGAAATTGGTGGGTGCGTTCGGCCAGGGGATCGGCTTGAGAGCGGGCTTTTCGGCGAGTTGCATGGCGACCTGCACGGCGCGGGCGATGCGGTCGGGCGATAGATGAAAATCGTTACGGGCTTCGAGCAGCCGCTCATGCAGTTTGGCGATACGCTCTTGGAGTTTGCGCTCGGTAGCGAGAAAGCGCCGCGCCTTCTCGGCTTTCGCCTCGGCGTCGCGCGTGTCAAGGTGAGTGCGCTTGCCGGACATCGCCTCCTCGATCTGTTGTGCGATAACTGGGCCAACGCTTCCAAGGTCTTCGCGGATAGCCTCGACCTTCATGACAGCGCGCATGAGATATTCATGGTCGCCCTCAATGTCGCCAACCTTCGCATTCGGATCAGAACTTCCACCTTGGAAACCCTTGCCGACGGGGTGCCAGACGATGGGCGTCTTTTTCTGCCCGTGTCGGTCAATGCGGCCGTTGCGTTGTTCCATCACGTTTGGATTCCAAGGAATCTCGACGTGGATGAGATAGTTGCAGTGGTTCTGGAGATCGATGCCCTCGGATGCGGCATCGGTGGCGAGTAGGATGCGGACGGGCGAGTCGCCCGGCGAGGCTTGGAACGCGGCGGTCACCTTGGCTCGCTCATCGGAATCAAGGCCGCCATGCAATTCTGCCAGCCGCTCACCGCCGCAACCATGGTTGGTGAGAATCTCGAACAACCAGCCATGTGTGGCGCGGTATTCCGTGAACAGAATGACACGAGCGCCGTTCCATTTGCCACCGGGCCGAAGATATTCGTCGATCCAGGCAAGGATGGCTTTGGCTTTGGAATCGGGACGGCCTTTGGCGGCATCGGCCCAAATGGCGAGCCGCTTGAGCATGTCGGTCTGGTCGGCGGTCAATTCGGCGGGCGCTGTGCTGGCTTCCTCGACAGCCTCGCCGATGGCCTGCTCCAGTTTTTCGTCACTGGCATATTCTTCCTCCAGCTTGCCAATAGCCTTGCGAAGAATGCGCTCATCAAGCGATGACGCGGCATGTTTACGACCGCGACCAGCGAGGCTTTCGCGATGCTTTTCCAATGTGATGGCGAACGCCCGGGGCGACGAGAATAGACGTTTCTTGAGGAGGTTCAGAACGAAATGGCTGCCAAACTCGAACTTGGTGCCTTGCACGGCTTTGCCAAGACTGTCGGCGTATTGGCGCAAGAGCCGATGCGCCTCGCGTTCATCCTGAGTATATGACACTTCCAACGCCTTGATTTCTCGCTTGGGATAGATGGGTTTCCCTTCGGCATCGACAAGATCGGTCTTGAGGCGACGCACCATCACACGCTGTCGTTGTTTCTCATCAGGCAGGATGTTGCGCGAGAAGCGCTGATCATCTAGCAACTCCAGCAGTGCCGTGAAGGATTCCTGATAGCCGTTGTGCGGTGTCGCACTGAGGAAGAGGCGGTGCTCGAAGTGAGGCGAGATTCGGCGGATAAGACTCGTCCGTTGACTTTTGAGCGTGTAATGCGTGGCCATGGCCGGAGCGACGTTGTGCGCTTCGTCCACTACGAGAATGTCAAACTTGCGGGGGTAGGTGATATGGGGCGGAAGGACATCCTTGATGAGGCGCAACGCTTCGCCGGACTTCATCCAATCCATGGAGGTGATGAGGCGCGGAAAAGAGGTCCAAGGATTCGCGTGAATGCCTTGTTCGCGGCGGAGGCATTTCAGGTATTCGGTGTCCACCACGCGGAATTCGAGCCCAAACTTCTCGTGCATTTCGACCTGCCATTTGAGTTGCAGCGAGGACGGGCACACGACGAGAACGCTGCGAGCGCGGTGGCGCACGAGCAATTCCTGAATGACCAAACCGGCCTCGATGGTCTTGCCCAAGCCCACGTCATCCGCGATGAGCAGATTTACACGCGCCATGTCGATGGCGCGAACGACCGGATCAAGCTGGTAGCTCTCAATGGAAGCGCCGCTCCGGAAAGGGGACTGAAGGAAGCTACGGTCGGCGTTGGAGGCCGCGCCCCAACTGACGGCATCAAGGAACGCTTCGAGACGCGCGGGGTCATCAAAACCAGTGATGGATGGAAGCCCCGCTCGCTCCAAGATCCGCGCACCCGGTTCCAATTGCCAGATCACCTGGAGTTCTTCGCCGAGAGAATCTTCATCGACCGAGACCAAGCTGACCAAACCCTGGCGGGCAGCTCCAAACAAATTGCCGAACGCGGATGCCTCGGTGTTCCCTACGACCCATTGACGCCGCCGAACCTCGACTAATTGGCCTTGCTTCGGCACTGCGGGCGAAAAAATAATTTTATTCCGATCCACCTGTCCCTTTGGGATTGTCATGGCGTTCTCCGATTCAAAGGTTCATCGAGAGAGAATGATGTTCCTAGTCCCGTGGAAACTGCCGAAACTGCCAGGGAACAATCAAGAAACTGTTTTTTCGAAATATACTGCCCCACGCTTTCCAGAACTTCTTCCAAAAACGCGATCACTTCATTTTTTGTCTTGAGCAGCTCCGGCGCTGAATAGTCACGGCCTACCTCCGCAAAGGACTTATTGCCGTGCGCGAGTTGGTTGCGATTATGTTTGACCAAAAAAAGTTTTTCTCCTTTCACCCTCCATTTTCGAGCAATCCCATAATCATCAACAGTTTCCCTGATCATTTGAGCATCCACATTCCCATTGAAGAGTTTTTCCTTGTGAAATGTCCGGGTCAACAGTCGGATTGCTATAGGGGAGAGTTGCGTGTGGATGTCATGAGGCGAGTATTTCTTCAGATTTCGAATAACGACTTTACGCATCTCTGCCCGGCAAGCGTCAAAATTCACACCTGATGCGCTAAGCTCGTCGAAAATCGCTTCAATCGCATTTTTCATCGTGGATTCGACCAAATTATACAGCAAAAGAAACCCCATAGCTTTCAGGGTTTTGGCCAGAGTTTCGCAGTCCTCTTGAGCCATCGCATTTTCACCCGATGAAACCTTCTTGAAAGCAACTTCACCCTCAGCAAATGGTAAGAGGAACCGGAAATAGTTTTCGATTTCCGCCGCTCTTGAATGGGTAAGCCAATAAGAACTGATTCGATAAATTTGGACTGCCGATCCTCGGTCCAAGTAAAATCCCGTTGATAATCAGGAACGAAGATTTCGTTTTGCTCCTCATCTTTGCCCGTAAGATATTTTTCAACGAGCACTTCTACAGGATACTCCTTGGTATCGTAATCGACGATTTTTTGATGTTCGACGAGTTCGGCCTCAGCTTCCGTTTTTTCCAGCTCGGTTGGCTTTCTGCGACTTCCCCCTGGAGGTAATCCAAGATCCAACTCCCCTTCCCGCAATATCTCAGGAATGTATTCGTTCATGAAATTTTTCAAGGTGCCTCTGAATTGATTTTCCAACAGCTTGACCGAGACGCACAGGAACCGCGTTTCCGATCATTCGTCCAATTGTCTTAAAACAATATTCCCCGCCGGGTTTTACGAATTCGTAATCACGCGGAAAGGATTGAAGTATGGCGCCTTCCCGCAACGAGATGCCGCGATGCTGCTCTGGATGGCCGAAACGACCGTTACCGAAGCCATAAAATTGGGTGGTAATTGTGGGAGACGGTTTGTTCCATTCCATCCGCCCATAAACGCTCGGATAGGTTTTGCCTGTCTTGGAGCGGTGGCATTTGGCAACGAGGTGTTCTGGCCAATCGCGCCACGTTCCACCTGGACGGGAGTGGCCAATGCGAATCGCATTGAGTTCTGACAGGCTGCTGCTTCGGTGAAGAGGATCGTTCGGGCATATCTCCCCCGCTTTCAAGTTTGGTAATTTACCGATACTGGATTTCACAGTGCGCTGTTCTTTCGGCGCATGCGTACGGGAAATGAGGTTGATAGGTCCAATGCGTGAAGCAAGCAAAACCAGTCGTTCTCGTTGTTGCGGGACCCCGTAAGCAGGACAATAAACCTTTCGAGGGGTCACATGGTAATCGAGTTTCTTGAGAGAATCGTTAAAATCATCATAAACCTTATGATCTTGGAGCTGTGGCACGTTTTCCATGCTCACAATGTCAGGTAGCAACTCTTCGACAAGGCGGCCGAAGTGGTAAAGCAACCCCCATTTGTCGTCTCCGGCACTGCTTTGACCCTGGGTGTATTTTGAAAATGGCTGGCAAGGGGCACAACCCGCTAGAATCCTCAAGCAATTTCCCGGGTAAAGAGCCGCCAAGTCCTGTCCCGTGAGTTCCGTTACGCTCATTTCTTTAAACACCGCTGGCGAATTGTTCTTTTCGTACGGGTATCGGCATCTACCGTCGATATCGAAACCCGCAATCACCTCAATCCCTGCATCAAGCAGACCATGTGTCAGCCCTCCCGCACCACAAAATAAATCAATGGCGCAAACCCGCCTCAGGAGCGGGGCTTTTCTCACATTGCGAACTTTAGCTTTCATGCATTACTGAAACGGCGACCTGTGGACGCACACTGTTTCTGATAGACCGAATCATCCATCATGGCGCATCCAGACGGCGGCGCGCTTGCAAATGCCGACCTCGCCGCCATCAACGTGATCAGCGACAATTAGAAACGGCGCACTATAAGCGCCAGAAATCCGGGGTCAATCTGAATACTGCACGGCCGCGACAGGCGGGAGCAAACGCAGGATACCGCAGGGTGTTACAAATGAGTTACTCAGAATGGCAGAAGGAGAAATTAGCTCATCGCTGACGATCTTCTGGAAAGAGGGGGACAGGCAAAGATGCACCTATGCTATTCCACAAATCAAAAGTCCTGATCCTGAGACGTCGATCTAAAACAACGTACGATCCACAACGACCGCGTTAAGCGGTCCTCCGCATGAGCTAGTCGTCATTTCGTTATTGGTGTTAAAGGTCACAACGACCGCGTTAAGCGGTCCTCCGCATGAGCTAGTCGTCATTTCGTTATTGGTGTTAAAGGTCACAACGACCGCGTTAAGCGGTCCTCCGCATGAGGCAAGAAGAGTTTACCAGGAAAACTCGCGAAAGTCACAACGACCGCGTTAAGCGGTCCTCCGCATGAGAATATGAAAGAGATACTTCATTGGGCGAAAAGTCACAACGACCGCGTTAAGCGGTCCTCCGCATGAGGAGTGGTCAGTTCTCGCAAAGAAGGAGTTCGAGTCACAACGACCGCGTTAAGCGGTCCTCCACATGAGGCTGCGGGAAAAAAGGCGTTGTCGTTACGCCAATTACATTCCTATTTCAAAGAACCCCTTTATTTATTACCCATAGTGGGCCTCTTTTCAAGGAGGTTTTACACGATTCTGACTTTTTTGGTAGCTAAAGCACTTTAGGAGCCCCACCCGTTGCAAAACAATCCTGTCTGCCAACTCCAACTGCGTGGATGCAAAACGACTTTAGAGAGCGCTTGGAGTTTTGGTCGGCAAATCTGGGATTCCCAATATCGTCGCCCCTATGTCTTCACGGAGGTTAAATGTTTTTGCGTAACAGCCTCCAATTCAGCCGTGATTTGTTCCAGCGGCACGGTGAATCGAATTTGTTTACCGAGGCTCAGCGCTACGGTGTAGGGGTGAATATTGAGGGCGGCAGCGGGGGCCACGGCTCTTTTCTTTGCTTTGGGAACTTTTTTAGTCGCCCCTGCCCGACTCGGCAGCCGTTGCCCAACGTTGCGTGATTCATTCATCATTCCATCATACAGCCCCATGACAAAAACACTCCGATCACTTGCGTTCACGCCGTCAACCACGCTGAATTGGTCAATGAGAGTTCGAAAGCTCTGAGCAATGTGCGCGGCAATTTCCGTCAGCTTTCTTGCCGTGCCTGACGTTGACTCGGCCAGTAAATCGCCGTTTTGATAGAAGCATGGAATACTTGTGGCCGATTCAATGGCCCATTTCACGCAATTGGCCACATCAAATTCATGGTTGCCAAAAGAGTAAATCCGCCGAGCCGTTCTCGATGGTGTGAAGCGACCAGAAAACAAATCCGGAGTCTCAGCGGGGGCTGGCGCGGTGAAGTCAAACCGCGCTTTGAGTCGCGCCAGTTTGTTTTGAGCCGAGGTTTTCTCGCCGTCAATTCCGCGTTCGGCCAGAACTTGCAGCTTATTGAATAAGGCCCACGCTTTTGCATTGGCTGGTGTTAAATTCGTTTTCATGCCGCCCATGGTCAGGATTCGGTCCGTGAACGGAGGATGACGTTGCTGTATCAGACGGCTCGCAGTCGCCACGAAGCAAATCGGCGACTGACCAGATAAAGGAGGAAAGGTTGGGATCGCTCATTTTGACGCTAATGAGTCAATGGAGAATTGGTTTTGGCCAGCATTCATTTTGCGCACTATAAGCACCAGGAATCCGGGGTCAATCTGAATACTGCACGGCCGCGACAGGCGGGAGCAAACGCAGGATACCACAGGGTGTTACAAATGAGTTACTCAGAATGGCAGAAGGAGAAATTAGCGCATCGCTGACGCTCTTCTGGAAAGAGGGGGACACGCAAAGATGCCCCTATGCTATCCCACAAATCAAAAGTCCTGATCCTGAGACGTCGATCTAAAACAACGTACCAATCCACAACGACTGCGTTAAGCGGTCCTCCACATGAGCTTAGGGGCTGATGCTGGCACGCCAGTTAGTCACAACGACCGCGTTAAGCGGTCCTCCACATGAGGCCGCGCTGACACTGGATTAATCTTGCCCTAAGGGTCACAACGACCGCGTTAAGCGGTCCTCCACATGAGTCAGGCGGAGGCAAGACCTATAACGAATACAAGTCACAACGACCGCGTTAAGCGGTCCTCCACATGAGTTGTTAGGTTGAAAAATAAACAAAACAAAATGTCACAACGACCGCGTTAAGCGGTCCTCCACATGAGTAGCCCGACTTTCGCTATTCGAGACAAATTGAAGTCACAACGACCGCGTTAAGCGGTCCTCCACATGAGGGTTAGAGAACAAACAATCAAAGAATGACAAGTCACAACGACCGCGTTAAGCGGTCCTCCACATGAGTCGTCCACGCCTCAGTCTGGTTGACAATAGTCACAACGACCGCGTTAAGCGGTCCTCCACATGAGTTTGGACGGCGGTAAAATTTGTAATGTTTATGTCACAACGACCGCGTTAAGCGGTCCTCCACATGAGTTAGATTTCTCGCCGTAGTGGCTACTACAAACCGTCACAACGACCGCGTTAAGCGGTCCTCCACATGAGAATGGGTCTATAATAACGCTAGTTAGGTTTGGTCACAACGACCGCGTTAAGCGGTCCTCCACATGAGAAGAAAGAATATGAAATTGAATAAAATTATGTCACAACGACCGCGTTAAGCGGTCCTCCACATGAGGCTGCGGGAAAAAAGGTGTTGTCGTTACGCCACTTACATTCCTATTTCAAAGAACCTCTTTATTTATTACCCATAGTTGGCCTCTTTTCAAGGAGGTTTTACACGATTCTGACTTTTTTTGGGAGCTAAAGCACTTTAGGAGACCCACCCGTTGCAAGACAATCCTGTCTGCCAACTCCAACTGCCTGGATGCAAAACGACTTTAGATAGCGCTTGGAGTTTTGGTCGGCAGATCTGGAGGGGTGCGCTGGTGGGCGGGCGCTTGGTTGAAATGGGGATAAAGGCGAAAATCGGCGTTGGCGACGGCCCATTGTTCGACGAAGTTGACTTGGGCAACCAAAAGCTGGCGAAAAGTGCCTGCATCACCCCGGCGCTGGGTGGCTAGATCTCTTTCAAAAAGTTCGACAATGGAGCTCATACCCTGCTTGGTCATGCGCCAAGGCTGGTCGGGGGCGGGCTGCTCGAAATGCTCAGGGCGGATGCTGCGGAGATGGAGGCTGTTGATCACCAAGCGATCAAGGCGATAGCGAAATGGCTCCATCAAGTCATAGACGAGGGATTCATAATAGTCCTTATGACTGTGGAGAAAACCGAGGTAGGGGGAAAGCCCCATGCCGCGCACCAGCACGTTCATGCGGCTGAAAAGAAGCCAGTACGCAAAATCCATCAGGGCGTTGAAGCGATCCGGCTTCTCATGGGGAAGCCGGCTGGCGCTGGCAAATTCGGGCACGGCGATGAGTGTCTGGATGCAGGCGAAGACACGGCGGGCACCCTCGCCCTCGCGACCACGGAGTGATTCGACATTGGCAGCCTGATCGAGAGAGTTCTCGATATCGCGCAACGCGGAGGCCACCTCACGGGCGGCAATGCCGCGAGAGTCGTGGAGCCACTGTTGGTAACTGGCAAGCTTGGCTGCGACCACGCGCCGGGCGAGGTCGAGACGCCCAGATTCACCGAGGGCTTGATGGCGGGCGAATTGACGCGCGGCGGTCTCGAAGTGCCGCCGCGAGTCAGGGCGCAGGGTGGACTGGTAGTGGCCGCCGGCAGAGCAAAACACCACGGGGATGCGGCGCTGGGTGCAGGCGCGCAGGAGTCCCGTGGTCACACAATGGTGGCCAAACAGGATGAGGCAGCCGAGGCGGCAGAGGGGAAGCCGGGCCACCAAGACCTTCTTCCTGCGGACGACAAGGCTCTCATAATCCAAGCCTATAAAAGCGGTCTCAGGCTGGATAAAAAGGGGCTGGCGCAGCGCAATGTCTGCGATGTGGACGGCATCCAGATCCGGCCCCACATCGAAGCCGAGAAAGCGAAGGCCGGAGGCGATGGGTGTAATGGATGTTTTCTCATCCTTAAGTTCGAGGCCAAGCGAGGCGAGCAGTACGCGAACCTGGTCAAGAGCATCACGGGCAGCTTGCTCGGATTGAGTGAGCACCAAGAGGTCGTCGCCGTATCGCACGAGGCGGTGGCCAAGTGCTGCGATTCGTTCGTCAAAAGCGTCGAGGTAAAGGTTGGCCAGGAGAGGGGACAGAGGCGACCCTTGGAGCAGTCCTTTGGCGCGGGGTGGCGCCACTCCATCCACGCGTAAGGATTGGTGAATACATCGGACGAGGAGTGTGCGTGTGGCGGTGTCGCCTCGTGGCAAGATGCGGTCGAGGGTGGCTTCAAGCTGGGGCCATTCAATTTCGTCGAAAAACGCGGCAATATCGGTCTCCAAGGCGTAAGCGCAGCCTTCTTTGAGAGCCTCACGGATAAGCTGGCGGGCGGTTTCGATGGAGCGTCCGGGCCGGTAGGCGACGCTGGAATGTTCCAAGAGGCGGTCGCATACCGGGAGCAGGAGAGTATGAATGGCACGCTGCACAATGCGGTCTCGCGTGGGCAGCTCGGCGATGAGACGGCGATCGTCGCCCGCAGCGGTGCGCTTTTTTTCAATCGTGAACCCGGTGGCAACCCCAAGCTCATAGGCCCCAGACTGGATCTCCTGAACGATGGCAGCGCATTCTCCATCACGATCCGCCATTTTGTGGGCGAAGTCATCCGGCACATCATCGTTATCGAAAAGATCGACCCAAGCGCGCTGGAAAAGGTCGGGATTGCGCAACGCGCAATCGAAAAAAGGGCGACGGCTGAAAAGGCGAAAGGCCCCTTGGCCGCGGCGCGCTTCATCGCCGGTTTCAAGCTGCAACTCCTGGGCCAGCAGAAGGAGCGGCAGGAATGGCTGCCATGCCCCACGAAGATAGAGCGGGCCACGCAGACCTTTTACCGTCTCCCCCTTCCAGCTCTCGGCGGTACTGCGGTCAGAAGTTTCGCCTCGGGGATAGACGTTCCAGTAGCAGGGGATGATTTCGATGGCATGCCAGGGGAGGTTTTCGACACTTGATTTGGAAATGCCAAGATGTTCCAAGCGTTTGGCGAACTTACGCCCCAGTTCCTGCGTTGTCAGCAGCCAGGGGCGGTCTTGATCGAGGCGAACAAAGGTCAGCGGGGTGATAAAGTCGAGGCAAACTTCATCAATGGAAGGATCGAAGTTTGCGTTTGAAAGAGATTCCTGTTGGAGGATGGCCAGAGAGCGTTCTTCGACGAGAGGAGGAGAGTCCAGCGCAAATCCATTTTGTGGGTTGGCAAGATGGGATGCGAGATTCTGGCAGAAATGATCGATGTCCGATGGAGCGGCTCCCGGAAAGAAAACATCCGTATGATAAATATGATCTTTGTGAAGGCGTTCACCCCACCAATCGGCTGCCGGGCGCCAGTGGAGAACGAGTTGAGGCAATGGATCGGCGGCGAAACTGCGGGCGCAATAGATGATGGCGCGAATGACAAAATGAGGGTGGCGGCGGGCCTCGCGATTGGCCGCGCAGCGCAACGCGAGACGCGCGCGATTCCAACGGATCGCATGAAGGGCGGCGAGTAGTTCAGGGGGAATCATGATGAAAATTCAGCTATACCACCAAGGCATGGGTGGCAGCGCCCGCCAAGGGCTCGGCTGTGTATGGAGTGCCAAACTGGTAGCGGCGGGCACGATCGTCGAGCCGACAAACGGCGATGCTGCCGGTGGTGATTTGGAGTGATTCCAATTGGCGGCAAAGGTCTGCGAGCGCCGTGCGGCTGAGGCGGCATTCGAAGACGCTGAACTGGATGCGCAGTCCGAAAGCCTCAACCACTTTAGCCACGCGGTTGCGTTCCCGATCTTCAGTCACGTCGTAACAAACAAGGTAATTGGCAGCGCGGGGCATGAGGTGGAAAAAGAGGTGTGGCGACACTACGCCGGTAAGGGCGGCGGTAGGGGTTGGCCGTTATGCAGTTCCAGCCACCTGCGGAGTCGGATGAGCACGTCAGCGCTGGTGTGGCCATCCCATAGAGGCGCGCGCTCAAAGGTGCGGACGGCGGTGTCATTGAGTAGCGACCAGAAGGTGTCTGGAAGATGATAGGAGATGTCGCCGGTCGGCAGTCGCATTCCGCCCACCCACCATCCCGGATGGCCGGAACCATCGTCATGCAACCTGGACCTCCAAGCGAGAGCCGGGTGAGCTTGCATGAGCGCCACAAAAAGAAGACAGCGATGGTCGTAGAGTTCGCCAAAGGTATGGTAGCCGTCCGATATTTCGGAGGTGGCGCAGGGGATGGTGAGGGTGGGCATGGAAACGTCTTAACTTTCTAAAGTCGCTGGCGTACTATTTGCTCAGATAAATCGGAAACGATAATTGGCATTACCCAAACTCAGATATTCCATCTGGTAGTCTTTGCCCTCACTGAGTTCTTGAGGAATTTCTTTCTGGTCAGATTCTTCCCAAAGGATACCGGTTTGCAGAGAGCTGCCACTGCTGATCTCAAATTTTAGCTTTAGGCTTTTGGATCTGCCAAGATATTTGCAGCTAACCGGACCGGCCCACTTAACCCCAAGTGGAACGGTTGGAGTTGTCGGTTTTGGCGGAACCAAGGCTGATTTGGGTAATACCGTGCTGGGCGTTGCAGCTTCAATTGGTATCGGGAGATTACCATCTTGCCAACAGGAGGGATAGGGAGGCTTGGAGCTTGGCTCTCGCTTCAACAAAGGCAATTCAGTAAAGCCGCAGGTGTTATCGTTTGTGAGAGGCCGCAAGAATTGGCCGGCGGCCTTCTCCTTCTCATTGGCAACAAACCACTCGTAGCTGTTACGCTCCATTTCGGGGCCGGTGACCTCAACAGGGTGGGCATCATGTGCATTATTCATTTGTCCTTCTGCGGTTGCTCTGAAAGGGCGTCTATCAGGCTGGGGATAGTGAACAGGGTTTGTGACTTTGGATGGATCACCCACTAGCTCAATCGCTTGAAGAACTGGCATCAAAGCAGGATAACGATCCTTGATATAATCACGATATTGGTTCGCCCGGCTCATGGGACTCATTGTCGCCAAGCCAGCAGCAATCTCATAATTATAGCACGGCGGAAAGTCCGTCTCATGCTCATGGATCCATGCTTCATGGTAACGGTTACCGTTGAGAGCGTGCGCTGTGTAACGTTCCTTGCGATTGATCAAAAACAAGCCAACGGGCACGATTTTGATTTTGCCGAGGCCGAGGGGTTTGCCCATGCCTAGCTTGTGGTGGTAGGCATTTGAAGGTTGTAAGGCGTAGCACAGAAGCTGCAATTCCAGATCTGAAAGATTGTCAAAATCAATATGGAACCAGAATCTGCCACCATTGAGCGGGGCAACTTTGGCTTTCTGATGAGCCTGATCGTTTGGATTGCATGACATCCAGTCTGAATCCATCAAACTCGCCCGGTGCAGATAAAACTTCCTGCCCTGAGGCCGGTGATAAGGAAGTTTGAGTGAAAGTTTTGGTATGAATGCTCCGTTGTTTCCGGCTGCAAAATAAAGACTTGGCGAGGGCGGCTTGGGTGAGTCGAGAATTTGAGTGCTATTTGTTGTGATTTGGTTAGACTGCATGCCGTGCTGAATAGCATGAAAGAAACGAATTCTGCTCGCTAGAGCGAACGCCTTCCAGTTCCGGTCGGCTCGGCCATCCTCTGCCAACTCCTCGACTACTCCAAACATCTGCTCAGCGATACTGAGATTTCTTCGACCATCCCGATGATGTAAAGGGAGCAGCTCGGGAGATAAGTACCTGAAGTAGTCATATGTTTTGCCTAAAGGCTGTCGCGGGAGGTCGCGACCAGCACTCAGGGATAGCGGCGCATTTTCTAGCACCCGAAGAGCTGAATTGCTGGCAGCCTCGGCCAAACTTGAGATTAATCCTCGGAGAGCACTCCCAGGAATGCCCCATTCACCATTGATCTTAAAAAGTGCCACTTCTCTTGGACTCCCGGTCTTCTTGTCGCCGGGAGTTTGAACCGCACCAATTGCCAGAAGTTCACAAACTGTCAGGTGGCAAACCAAACGCCCGGAATATGTCTCAGGGACAAATCGATCATGTGTCAGATGAGGCGGCCAAGGAGTAGGATTGCGATATTTGTGCTCGTCCGGCTCAAGAGCAACGGCTCCAAGTCCAGTTTCGTTTGGAGTAGGAACGAAGTGGTAGGGATTATGGAAGTTAGGCATTGTATTTCAATGGTGGAGGTTGTGGCTCGTTTGCAAAGTGTGATGGGTTACTGTCCAATAAGCTCAGCCACTCATTAAGCTTAAGGCTGTTTCCATTATTGAACTCTGGATCGCACACTTCGATATCAGCCCGAACACAATGGCCGTAGCCTTTTGCGGATCCAGATCCGAAGCACAGTTCACCCTCGGCAAGATCTCGCAAGGGAAAGGCGAGAAGAAGTCGCGTCTGAGCATGGTCAACCGGCCTCAACCGATGGAGAGCAACTGTAATACTGCCTTCAAGCGAGGCTCCAACGATGGAGCGGGCATCAAACTTCTTTTTGTCGGCCACCCCACCTGTGAATCGATCCACAGCCACGAAGTCTTGGTACAAATAGGTTGGTGCGCACACAGTATTGAGCTTGAATTTGGATACCGAGGCTGCAGCCAGCCAGCCAGATCTTCCAAAAAGCTGGGCCGCAAGATCTGATTTCCAGACAGTTTCCAAGGCGTTGGCACACGATACTCCATTGGATGTAATGGGTGAGTATTCCGAAGACTGCGGCACGGGGACGTTCAGCGTGCGGAGAATAACTTCCAGACGTGATCGCAAGACACCCCGCACCGCCTTGGCTGGAATGAAAGGTTTACCGGTTTCGTCAAGGTGAGGAGCGGCATTCGGTTCTTTAGGCAACTGAACAATTCCTGTCCTGGTCGCATTTTGTTCGGCTACGTTCCTAGCCTTCTCAGCGCGCACTGCTTGGAGTGGGTCACGCACTAAAAGAGGGCCTGGGAAATGGAGGGTGATGTTTACCGAGAGAAACTCGCCCCGCGATGGAATAGGAGTGGCTTTGGCTCGCAATTCGTCACGTTTGACCAGTCGAGCACAGCAGTTATATCCCGCTACAAGATTTGTTTTCCAAGCGTCCAAATCTGATGCAAGGAAACATCTCATTTCATTAGAGACTTTGCATGTGACCTGTCCCCAGGAGTTGCTGGCTTGAGCCCCAAGAGTGGCGCGTGTTCTGGAGGGGCCATTAAAGGTGTCCAGCAGATGCAATACGCGGGCAACGGCCTCATCTGAGAGGTTCGCCCCGCTTATTTCAAAGGCGAAGACTTCATCTGCCGGGACGTACTCGATATGGTAAAGAAGTTGGTCTGCCGCAGTACGGGTTCGGCGGTCGAGCGATACTGAAACCGCGACACATGTGCGGCGTTGATGGTTCCAAAAGGGCCGGTTCCGGTCGTCGATTTTTTTGTTGGGACCCGTGCCATTGGAATGAAAGGCATCCCAGAACTCCAACTGGCCACCAACCGCATCTTGGGAATCGGGTGAACCAGAGCCTAAAAGCGCTTCCCAAGTTGCGTCCCACGTTCCGCTGGAAAACACTTGCGCCCGCAAGACTCCCTTGATGGCGGAACCAGGAATGAACGCACGCCCTTGGTAGTCAACACACACGGTGGAAGCCTCGGATTCACTGTCGTTGGCGGGGCGCGAGCGATCTCCGATCATGGCTTCACCCCCATCGCCGATGTGGAGTTCAGATTCCGTGGTCAGCGTGCCAGCGATAAGCCAGCGGTTCTCAAACTTGGGCGGCAGATTCTCGTTCATGAGGCGGAAGGATAGACGCGGTCAGATTGACCGACTGTGTTGTTGTTGGCGGGGACACATGCTGGGCGATTTCGCCGAAACCATTCTGCGGCAGGTAAAAGTTTGTTCTCCAAGTATTTCCATAACTATCGATTGCCCACTTGGGAAGTTTCAGTCCGGTGGCCAGCCAAGACTTCAGTCTTTCATTTGCCTTTTCTGCATCAGTAACCGTGAAGACAAATACGCTGCCTGCAGCGGTAAGGAGCCAGGGGTTATAGGCTTTGTTCCGTTGAAAGCGCTTGGCAAGGTGATTGCCTCCGGAGAGAAATTGCCGGGCAAAGTGGTGATAGAGATCTATGGCTCCACCGGAGAGCTCTGTCCATGCGTCACGATAAAGAACAAACATTTCGGTTGCTGAGAGCGCCCCAAATTTCGGAATACCTTCCACGTTTTGGAATCTCGGATCGGCCAGCAATGCCGGCGTTTGCAACGCGAGCATGAGTGTCTGCCCCTGTGTTAATGGAGGGCCGGATACTGGGGTGGTGACGAGTTTGACATCGGCGTCACAGACGGCTTTGGTTTTGCTGAGGAAACCAAGCTGTGGCAGAAGAAAGGCAATCGCCTCCGCAACAGCTTTGCGATCCTTTGAGGGGACGTCTGCAATGTCAATAGAAGTCATCCAAGCGATGGGCGTGCCGTCTTCGGTGAATGGATGTGCCATTTCCCAAGCGAAGAGCTTTCCTCCCATGCCGTTCTCCCCTCGATGGGCCATACGCTTTTGGGGATCGATGGCAGTGCGCACACGGAGTTCTCGTGCGGGGAAGGCCCAGCCCATTTTCTTATGAACGTCGGAAGTGTCCTTCCAGTCAGGTACAAAGGCGGGGGCGACAAAGGCTCTCTTCTGATCCTGACAAAGAACCGGATCCCGGCAAACAGCCACATCATAAGGAATCTCCCCCACTTTAACTGTGGATAGAGGCACAACGGTGGGACGCCCTCCCGTCTCCAACGCTGGAAAGGCGTGCCGGAAGCGGATTAAGTCGAAGTGCAAAGCCAATTCTGCGTGGACTGGGTCCTTGGTACCGCACTCCTTGAGCGTGGAGCCTACCGGCAGTCCGCAAAGGGCGGCCCAGGTTTCCACCATGGCACCTGCAATCATGTTGCCGGGAATAATGTCATCCGACTCAAAAAGGTTATCCCCAATCTTATGTTTGGAAACGCAGAGCGGTCCCTTGGGGCGAAGAGCCACTGAGAGGGCGCAAACATCAACTGCTGTGGAGCATGAAACTGGATGTTCATCGGTTGCCTCAACTTTCACTCCTGTCACCCTGCCGAATCCGGTGGTACGATTGGCGCCAATCTGTGTCAACCAAGAAAGCCCCTGACGTAACCGTTCACCAACACTTTCCGCAGCATTTGCATCGCCGTAATACCAAGCCTTGCCAGAAAAAGTGACGGAGGCTCCGGCTGCAAATGGGGTCTCGATATTGCGCAGCATCTGGGCCTGAGAGGATCCCAAGACATGTTCGATGGCGTTACGACTGCATGTGCCTGTGCCGCCGGACGTGGTGGCAATGAGATCTCCAAACAGGATGCGTCCACGCTGCGGCTCGTTGCCGGAACCAATCTCCGTGTCTTGACCAAAAAAAGCACTCACCTCATCCGCATAACCAATCTCAAGCAGCGACTCGCGGACCTTGCCTTTGATGAGTGTGCCAGGCAGGTAAGGTTTTCCGGCATCAGGACCGTGAGCTATACGGGCTACAGCAGCATCAAGGCCAAAATTGGAGGGAGAGGAGGACTTGGTAAGAACCGGTCCGCGCAAGGTTAGATCAATCGTAAAAAGGTGGCGTCTCATGGCAATGCATAATCCCAAAGCTCTTCGAGTTGAATCCAGAGGGCAGCCGGGCTATTCCAAAACAGGGGGAGCAGATCATCGTGCAGATGTTTCCTTTCGATCTCGCCCGCATTCCGAAAGGCGTGAGGCGGCCACATTTCGCTATTCTTGGATTTGAACATGGCCAATTCACCGACCTTGCCTGGTGGTGCTGCCAACATCTCACTGACGAGGCGGCGCAATTGGCTGCGGGCAAAAGATTCAGATTGGCGAAGTATCGTGATGCGCTTTGCGATATCGGAAATGCAGGCAGCAAGAGGTTTTTCCGAGGTTCCCCTGAGAATAATTTGCTCCAAGGGAATGGCTTTCCTGTAGCGCTTGTTCATGGCGCTTTCAAAATCTGCCCCCAAGTGATCGAATGATTCCAAGGCAACACACACCAACTGATCGTGTTTCCTGCATGTTTTTTTAGCAAACTCCGCCATTTGGTCTTTGGCCAGGCGTTTGATGCGCTCAATGGGGGCATGATGGTGGCAGAAGACGAGGGCTGCTGCATGGGTAATAGCCTCATCAGCCGCCAAGGATGTGCAGTTGCTGGTACTGGCTTGATTCAGATTCAAGCCACCCATTTTCTCAAAGAAAAATGCCGCAAAGCGCCAGCCCAACGCTGCGGGCATCACGAACATGACTTCGTCACCCCCCCCAAAGCAGTGTTTCAAAGCGGATTTCGACTTCTGTTTCCTTTTCCAGAGCCGTCGTCCTCCATTCCCTCTTTTCAATGTTGCTAATCTCGGTCAGGATGAAATCTGTCAGAAATGATTCGCGGCGGAAACGAAGGAACTCATCAAAGGCAATTTGCCGCTCGGAATCTGTGCAGTGTTCGGTTTGCTTCTTGCCAAAGTGGTTTCCGTCCGCATAGAAGACAGCTAATTTGCCGTCCAGTGGATTGCCATTCTGTGTGGCAATTGTTTCGAAATCTTTGGCGAAAGAAGGAAGCGCCACAGAGGTTATTTTGCCCTTCTTTTCAAGGTCTGTTTCCCTCTTAGCCACGCGACCAAGGATACGAACATAAAACCTCTGTTTAGCATTCTGTCCATAATTTCGCCTCGCAAGCACAGCATCACTAATAAAAGATTCCTTATCCTGACCCCGGTTCGGCGCGCCGTGATTATTGTCCCTGACTGCGGGGCGAATACCATCCAAGGCGCAGGCGGGCTTGGCCATGCTGCCCTGAGTAATTCGACGTGGCACCGCCAAAGAGGAAGCCTGCATTTGGCGCCAACGGTTTGCTGCATAGAGGGCTTCGATGTCTCGCCGGAACTCGCCCGAGTTTGCAACCACATCAACGACGAAGGTGCAGTATTTATAACCGTCCCTAAGAGCATCACGCACGGATGCCGCCACCGTGACGGGGTCGGTTATCTCGATTGCGAAGAGTCCAGACGACGCTCCCTGACTGAGGACGCGGACATTGCTCCGGCCAATCAAACATTCCAATTTCAATTTGGCCGCGCGCACGGCATTCAACAGCATCAAACTGCCGCCGCGAGTGGTGGAAAGATCACGTGTGTCGAAGACGAACGAAGCAAGATTGACGCCTTCGATGCGAAGCAAATATGATGACGTGCTCATTTATTGTTTTTCAGATAGCGCTTTTGCAGGAACCAGAAGAAAACTGACCAGACAACAACGAAAGACACAAATATGATCAGGTTTGCGCAGGGAGAGTGAGTTGTACAGTTATTTGGAGCCTTATTAAGAGTTCCATTCATAAGCCAATCTGACAACCTAATAAGCAACCCGATAAGCCCATCTGTCACCCCCGGGATCTGGAACATGCCGAAGGCTGCCGAGACTCCAAAACCAAAGACAGCAAGCTTGTTCAAGGAGTAGGAAAGTTTGTTCCGGCGTTCTTCCACTTCTGCGCTGAGCAATTCGTCGCTACTGGCAATTTGCTTGGATACTTCAGCGTAAAGATCGTCAATGTCCATGTTCTTTCGCGCACAAGTATACATTTCAATGGCTTGCTGCTGGTTGGAGAGCAAAGGGAACTGGTAGAGGTTCTCAAAACAGGTAAACGCACGACGCAATTTGCGAAAAGCAATCTTCCATTCATCCAAAGGCTGTTCTGATTCCGCTTTTGCAGATGCGCAGACCACATTCCCAGTTATTGTCGTCAGTTCTCCGCTGAATCTGAACAGTGTGACCCGGAGGTAAAGCAGTAAAAGCACCTGATCAAAATACATCTGGAACCAATGCTGCCAAGTTGGCAGGTAGTCGAAGGATTCCGCCATCATTGCCGCGCTAAAACTGTTAAAACCATAATAACAGTTGTAGTGCTCCCACCGGCGGTAGGTTCGCTCGTCCACCCATTTCCGCTCAAATGCAGTTGCTATATTGGTAGTCGTCGAGGGTTCGTATCCTGCAATCTTGCCAGCGCTATAGCGGAGCGAGGGTTTGTCCACATTCAACAACTTAATCCAGTATCCAAACATTGAACGGAGGCCGGTTTCAGGATTCTCCTCGGCTCTCCACTTATCACCAGCACCTGTATGAGGAATGATGAAGTTCATTTGCGTCTCGGAACGCAATGCCCGCGTCCAAACAAACGCCCTATCATCCGCATAGTCACCGAAGGTGGCCATCGCGATGGCCTTGGGATCTGGAGATGCTTTCTCTAACAAGACGCGACCATCATCAAGTGGCACACAAAGCATGGACAGCCAACGTGCTTCGTAGGGATCGGACATCGTGCCGAATGCTTTGGCAATACCAACCAACTGTTGCTCAAATTCCAGATTGTGCTTCTCGTAAGGCTTGCGCCAGTAGCGGAATAGTTCGTTGAAAAGTAACAAATCATCAAGCCGTAGAGCCGCGTTGTCGCCTTCCGGGAAGGCGACCTCCACCACAAGAAAGCCGTGACGCAAGAGCTTTTCTCCGCAATGGTACTCAAACAACACCAGAGCCGGGGGGAGAACTTTTCCAACCAGTTCTTGCCCGTCGGGCGCTGTCATAGTGAGTGGCTTTGGTTCGCCGGTCATCACCCACCACGTCGCGCGAGCAAACATTACGTCTCGCGTCTCAGCGGTAAAATATTTTTCGCGAGCCTCTATGTTTTCCCAAATCCACCCATTCTTGTCCTTCTTATCCATTCTACGATAATAAGGTTTGCGGTCTGTCCCGCCAGACTCCACGCGTGGCAGTTTCTTTGCCGCTATAGACAACTTGAACGGGAGGATAAATCGTGTCGCTGAGTGCGGCCTACTTAACGTAGATGCGCTAGACCCAGGAGCCATGGGTGCATTGAGAGATGTGCCTGCTTTGCATGCGTCACCGGATGCGCTTTGGTCAGTTGCATTCTCTTGATTCATGAGGGCATCATAATAATTTCTCTTAAAGTTGCAAGGCCATATTTTGCGCCTGTCATTAAACTCATAACATGTTTGTAATGCAGCCGTTGCGTCGGCAATAGATCCCGAATGTTCTATGAACTCGAAATTCAGTTGGATTTGCGATTTATTATGAGATACTTGACTGCATCTGGGCTGGTGAGTGTGCTGATGCATTGTTTCAAGGCGCGGGGTATCCTCTCTGGAGTTCTTCGCGCTCAGTGGCCAGGGCACTCTGATGTTGAAGCATTGAGGAGTTTGCATCTTGGAAAGTTTTCACGGTGTAAACTACATTTCAGTAAATGGCACACTACCCCAATCCCCGCCTAAGGACATTAAAATCGGGTTTTTCCCTATCAAAAGCAAATTGCTCCATCTATACAAAACGTATAGAATAAAAAGCATCGTTTTCCTAGGTGCAACAATTTTTTAGGCGAGGATTGGGGACACTATATGGGCTATTGTAACTATAGCATATAGTGTGCCATAATAGTGTCAATCATATCAATAAACAAAGCCAATAATCTTGCAGAAATGAGGAAAGACAACTTACCCAAACGAAATCTTCAGCGAAAGAGACCAAGCCGATCATCCTTTAAACATAGCCTAACCAATTAAGCCAAAGTGGATTACGAGATCACTAATCACGGCAACCGAATTTCGCGATAGTAGCTCCGCAGTTCATCTTTTCGGTGAGAAACATTTCTTGTGCAAAGGCTTGCAACATAAGTCGAAGGGCCGTTTTTCAGGGGCCAACCGCCGGATTTAGGATAAACCAAGCATTACGACCACGGAAAACTCCAAATTGCACCAATCCACGTTCGACAGCAGATTCCACAGCCAATATGGCGACCGCTGTGTCTTAGCCAGTGTCTCCCAATGTGACTTTGCGCCAAGGGACAATGCTGGGGGTGTGGCAGGATGCGGCTTGGAAAACGGCGGTGAGGCAGAGTTGGGGAGAGAATAACCGCCTGACCCCATCCGAAGGAACTCACGACATGCGTCTGGCTCGGAAAGGCCGGAAACACGGTGAAAAAAATCCAAGGTATCTCCGGCTTCGCCCGTGCCGTGATCCTTCCATTTGGTTCCATTGTGGAAAACCGAAAAGCTGGGGTGACGATCTGGTCGCCAGAGACAACGACAACTTTTCATGGCCTTGCCAGAAAGCTGAAAATGAGTCCAAAGCTGATGAATGCTAAGCCGGTGTTTGGCTTCGGAAAGTTGCATGACGTTATAAATTGGTTCTCCAATGAATACAAGTCGCCCAGCGATATGGATGATTCGCTTTTGGGTTCTAATGTTTTTCCTGTTTGGCCGCTTTGCCACCGCAAAGGCAATATGGCGTTCGCCTGTGGCAATGTCGTTGAGCAAATCAGGGACACTACGGGCACGACCTGGTTCATTGATGGCAATGTATGCTTCTCGAACATGTGATGTGGCACGTTCCATGTGCCCACGGGCGGTTTCATCCAGAAAATGTGTGTGGAGATTATTGCGGAGAGCGGCTTCGGCGTGGTTCAGATTGTTGAGAAGAAAACGAGTTTCAGAATTCATATACTGGGGACTCGATTATCAGGATGGGATGCCCGCGAAGCGGGCTTAAGAACGTTGGAACAGCACACCCATAGAGCAGACCAAAGGTGCATCGTTCGCCCCAAACCCGGTTCTGTTGGCCAGTTACGGAAAATTCCACATGATGTATCAACGACACGGTTAAATTTATACCAATTTTATACCAGTGCTTTGCCTCGGCACGAGGTATGCACAGCACCGCACCCTTTGCAAGCGTATTTTTTCTCCCTTGTAAGTCATTCAAATTGCATAGGTTAGCTGTCAGCAATTATGACTTCGGATCAGAAGGTTGCAGGTTCAAATCCTGCCGGATGCACCACTTATAATCAACAGGTTACATCGGTTTTTGACTTCTTCAAAAACCCCAAAAGAGAGGTAATGTTTCACGATTGTTTCACAAAACGTTTTTGATATTGCCCCTTATTGCACAGCATTGCACAGTCTTGCCCAAGTAGCCTATGTCACTCATTTTTCGCAAAACCAGCCAGTGGTGGTACGGATATTTCCGTGTTGATAACGAGGAAATGACCGTTCGTTTGAAGGTTCGAGTCATGGGAACCCGCCCAAAGAGCTTGCGCGATGAAGGCGACGCCGCCTTTGAACGCTCTCGCGGTGAAGCCATGTCTGAACACGACAAAATAAAACAGGAACTCGAAAACAAAAAAAACGTCTCCGAACTCACAAAAAAGCTTATCGAGATCAAAACCGGAGGGAAATCGATCAAATCGGTTCCATTGGACGATATGCCCAAACTATGGATGGAAGCACGGCGGGAACGAGGCAAGGCGGGCAAATACGCCGGTGAATGCGTGGTGATTTTAAACCGCTTTGTGAACTTCATTAAGCTCAATTACCCCAAAGTCACCGAGTTGCTGATGATCACTCCTGAAATGGCGAAAGCATTTATGGAGACGGAAGAAAAACGAGCGGTTGGAAGTCCAAAGCCTGGCAAGAACAAGACGAGGAGAACAAAGAACGTCTCGCCGACAACTTGGAATTACACGCTAAAATTGCTTCGAGGAGCTTTTCGTTCTTTGGAACCCGAATCTCCCGCCTTTAAGGAATGCTTCAATGTCATTCAACCGAAGAAAAAGGACGTCATTCATCGAAAACCTTATACCCAAGAGGATCTCAAAGCCATTTTGGAAACTGCCGAGAACGATGATTTTATTCGACCGATCATCATCACGGGAATCTGTACGGCTATGCGCAGAGCGGATTGTTGCGGTCTCAAATGGGCAGATGTGAATCTGGCCGACAATTTCATAAACGTCACAACTCAAAAGACCGACACGCGGGTCGATATTCCAATTTTTCCGCTCCTGCGAAAGGAACTCGATCGAGCCAAGCGTACGCGTAGCCCATTTGTTTTTCCCGACCAGCAGGCGATGTTTGCAACAAACCCCAGCGGGATAACCAAGAGGGTTCAGGGAATACTGGCCAAATCTGGCTTTACGGATGGGGAGGAAGTTCTTGCCGAAGTTCAAAAGGCGACAGACTCTTTGAAAACCGACGATGCATCCCAAAAAGCCGCAGGCGCTGAACCAGCCAAGAAGCCAAGTCGAGGAGAGCTTCATAGGGAACGAGAAGTCGGTATCCGCAAAGCCAGCCTGCGAGATTTTCACAGTTTTCGGGTGACTTGGGTTACGTTGGCTTTGACCGCCGGTGTGCCGATGGATTTGGTACGCAAGGTTACAGGCCACGCTACAGTCCAGATCGTCCTTGATAATTATTATCAGCCAGACCGAGAGCATTTCCGCACCATCATCCAAACAGCTATGCCCTCGTTCATGGCGGGCGAAGGCAAGTCACGAGACGAATTGGCGATAGAAATCCTCAAAAAGATGACTTCTGCAACCTGGGATCAAGACAGATTGCGTTTGCTGGAATTATTTGGTCAGGCGCGCAAACTGTCAGAAAGCAACCAAAGCGGGTTGCTTGCTGAGGACCTTACATCGACGGCACAGCCCAATTCATTTGATGGGCATCTCGATCCAACGCATTGATCCTTGATGGAACCAAGTCCACCGGCAATTCAACATGGACGGGATTATCCGTGTTCCTTCTTTTCCTGCCGAAAACACTCCACCAAGTGGTCATCAACCATTCCCACAGCCTGCATAAAGGCGTAACAAA
>CAIUEN010000088.1 GCA_903898185.1 uncultured Verrucomicrobiales bacterium
CCGCAGGTTGGAAAACCTGCGCAACGGCAGACAAGAATGTCTGCGCTACGTCCGAAGATCTGGCGCAAAAAGTAACATCCTTACCCTTTCCAAGTATAAGAACCAGCACACTTGCTAACTTGCTAAAGCAATTTCGCGAGCAGTTCTTCGTTGGTCTTGTGCTTCTTGAGCGCAGCCAGGAGGGTTTCCATCGCTTCGATGGGGTTAAGATCGACCATGGTCCGGCGAAGTTTTCGGATGGCTTCCATGTTCTTGGCAGGAAAAAGTTTCTCCTCTTTCCGCGTGCCGCTCTTGGGAATATCCAATGCGGGAAACAAACGGCGATCCGATAACTTGCGGTCGAGAATCAGTTCCATGTTGCCGGTGCCCTTGAATTCCTGGAAAATCAATTCGTCCATGCGGGACCCCGTGTCCACAAGCGCTGTGGCGATAATGGTTAATGAACCGCCTTCTTCAATCTTGCGGGCCGAGGCGAACATCTTGCGCGGAATTTCGAGAGCGCGAGCATCGACACCACCGGTCATGGTGCGTCCGCTGCCCCCGTGAACGCTGTTGTAAGCGCGCGCGACACGGGTGATCGAATCAAGCAAAACAAATACGTCCTTGCCGCTCTCCACCATGCGGCGGCAGCGTTCAATCGTAAAACGGGAAAGTCGGACGTGAGTCTCAAGGTCCTGGTCATTGGACGAGGCTACCACCTCGGCCTTGACGGAGCGCTGGAAATCGGTGACTTCCTCGGGCCGCTCGTCGATCAGCAACACCATGGTGTAAACCTCAGGATGATTCGCAGTCACGGCATTGGCAATCTGCTTCAAAATGGTGGTCTTGCCAGTGCGCGGCGGAGCCACGATCAGCCCGCGGGTGCCCTTGCCGATGGGCGTCACCAAGTCGATGATTCGTGTCTCGAGTAAATCGGATGAGGTTTCCAGGTTGATCTTCTCAATGGGATCGATGGTGGTGAGGTTTTCAAACCGGACAGACTTGGTGTAAAGATCGAACGTCAAGTCATTGACGGTATCGACCGTCTTGAGTTGCGGGCTATTGCCTTTGTGCGGCGGCTGAGTCTGACCGGCCACCAAGCAGCCCTCGCGCAGGAAATGACGTTTGATCGTGTCAGGCGTTACAAAAATGTCGCTTGGTTTTGGATGGTAGTTATTCTCCCGGGTTCGCAGAAAACCAAATCCTTTTTCGGAAATTTCAAGGTAACCGGAACCGTAATCCGTGCTATTGGCGCTAGGCGCAGTACTCATAAATTGGAATGATGATGCGAAGGCCTTATCCTGAACTGCCGAAAAATCAATCGCTTTGAATTGAGAATTTTTTGGAGGACCGAAGCAAAATATGCGCTAAAATTCATTGAATCATGCGCCCCGGTCAAACCTTCAACAGATTAATACTTACGACAAATTGGCCTTAATGCAACAAGTTTTTTTCAGAAGTGGGTTGTGTGCGGGAGAAAAGCCTTTTCAGAACCCAATTTTTGGAGTGAACTGCATGCTGTTGCAATGAAAAAGAACACCTTTATCAGCCTGGTCGGCGACGTTTTCAAGATTTACTGGTGGGCGGTTTTGCTGGTTCTGCTGGGCTTTGCCGTGGCCTACAAGTTTGTGGCGCCACCTCCGCCGCGAGAAATTACCATTGCCACAGGCTCAGAAAACGGCGGCTATCATCGTTTTGGCATTCAGCTCAAGAGCGCGCTGGAAAAACAGGGCATGAAAGTGACCTTGGTCACCACGGCTGGCACGATTGAAAACATTCGTTTGCTGACCAGTTCCACTTCGTCCGTTAGCGTTGCATTTGGACAAGGCGGAGCGGAGCGATTCTACGAAGGCGACAAGGAAGGCGTCTGCGCCTTGGGCAGCCTTTTCTATGAGCCACTTTGGGTTTTCTATCGCAAAGATGCCGGTTTGACCAATTTCTCCGACCTTAAGCACTTGAAAGTCGCGGCCGGCAAACTTGGTTCGGGCACGCGAATGCTCTCCGAAGTTCTCCTGCGCGAAAACGGAATTCCTCAAAGCAACTGGGTCTCTGTCGGTTCATCGGATGCGGTCAAAGCTCTTAAGGAAAACCAAGTCCAGGCTCTGTTTCTTGTGGCCCCGGTGAATGATCCGATGGATCGCAACAAGCCACACCCGGACGTGTATCGTTTGATGGACGATCCGCAGATCGCCCTCTTCCCCGCCAAGAGGGCGCTGGCTTATGTCAGCCGACTACCTCACCTTTCGGTGGTCACCATCGGCGAAGGATTGATAGATCTCGAGAAAGACTACCCGCCGGTGACGGAAAGACTGATCTCGCCCATGGCGACATTGCTTTGTCGTGAAAATTTGAACGGCGACATCGCAGTGCTGATTCTGCAAACCTGCCGACAAATCCAGGAACAAGGCGGCTGGCTGGAGAAAGCGGGGGATTTCCCATCCAAACTCGGTGTGACCTTCCCGCTGCTGCCCGAAGCCAGGCAATTTCACGACAAAGGGCCGTCGTTTTTCTACAAGATATTGCCGTTCTGGGCAGCCAATATGGTGAACCGCCTTTGGATCATGGCCATCCCGCTATTAACGCTGGTAATTCCCGCCATCAAACTCGCGTTGCCCACGTACCGCTGGCGCGTCCGCCGCCGTATCGCCACCAAATACCGCGTTCTCATGGCAATCGATCACAAGATCGTCGATGGCACCATCATGAACTCGCTTGATGCCGACATCGCCCAATTACTCCTCTACGAAGACAAGTTGGCGAAGATCTCAGTGCCGATCATGTTTGCGGCGGACTATTACAGCCTTCGCAGCCACGTTCGATATGTGCGCAGCAGGCTGGAGGAGATCAAAGGGCAAAAAGAGTCAGCCAAAGCGGCGGTCAAGTAAGTTCAGATGGCGGACTTCGCCTTGAGTTGTTCCATCTGCTTTTCCAGGTCACGGATGCGATGGAGCAGTTCAGGCAACTGTTGCATGGCAATGATCTGTCGTTTGGCCTGCTTGTCTGGAGCCGCAGGGGTGCCCAACATGCGGCCTCCGTCTGCGATGTCGCGCATTACTCCGGACTTGGCGCCGATGACAACTTGATTGCCGATTTTTAGATGGTCTGCAATCCCAGACTGGGACGCGATTACAACATAATCGCCAAGGCAGGTGCTGCCGGCAAAACCGACTTGCCCCATGATCATACAATGCTTGCCAATGACCACGTTGTGGGCGATATGAACCAAGTTGTCAATCTTCGTGCCCTGCCCAATGACTGTGGGGCCGAGCGTGCCCCGGTCGATGGCGGCATTGGCGCCGATCTCGACATCGTTGTGTATGATGACATTGCCAAGCTGAAGCACTTTGCGGTGGTGCCCTTCGTCGAAGACGTAGCCGAAGCCGTCGGAGCCGATGACGGTGCCAGCGTGGATGGTGACGCGATCTCCAATGTGTGTCTGGCGATAGAGCACAACATTGGGAAACAGGCAGACGTCATCGCCGAGCTGGCAGTCGGCACGGAGGTCATTGCCGCCCATCAGGACGGAGCGCGCGCCGACCCGCACCCGTGGACCCACTACGCAGTTGGGCCCGATATGGGCCGTGGGATGAATCTGCGCCGAGTCGGCAATGGTTGATCTGGGATGGATGCCGCACGGATGTTCCTCCGGTGGGAAGAAGACGGGCAGCACCCGGGCCAGCGCGATTCTGGCATTGGCGACACGAATGAGAACTTTTCTGGAAGAAACAAAGGGGCCATCCACGAGAATGGCAGAGGCCTGGCTTTTTTCGGCCGCGTCAAAGTATGAGGCATTCTCGGCGAAGGTGAGTTCGCCGACGCGCGCACGGTCGGACGGTGCCAAGCCGGTGAGTTCGACAGAGCCGTCGCCGACGAGTTCGCCATGAAGTTGTTGGGCAATTTGTGAAGCAGTGATGGGCATAGAATAATAATGTTAGTCAACTATACTTTGAACGGGTAAGAATGTTACTTTTTGCGCGTAGAAGAAAGAACGATCTTACCCGTTTACAGTACAAGTGAGGTTGAATTACAATTTATGTATTGCCGAGGAATGGGTTTTAGGGCAATCTAAAGTTGTGAATTGGCCGACGGATTTTGATGGCGCATGGAAAGAGGCGCTGGAACAATTCTTCCGCCCTTTTCTGGAGTTTTGCTTTCCAGACATCGCCGCCCTTGTCGATTGGTCCAAGGGATTTTATTTTTTGGATAAGGAACTGCAGAAGGTTGTCCACGACGCCGAGATGGGAACACTACGCGTTGATAAACTGGTTCAGGTTTATCGGTTGGATGGAATCGAAGATTGGCTGCTTGTGCATGTGGAAGTGCAAAGTCAGACCGACAATGACTTGCCTTGGCGGATGTACCAGTATTACCACCGCATAGCCGACCGTTATAAAAAAAAGGTGGTCAGTCTGGCGGTATTGGCGGATGAACAGGCGTCATGGCGTCCGCAGGTGTATGAAGAGACGCACTGGGGCTGTAAATTGCGGTTCGAATACTTGATCTGCAAGTTGCAGGACTATAATCGGACGCCCGATGAGTTGGGGGCCGATTTGAATCCGATGGCCGTGGTGGTAGCCGCTCATTTTGCGGCGATGGCCACACGCGGGGATGTGGACAAGCGGTTCAATCTTAAGTGGCAGTTAACGCGCAATCTCTATGAACGAGGTTACAGCAAACAAGAGGTTCTCAATCTATACAGGTTGATAGATTGGGTCATGACAATGCCAGAGGATATGGACTTGGCATTTGAGCGAAAAATAGTGGATTATGAGAAAGAAAACAGTATGCCATTCATAACGAGTATTGAGAGAATTGGAATTAAGAAGGGCATGGAGAGAGGCATGGAGAAGGGCCGTCAAGGGCAAGCATCCCTGATTGTTCGGATGCTCAAACGTCGTTTGGGCACGTTAGATCCGGAGTTGGAAATGCGTCTTTTAAAGTTGTCATTGTCGCAGTTGGAGAGCTTGGGGGAAAGGGTATTGGATTTTCGCGATGTATTTGCTCTGCAGCGATGGCTCAACGATGATGCAAAGTGAGAATAGTTTGAACGGGTAAGAATGTTACTTTTTGCGCCTAGAAGAAAGCACATTCTTACCCGTTCAAAGTATAACACTCAATTCTCCTTTTGTTACTGAGCATCCTTGGAATCTTGGGTTGCTTTGGCGGCATCCAGAATATCCCTGACGGCTCTTAGCAGTTCGGGATTGGTGAACGGTTTTCCAAGAACCCGCGCCGCCCCGGCAATTTTCGCCTCGGCGTCGAGTAGTTCTGAAGACCCGGCTCCGCTGCACAGGATGACCGGCAACGACGGTTTCTGGGCGTGAATTTTTGCCAGCGCTCCCCAGCCATCAACCTTGGGCATCTCAAGGTCCAAGAGCACCAAATCGACCGGTTCCGTAGTGGATAATGCCTTTTCGATGGCTTCCTCGCCGTCGCTGACTTCGGATA
The DNA here is from genome assembly GCA_903898185.1 of uncultured Verrucomicrobiales bacterium. Classification (GTDB taxonomy): domain Bacteria; phylum Verrucomicrobiota; class Verrucomicrobiia; order Limisphaerales; family Palsa-1400; genus CAIUEN01. The sequence continues at coordinate 5,428 of CAIUEN010000088.1, forward strand.
TTTTATACCCACGGTAGGCCAGGACAGCTCGCATGAGATTGCGGATCATGTAATCGTCATCGACGACGAGGATAGACTCCGAACCGTCGAGTGGTGATTTGGCCTTGGCGCCCCGGGCGATGAACGTGGGGGGCTCTTCGACGACGGAAAGGACGCGTGGAAAAAACAGATCGAACCGGCTGCCGGAGGAGACTTTGCTTTTGACCTCAATCCAGCCGCCGTGTTCTGTGACGATGTTGCTGGCGATGAACAAGCCCAAACCGGCGCCTTTGCCGAGTTCCTTGGTGGTGAAATAAGGTTCGAACAGGCGGTCGAGAACTTGTTTGCTCATGCCCTCGCCGGTGTCGTTGACGCTGATGCGCACAAATTCGCCACCGCGCCTCGGCGGCGCTTGGTCATTCCGGTCAATTGTGTGATTGGCGAGAACTATGGATATGGTGCCCCCCTCGGTCATGGCATCGCGCGCATTGATGCAGAGATTGATGAGCGCCTGCTTGATCTGGCTTTCATCGCCCTTGATAGTCCAGATTCCAGGGGCGAATTCCGAGGTGATCTGAATGCGCCGGGTGATGCTCCGCTGCAACAGCGCCACAGTTTCCTTGATCATCTCGGAGGGATTGAAATTCTGGGTCTGCGGCGCAGTTTGCCGACTGAACGCAAGAAGGCGTTTGACCAGTTCGGCGCCCCGAGTGGCGCTGGTCATGACGTAGTCCAAGTGCTCTCGCCGCTGAGTCTCGTTTCCAACATTGTAAGTCGCCAGGTCCAAATGCGAAAGAATCGCAGTGAAGACGTTGTTAAAATCGTGAGCGATGCCACTGGTGAGAGTGCCTATGGCCTGCATTCTTTGGACTTGGAACATCGCCTTTTTAATCTTCTTGCGCTGAGAAATGTCTCGGAGTGCGCCGATGATCAACAGGTTGCCCTGTCTTCTGCCAAATCCCAGCGAGAGTTCCACTGACACATCCGAGCCGTCTTGGTGTTTGCCGGTCAGCGCAATATTTTTGCAGGAGGCGCTGCTTTCAGTTGTGAGAAAGAAGTCCTTGATGCTCGGCTGCTCATGAAGAAAAATCTCTGGAATCAGCGTGGTGATCCGTTTGCCAACGATCTCCGACGGAGACCATCCGAAAAGTTGTTTAACAGTTTGGTTGGCGGACAGGATTTCGCCGGTTCGATCCATGGTGATCATGCCGTCGTCCACTATTTCAGCCATCACTCGATAAAGTTCTTCACTGGCCTGCAGCCATTCCTGGGTATTCTCTTTCAAGAGCGACTCGGATTTGGCCAGATCGGCAGAATGCTTTTCGGCGAGACTTCGAGCCTTTTCCTCCGCCCGTAAATAGACAAAGAGCAAAAAGCTGAAGAGGACACCCAATACGGAAATGATTGCGATGATGAGATAATCGTAATGGGCCGTTTTGTCCGCTGCCGACTCGAAATACAGCCGACTCCTGACTCTCTCGGCGCTCACCGCGTAACCAGTGAACAGGGCAGTGACTGCCAATCCGGTTGCCAAAACCAGATAGGGCATCAAAGCGCGAGCCTGATTGCGTATCGGGCCTGTCTTCATGTGTAGCTAAAAATCACCGATGGAACAACTGCCTGCAAATGTACCAATAATTAGACTGAAATGTCAAACCGCAGGTATTCTGCGCCAGCGGATTATTGTTTGCAATCGTCGGAATTCCATCAATATCTTAAATTTTGATATGGCCGAGACGACCAAGCATACTTACGACGAAAGCAAAATCAAAACGCTCTCCTCGCTGGAGCATATCCGGCTGCGCACCGGAATGTACATCGGACGCGTTGGAGATGGCAGCAATTACGACGACGGCTGCTACATTCTGCTCAAAGAAGTTATCGATAACGCCATCGACGAGTTCATCATGGGGCACGGAAAAGAGGTGAGGATCAGCATTGAGGGGGCCACGGTTTCTGTCCGCGATTTCGGACGCGGCATTCCTTTGGGCAAAGTCATCGACTGTGTCTCCAAGATCAACACTGGGGCCAAATACAACGACGACGTCTTCCAGTTCAGCGTCGGCCTGAACGGCGTTGGCACCAAGGCCGTCAACGCGCTTTCGAAGGATTTCAAAGTTCGCAGCCACCGTGGCGGCGAATTTGTTGAAGCCTGGTTCAAACAGGGCAAACTCAAAGGCCAGCAGGACGGAAAGACAACCGACCCGAACGGCACTTACATCGAATTCCAACCCGATCCGGAAATCTTCAAAACATTCGAGTTTCGCGCCGAGTTTGTGGAGCGGCGGCTGCGTCATTACAGCTATCTTAATGCAGGGCTCAAGCTGATGTTCAACGACAAAACGTTTCAGTCGAAACATGGGCTGCTCGATTTGGTGATGGAAGACCTGCAAGCCGATAACAGCGAGCCGATCTATCCGCCGCTCCATTTCTCGGATAAAACGCTCGAATTCTGTTTCACCCACACCAACAGCCGTTACGGCGAGGTCTTTTATTCGTTTGTCAACGGCCAGTTCACGAGCGACGGCGGAACGCATTTGAGCGCGTTTCGAGAAGGATTGCTCAAAGCGATCAACGAATATGCCAAAGGCAAGTTCGAGGGCGACGACGTGCGCGAATGCATGGTCGGCGCCGTGGCGATTCGCCTGAAGGAACCGATTTTCGAGTCGCAGACCAAGAACAAATTGGGAAATACGGATATCCGATCCGATCTGGTCAACAAAGTCCGCGAGGAACTGCTGCAGTTCCTTAACCGCAATCGCGAGGTGGCCGAGAAAATCATTTCCAAAGTTCAAGATACCCAGCAACTTCGAAAAGAACTGCAAGATGTCAAGAAGCTTGCCCGCGAACGCGCCAAAGCCATCACCCTGCGCATTCCCCAGCTCAAGGACTGCAAAGTTCACCTCGACAACAAGAAAGGCAAAGGCAAGGGATCAATGGTCTTCATCACCGAAGGACAGTCCGCCGCAGGGTCGATTGTGAGCTGCCGCGACGTGAATATGCAGGCGATTTTCGTGCTCAAAGGCAAGCCGCTCAACGTCTGGGATCTCAAGCGTGACATTGTTTATAAGAACGACGAATTGTACAATCTCATGCGCACGCTGGATATTGAGGATAATATCGAAGGCTTGCGTTACGACAAGGTGATCCTGGCCACCGATGCGGATGTCGATGGTTTGCACATCCGCAACCTGCTCATCACCTATTTCTTCCGATTTTTTGAGCAGTTAATTCACGACAGCCACCTGTTTATTCTCGAAACTCCGCTCTTTCGAGTGCGAACCAAGGAAAAAACCATTTACTGCTATTCGGAGGCGGAGCGCGACAAGGCTGCCGCCCAGTTGGGCAAGAATTGCGAGATAACACGGTTCAAGGGGTTGGGCGAAATTTCGCCCGCAGAATTCAAGCAGTTCATCGGAGCGAACATGCGTTTGAGCCAGGTCGAATACGCAACCAAGCACGATGCCTCAAATATACTTGATTTCTACATGGGCAAAAACACGCCCGAGCGCAAGGACTTCATCATGGAGCGACTGATCGTGCCGGTTGAGGAATGATTGATGTTCTTGGCGCAAAGAATAACATTCTTGCCCCCTTCAAAGTATAACTGCCAAACAGGGGAAGGCTCACACGAAGACACAAAGGCACAAAGAGGATTGGGTTTGGCAGACCAGTCTGTTTAAGAAACGCAAGTAATGGATTTCTTGCCCAGCAATTCTCATTATGGCAGGCAAGCAAGAATACCCCATCAATGGAAGACTGGGATTGAATATCCAATATCGAACAAGGAATTTCCAATGATGAAGTAGGAGG
>CAIUEN010000089.1 GCA_903898185.1 uncultured Verrucomicrobiales bacterium
CTGTTTTCGGGCTCTGCCAGTATTCGTTTGATGGACGATGTTGATTGCATCGCCCAAGGAATACAGAATCGCGAGGCTTTTGTCCCGCTTTTTCATATGGGGCAAGCGCAGGGCTAGGCACCTTAATTACAGATGGACCTCCTTCACCGCTAGCGCTGATCGATATCAAAGTCCTGTGCTTGGGCGATCCTGACAGTGTCAAATCTTTGCTCGCGCCTATTGTTATTGCCGGGACGAGCGCAGTAAGAGGTTCAGAATATGCCTCAGTTGTCAGGCAATTTGTCAACGGCGGAGGTAGTGATCTGTTTGTAGACGGTGACCAAACAATTGAGGATGGTGGAGGAGTTAATCCCGGTTTTCGTAAGCACGAGGAAACGGACTGGTGGCTGGATAGCTTGCTAGGAGAAGCAGCGTCCTATTTGAAGGACCAGATTGATGCGGGTACTATTAGTCTAAAATGTGGAGAAAAATCGGAGTATGATTTACTCACGGACATTCCGCCAGTTAACAAACTGCTGCGCTATCAGGATGGGAACATGCCTGGAGCCTCGCTCGAATTTAATAATACGCTAGCAGGCGGCGTGGGTTGGTATGGCACTCCGCCAATGCACATCTTCTCCCCCGACAGGCGGTGGATAGATGCTGCATCGGTGCGGCTTACCAAAGAGAAGAATGGCAGTTACGTCGTGGAACTCTGCGGGGTAACGCTGCACGTTTTGGATGGTTTTGATTTCTGGCCAGGATCGCTAGGGGAACCTTGGGCGACCCGATATGGAACAACGGTTCTGGCCTTTCTTGAAATCAACGGTCGTGCGCAGGATGTCGAGTTTGATGCGATATGGACGGACACAGGGTTCAACCGATTTGGCGAGCCTCGAAAATTGATTATCGAGCCTCGAAAATCGATTTCCTCTTCGGGTGATGGAGAATGTGACCCTTGTAAGAGCCAGAGTCCTCCAGATTCCTGCAAGGTCACACGTCGTCTCAGATCCTACGACCCTAACGACATTGTAGGCCCGGGCGGCTTTGGCACGGAGCACTGGATTTCTCCAGACCAGACATTCCACTACACCATTAGATTCGAAAACGACCCCAAGAAGGCCGAAGTTCCGGCTCAATATGTCCGCATTACGCAGCAGTTGAGCACCAACTTGGACCTGCGAATGTTCCGCTTGGGTGCCCTCAACTTTGGCACCAACCTGGTGGATATGCCCGCTGACCGGACCTTCTTCCAGACACAGGTCAATTGCACCAACGATCTCGGCGTGCTTGTGGAGATTGTTGCCAGTCTGGACCTGGCCAAAGGCGAGGTGACATGGGAGTTTAGCTCTATTGACCCCGCCACGGGCGATTTTCCTTGGGATCCCTTCATCGGATTCTTGCCGCCCAACACGAATGGCGTCATCGGCCAGGGCTTTGTCACCTACACCATCAAATCCAAGGCTGACATCGCCAATGGAGATATTGTCAACGCTCAGGCCCGCATTTTCTTCGACTACAACGAGCCAATGGACACACCGGACATCTTCAATACCGTCGATGTGAGTTTGCCCACCAGCACCGTGTTGCCGCTGCCGCTGGCCACCAATGTCAATATATTCTCCGTCCGCTGGACGGGTGCGGATGGCTATGGTGGCGCAGGGGTCAGCCACTTCGATATCTACGCCTCTGACAACGGTAGTCCGTGGAATCTCTGGCTCCAGAACACGCCTTCATGGGAGCAACTCTTCGTGGGCGAGTGCGGTCACAGCTATGCGTTCTACAGCGTGGCGCGGGACAACGTGGGGAATGTGGAACCTGCTGTTCCCGCCGCGCAGGCGTCCATTTCCCTGCTGGCGAATACTCCACCCGTTCTGGAAGCCATTTCCAATCGCATCATTGCCGTTGGCCAACCACTGAAAGTGACGAATGTTGTGACTGAGCCGAACGCCGGTCAGCAAGTGACGTTCACCCTGGCATCGGGCGCGCCTGCGGGGATGTCAGTCAATCCCACCAATGGCGTGGTGAAGTGGGTGCCGCTGTGCGAACAGGGAAGCAGTTCCAACGTCATAACTGTTGTTGCCACGGATGACGGCTGCGGCAACCTCAGCTCCACGCAGAGTTTCGCCGTCGTTGTGACCGAATGCCTGCGCACATCTATGGGGAGCGCGGTAGCGCGAGTCGGCGAGAGCGGGTGTGTGCCGGTCTTCCTGGAATCCAGCGATAGCCTCACCAACCTGGTCTTTACCCTATCCACGCCACCGGGCGGATTCACGAATTTCAGCGTTTCCGCCACCGCGCCGGAGAAGACCATTGCCCGCGTTCAGAGTCTGAGCGCGGACGAAGTGCAAGTGACGCTTGCAGCGCAAGTCGGGCAATCCTTCAGCGGTCCCGCTCAAGTGGCGCAAGTCTGTTTTTCATTAACCGCGCCTCAGCCGTCGGCATTTGTCATGCTGAGCGCTTCCAACATCCTGGCCTTCCGCACCGATGGGAACCCGGTCGGCAACGCGGTCAGCATCCCCGGACGTGTGGTCGTTGTGGGCGAACAGCCCCTCTTGGATTGTGTTCTCGACGAGAACGATCACCCGCTGCTCATCCTCTTTGGCAAGCCGTCTCCCGGCTACAGCATTGATACGCGAACCGAATTATTCAGTGGGCAATGGGTCACGGCATTAACGAACCTGACGGTCACCAATCTGTCCACCCGGATTGTCCCCCCACCCAGCGCCAGTTCCGTGAACTTCTATCGAACCAAACGACTTGTGATCGAAGGCTTGCGCACGTCTTTGGGTAATGCGGTCGCCAGAGTCGGCGACGGCGGGTGTGTGCCGGTGTTCCTGGAATCAAGCGATGGTCTTACCAACTTGGTTTTCACCCTATCCACACCGCCGGGCGGATTCACGAATGTCAGTGTTTCCGTCACCGCTCCAGAAAAAGTCGCAGCCCGCGTTCAGAGGTTAAGTGGGGACGAGGTGCAAGTGACGCTTGCAGCGCAAGCCGGGCAATTTTTCAGCGGTCCGGCTCAAGTGGCGCAAGTCTGTTTCTCATTAACCGCGCCCCAACCGTCGGCCTTTGTCATGCTGAGCGCCTCCAACATCGTTGGCTTCCTCACCAATGGGATTCCCGTTGTCAGCGCGGCCAGCACCCCTGGGCGCGTGGTCGTTGTGGACGAACAGCCCCTCTTGGATTGCATCCTGGACGAAAACGATCACCCGCTGCTCATCCTCTTTGGCAAGCCGTCTCCCGGCTACAGTATTGATACGCGAACCGAATTATTCAGTGGGCAATGGGTCACGGCATTAACGAACCTGACGCTCACCAATCTATCGACCCGAATCGCGCCACCATCCAACACCAATACCGTGAACTTCTACCGAGCCAGACGATAAAAGGTGAGTTGTTACGAAGAAAGGTAATCTTGGCTGTTGCGCTTGAGATTTTGGATTCTAAATTTCAAATTTGAGATTTGAGATTTGAGATTTCTCCAACAATGAACGCTCATAAAATGAATTTTTATACAAAAATAGTACAGAAAAGTTCACTTTTGAATATCAGCCCCGCAGGTCTGAGGAAGTCCAACGCACAGTTTTTGGAACCAGAACAAACGCAAAGGGCAAAAGGGGCAGGGGCGCAAAGAGGAAGAAGTTGTTTGTCTTCTTTGCGTCTCTGTGCTTTTGGCTCTTTGCGTTTTTTCCCTCTCCCGCATTTCAGATTTGAATGACATTTCAGCAACGATGGTGAGCCAACGCTCTTCAATCGGCTGTTCCATGGCGTTCATGGCTACAAACTGCTCAAAGATGTCGCCGCCAGTCGTCAGCCTCGACGAAGTAACCCCCGGCCTTAAGAACCCCGTGCCGCCCTTATTGCCGCTGCGGTCACCGGCAGGATTGATGTCAGCGCGGCTGGAAGCTAGTATCGGCCTATGAATCGCGTTGCCATTCAACCCGAACTGCTGCGCTGGGCGTGCGAACGCGCCGGATTGGCATCCGCCGACTTGGAACATAAGTTTCCGCTGTTCTCCGCTTGGGAACGCGGCGACGCGCAGCCCACGCTCAAGCAGGTGGAAGCCTTCGCCAAGGCTACCTATACACCTGTGGGCTACCTTTTTCTGCAAGAGCCGCCCGTGGAGAAGGTCCCTATTCCCGACTTCCGCACCGTTGACAATCAGTACGTTGGCCACCCGTCTCCCAATCTGCTGGATACCATCTATGTTTGCCAACAACGCCAGGAGTGGTACCGCAACCATGCCCGCTCCATAGGCGAAACACCGCTGGCTTTTGTCGGCTCGGCTACCTTGCGCGATGATATTGTCGAGACTGCCGCCCGTATCCGCTCGGCCTTGGGCTTCGACCTGAACGAACGCCGCCAGATGCCGACTTGGACCGATGCCCTCCGCCATTTCATCGAACAGGCCGATGAACGCGGCGTTCTCGTCATGTGCAATGGCGTGGTTCACAATAATAATTACCGCCATCTGGACCCGGAGGAATTTCGCGGCTTCGCCATGGCCGACGATCTCGCCCCGCTGGTCTTCATCAACGGCGCCGATACCAAGGCAGCCCAGATGTTCACCCTTGCCCATGAACTGGCTCATATCTGGCTGGGCCAATCCGCTGTTTCCGACAGCCAACCTACCGTTGTGCCTGAACAACATGTTGAACTCTGGTGCAACCAGGTTGCCGCCGAACTCCTGGTGCCGATCAAGTTAATGGCGCAAGAATTTGACGGCACCGCCACGCTTTCGGACGAGGTCAGCCGCCTGGCTCGTCGGTTCAAGGTTAGCGCTCTCGTGGTACTCCGCCGCATCTACGATACCGGAGGGCTTTCTCGCCAGCAATTTTGGGATGCCTATAAGGCCGAGATCCAACGGCTCCGGGCCATTCCACGCGGCACCGGCGGCAACTTCTATTTGACCCAAGCCGCGCGCCTGAGCAAACGCTTTGCCGCGGCTCTGGTAGCCAGCACGCTGGAGGGACAAACCCGCTACAACGATGCATTTCGGATGCTCGGTTTCGCCAAGCAAGCCACCTTCAAGGAACTGGGGCGTAGTCTGGGGGTGGGCCTATGAGCTATCTTTTGGATTCTGACGTTTTCATCCAGGCCAAGAACCTCCATTATGGGTTGGATTTCTGTCCTGCTTTTTGGGATTGGCTCATTTCCGCGAACGCAAGCAGCTTGGTGTTTAGCACTGAGAAAGTCGGCGATGAAATCGATGCCGACTCGGATGAACTCTCTTCATGGGCTGCGGCACGCGGAACCGTTTTTTTTGTCAAACCCGACACCGCCATCCTGCCGGCCTTGGCTCAGGTAAGCGCTTGGGCAACGAGCCAGAACTACGAACCTGCCGCTGTGAACACGTTTCTTCAAGTGGCGGACTTCTACCTTGTGGCTCATGCGCTCGCCCACCGGCACACTGTTGTCACCCATGAAGTTGCATCCCCCTCAACGAAGAAGATCAAAATCCCCAATGCGTGCATTGGCCTTGGCATCAAATGCATGACGCCATTCGAGATGCTGCGTCATGAGCGCGCACGGTTCATCCTCGGCAGACACACATGAGCGCGACCACCGAAGCCGCTTTTGAAACCGTCATCAAGTTGCACCTCTTGGCGAATGGTTACATTCAGATTCCTGAGAAGGGTTTTGCCCCAGATGTCGCCATCTTTTCTGATGTCGTTCTCTCCTTTATCCGCGCGAGCCAGCCCAAGGAGTGGAAAAAGCTGGAAGCCCTTCATGGTAAGGGCACTGGTGAACTGGTCATTATTGGACATTCCTTATTCGATATTGGGTATTCAGAAGTGGTCACGCGGAGGCGCGGAGGCAGAAATATCCATTGAATATTGGGTATTCTTGCTTGCCTGCCATAATAAGAATTGCTGGGGATTTTCAGCAATTCTTATTTTTAGCAAGAAAGGGAAAAACGCTGATCTGCCTGCGCACGAAGTTTTCGACTCCCTGCGGAGCCAGAGGCACCGCAACTGGCAGGCCAGAGGCCTACCCCACATAATGTGAATTGCTGCTTTCCTTTGGCGCTTGCCAGTTGATTTCGCTCCGACCTAAACTTGAAATATGAAACGATTGTTTTTGCTGTTGGCATTCTTGGCGGCGGTCCCGTTTGAATTGTCGGCACAGATTGGAGGGGTGACTGCGGAGTTGTCGGTTGACCAGCAGCAGTTCATGCCGGACGAGGATATGAATATCTCGCTGCAAATCATGAATCGTTCGGGACAGACGGTTGAATTTGGCAAAGATCCCGCGTGGGTAACGTTTTCCATCCAAGGCGAGAACAACATGGTCGCGCAGAATGTGGGCGAAGTCCCGACTGGGGGAGAATTCTCGCTGATTTCAGGGCAAATGGGCACCAAGCATTTCAATCTGGCTCCCTATTTTTCATTCCATCAAACCGGGCATTACCGGGTGGTTGCAACCATTAAGATTCCGCAGTGGAGCCAGGAGATTACCAGCAAGCCTGTGACGTTTTCGGTGATGAACGGCGCGCCGGTTCCCAATCTGCCCGATCTCACGTTCGGAGTGCCGCCAGTATCTGGAGAAAGCAATTCTTTTCCCGAGGTGCGCAAATACGTTTTGTTGAAGGCCACTTATCTGACTGAACCCAGGATTTATTTTCGTCTGACCGACGCCACAGGAACCAAGACGTTGCGCACTTATCCGTTGGGACGCGTCGTTTCCTTTGCGCAGCCTGATGCCCAGCTCGATGCTTCGAGCAACCTGCATCTTCTGTATCAACGCGCCGCAAAATCATTCAGTTATTTTGTCATCAATCCGGATGGACGAATGCTCATTCGCCAGACCCATGATTTTACGCAAAGCCGTCCAACATTGCGTGTCGATTCCGAGGGCAGAATTTACGTCGCCGGAGGTGTCAGGCTCTACAGAGCCGACGATTGGCCAACTCCGGTGCTCTCTAATTTCCAAACCACGACGAATGCCACCAATCAATGAAATCGGCGGGCAGAAGGAGGAGTCTCAGCCCGCCACAGGGATGGCTGCAATCGGCATTGACATTGGCGGAACCAAAATGGCCATTGCGGCTGTTGACCAGGATGGAAAAATCCATAGCAAGGTTGTCCTTGCCACAGAGGCCAGGCTTGGATTCGAGCGCGCAATTACGCGGATCATTGATGCCATCCAGACAACCACCACCGAAGCGGGGTGGGGGCTTGAGCAGTTGTGCGGCATCGGCATCGGTTGCGCGGGGCCGGTGGACCCGGTCAGCGGAACGATTCACAATCACTACACGCTTCCTGGCTGGGACAACTGCGATATTGGCACTCTTCTGCGGCGGCGGTTTTGGCTGCCGGTGTTTATCGAGAATGACGCCGATGCCGCCCTCTTGGGCGAATGCTTTGCGGGGGCGGGGGGCGGGTGTGACTCTGTTGTGATGCTGACGTTCGGAACGGGCGTTGGCGGCGGCGCTTTGGTGAATGGACAGCTCTTTCGCGGAGTTGGGGGCGAACATCCTGAGATCGGACACATCCCCATCGAATCCAACGGGCCTCAGTGTTATTGCGGCATTGGCGGCTGCCTTGAGTCGATCGCCTCGGGCACGGCCATCAGCGATTTCGGGCGGCAGGCTGGGATCGGAGATAGTCGCGCGGTCTTTTCCGCAGCGGCGCACGGTGTTCCCGAGGCTGTTGCGATTGTCGGTCGCGCCGTGAATGCAACCCGGATGGCGACATGGACGCTTCTCCACACCTTCATGCCGCAACGAATTATTTTGGGCGGCGGTTTGATGGACGAACATTTCGAACGTTTCGCGCAGCCCATTTGCGACACTATTCAACGAGCAACTCAATCCCCCCTGAAACAGACCTCCATCCAGCGCGCCATGCTCGGCAACAACGCTGGAGTGGTCGGTGCTGCGCACTTGGTATTTAGAGCCGCAAGAGAAACTGCCGATGGACGAATCTTAGGGCTGCTCTAAAGTCGGTTGACGTCTTCGGAGCTGGAGGCACCGTATAGAATTGGAAACCTCATGCGCAGGAAGATCAGAGTTTTGCTCCCCATATTCCCTCAAAATGAGAATTGCTGACTTGCTCTGGATGGTATCCGTCTTGCTAACCCGTCTAGTCAAACACGTCTGGAGTGTGAAAGACTGGGTAAATGCAACGCACATTTGTTATTGGTAAGCATGTCACCGCCGCCCGACCAGAGCAGATCGTAGCCGATTACCAACGCAGCCAACTCACTCAGCGTGAGTTTGCCCTCCACTGCGCCATCGGCTTATCCACTCTCCAGCGCTGGCTCCAGAAAGCATCCAAACCCAAGCCGCCAGCCAATCCCCCGGCCTTTGTCCCTATAGCCAATCTGCTTAACCAGAACAATGCCTCAGCATCCTACCGATTGTTGCTGGCCGACGGGGTGATTGTTGAAGTGCATGGCCGATTCAATTCGCGCCAACTGCGGAA
>CAIUEN010000090.1 GCA_903898185.1 uncultured Verrucomicrobiales bacterium
ACGGAGTCTCTGACTCCGTGGATTGGCTCTGGGGAGATGCGGATTCGATGGGTCAGAGACCCATTCAACCGGCAGACCAGAGGTCTGCCCCACAAGGTTACTTTCCGGTCACACACCCAGAAAAGCGGACTGCCTGCTTCATCATTGGAAATTCCTTGTTCGATATTGGATATTCACCGGAAAACGAATCACGGAATACACGGAAACGAATACCCATTCAGAAAATTGCTAAAGTCTTTCCATTCCTTGCCGATAAACGGCTTATGCCGTATGCTCTCATAGCATCCAGCGTCTAATAGACTTCATGAAAAGAATTGACGGAAAACCGGTATCGCCGTTGGTGTTGATCGTGGATGACGATTCGACTACGCGGTCGATATTGCAGGGCATCCTGGCTGGCGCGGGATTCCGCACGGCGGTTGCCGGTGACGTCGCTGGAGCCTGGGCTGGAATTCGAGAGCATAGCCCCGATCTGATGCTGTTGGATGTCAATCTTCCAGATGGCAATGGAATGGATTTATGCCAGAAGCTGCAGAAAGAGCCCAGTTTCGGGCGGATGCCAGTGCTATTCATTTCTGCCAATGATGAGTTGGCCAACAAGTTGCGTGGGTTTGAGGTCGGAGGCGTGGACTATATTTCCAAGCCCCTGGCGGGAGCCGAAGTGCTGGCCCGGGTCGGCACACACTTGCGACTCAAGCAGTCCTACGAGGCGCTGATGGAACTGCAAGCGGAGAATCTGAACCGTCTGGCGGTCGCGCAACAAAACACCATGCCGCAACCCCAAGACATGCCCGAGGCCCGCTTCCATGCGGCTATCAAACAGAAGCTTCAGGCTGGCGGCGATTTTTACGATGTCATTCCCTCTGGAGAAAACAGCGTGGACTACTTGGTGGCAGATGCCAGTGGACATGACTTGGGGGCTTCTTATTGGACTGCCGCGCTCAAGGCTCTTGTGGCCGAGTACGCCAACCCGCTCAACAGCCCTGCCGACGTGCTCCGCGCGCTCAACAACGCCTTGGGACGGATTCTGCCGCCCGGAGCCTTTTTCACCCTTATTTACGCCCGCCTCAACCGGCGCAGCCATCGACTTATTCTGGCCAACGCCGGCCATCCTCCCGCCATCGTCACCATTGCCAAGAGCCGTGAGGCTTTGATCGTGCGGCAAGAGGGAGATGTGGTCGGCGCTTTTCCCGATCCTGTCTTCGGGGTCACCGAAATGACAGTCCATCCCGGTGATCGGCTGTTTCTGTATTCCGACGGAGGCGTCGAGAACGGCGGCACGACTACCGAGGGGATAAATCGGCTGGTCGAGGAGTGCCAGGCTGGTTCCGACGTGCCTCTGGCCGACTTGGTGCCATCGCTCTTAAAAAAAATCTCGAATGCGCACGATATCATTGACGATGTAGTGCTTCTGGGGGTAGATGTTTAATTCGTGAAGACGCGCCCCCAAGACCAGTCACGCTTCTTGCGCCGCGACATCCCCTCGCGCCTTGAGGAAGTGGATGCTGTTTGTCTGGAGGTTCGCGCCTTTGTGATCGCAAACGGAATGGCAGCCGACAGCTTTGCGGTGGAACTGATCGCCCGTGAATTTCTGAACAACGCCGTTCTTCATGGGAATCAGAACCAAGCCTCGAAAAAGGCAACCCTGAGTCTGCGTCTGGGAAGGCGCTGGATGCGTCTGCAAATCGCCGATGAAGGAGCCGGATATAATTGGCGTGAAGCACGCCGCACCGTGGCGGATCCCGCAGCCACCAGCGGACGAGGCCTCGCAATCGGCGCTCTTTATGCCGACCGTATCAGTTTCAACCAATGCGGCAACCAAATCACTTTGTGGTTTGATAACAATGCCACAGCAAAAAGATATCAACATGGCAAACTACACACTTGAACCTAATGGCAGAAACTGCCGAGTAACCATGCAAGGCGACTTGATCGCCTCCGACGTCCCTGACCTGCAAGCCGCCCTCAAGCAACAATTGCAGCGAGGGGTTGATGAAATCGTCTTCGATCTTGCGGCAACGGTCATGCTGGATTCCAGCGGCATCGGATTGCTCATCGCCACTTGTAATACGATGGCCCGCCAGCAAGGCCGCATTCGTGTCATCAATGTCTCCCCGGACATCCTGCAACTTCTCCAAAGCATGCGTCTGACGGGACGGCTAAACGCAACCGGTAAAGCCTAGGAGGTTTATTATGGACGACGAGCTACTTAGTGAATTCATTAACGAGTCGCGGGAGCACCTTGCGACCATCGAAACCGACCTTCTGACTGTCGAGGAAAACGGTGTCAACGTGGACGAAGATCTGATTAACAAAGTGTTTCGGGCCGCCCATTCCATAAAAGGCGGCAGCGCCTTCTTTGGACTGAACAAAGTCAAGGAACTGGCCCACAAGGCCGAAACCGTGTTGGACATGCTTCGGGCTGGAAAAATGACTCCCAACGCCGAGATCACCAACGTACTGCTCGCCGCTTTCGACAAACTTCGGGAAATGATCAATAACCCCGCCACCCAGGAACAAGCCGACATTGCCGATCTGGTCGTGGGTCTGTCCGGCCTGGCTTCGTCCTACCTGCCCCAAGATCAAAAAGCTTCGCTTACACATAACGTGACTCTACACCCTAAAGACGAAGAGAAAACCACCGTCACCCTGCCTCAGGTGGATTTTGAACGCATGAAACGCTCCGGCCAATATGGGTATTGCGTTGAATTGGATCTGATCCATGACATCGAGCGCAAAGGGAAGAACGTTCTGGCTGTTTTCCGGGATATTTCGGAGAGCGGCGAAATTATAGACTGCGTCCTCGACTATGACGCTGTAGGCACTCTGGATGGGCCTCTGGGCAACCAACTGCCGCTGCGACTGGTATTTTCCACCGTTATTCGACCCGACGACATCGGCCTGCTCATCGACGTCAGCCGCGAAAGAATCAAAGTTCTTTTCGATCCCAGTCAGACTCCGACGCCACCCAAGGAAGAAAAAATAACACCACCATCGACCCCCACCATGACACCTCCGCCCGAACCGAGCTCCGCTGCCCTTGCCGTCATTCCTTCGCCCGGCCAGCCCGCAAGAACCGAAGTGCCGCCACCGGACGAAATTCGCGCCGTGTCCACCTCGGCGGACAGCACATTGCGCGTCAATGTCGGCTTGCTCGAGGCGCTGATGAACCTCGCGGGCGAACTGGTTCTCAGCCGCAACCAATTGCGCGCGGCCATCGCCACAGACGACGTGCGCTCCCTTTCGATGGCAGACCAGCGCATCAACCAGGTCACTTCCGAGTTGCAGGATGCCATCATGCAGACCCGGCTGCAGCCGGTCGGCAACGTGTTTGGAAAGTTTCCCCGCGTTGTTCGCGATCTGGCCAACGCCTTGCGCAAGGATGTGCAACTGGATCTCCTCGGTCGTGATGTGGCCATGGACAAGAGTCTCATTGAAGGACTGTCCGATCCCCTCACGCACATGGTTCGCAACGCTGTGGACCATGGCATCGGAACGCCCGATGAGCGAATGCGCGCCGGCAAGAAAGGCCAGGGGACCATCCGCATCGAGGCGCGCCACGAGGCCGGTCAGGTCATCATTGAGATCGCTGACGACGGCAAAGGCATTGATGGCAAAAAAATCGGCAAATCAGCCCTCGCCAAGGGACTGATCACGCCCGAAAAACTCGCTACTCTCAGTGAGCAGGAGGTTCTTTCCCTGATTTTTCTCCCTGGACTCTCGACTGCTGAAAAAGTTACCGATGTATCGGGGCGCGGCGTCGGCATGGATGTCGTAAAAACCAACCTGGATCGGCTGGGCGGCAAGGTGGAGATTCATTCCGTGGTTGGGGAAGGGACGCTATTTCGCATCAAGCTCCCGCTGACGCTGGCCATCATGCCGTCTCTGATCTTTTCGGTGCGCAATGAGCGGTTCGCCATTCCGCAGGTCAATGTCGAGGAGTTGCTCCACGTTCGATCTGAGGACATCAGTAAGCGCCTGGACGTGATTGGCGGCGCTGAAGTGCTGCTCTTGCGTGACCGCATCATTCCGCTGCTTCGGTTCGCGGACTTGCTTGGCATCCCGGACGACTCCGCAACATCCACCACCGGAGCGATGGAAATAGCGGTGGTCACCACCGGCGCAATGCCCTACGGCCTGGTGGTCAGCGCCTTTCACGACACGGAGGAAATCGTCGTCAAGCCGCTGGGCCGCCATCTCAAGAGGCTCCACGAGTACGTCGGAGCCACCATCTTGGGCGACGGCATTGTGGCGCTTATTCTGGACGTCGCCGGCCTTGCGGCCAAGGCGGAACTGGTCGCGGTGGCCAAGACAGTCGCCGATCGCAGGCGCGCGGAAGAGGCTCTGGCCGGTCACCGCGAAGAAACCCACTCGCTGCTGCTGTTCCACAACGCGCCCGACGAACTTTGCGCGGTTCCGCTGGATAGCGTGCTGCGGATTGAGCGGATCAAGCCCGAACAGGTGGAAAACATGGGGGGACGCCGCACCATGCAGTATCGCAATGCCGCGCTGACCTTGGTAACGCTTTCGGATGTCGCCCAAGTCAAACCCATCGGTGAATCCAAAGAAATGGCAGTCATTGTGTCCAGCGTTTGCGGCCGCGAAGTGGGCCTGCTGGGATCCATGCCCGTGGATGTCATCGAAACCAAGTCCGTCATTGATCTGACCACGCATCGGCAGAAAGGCGTGGCTGGTTCGGTCATTATTAACAACCGCACCGCTCTGATTGCAGACTTGTTGGAACTGGTGAAAGCCACATGCCCCGACTGGAGCGGGCCTCCCACGGCGCTGCTCTCAGTCCGCGCGCCCAGTAAAGGGTTCGTTGTTCTGCTGGCTGAGGATTCGGATTTCTTCCGAGCGCAAGTCAAACGCTACCTTGAGGAAGACGGCGATGTGGTGCTGGAAGCGCCCGATGGCGAAAGCGCCTGGCAAGTGCTCATCGAGCATCTTGATGAAGTCCAGGCGGTTGTCACGGACATCGAAATGCCGCGACTCACAGGCTTGGGGCTTGCCCAGCGCATTCGCGCCGACGCTCGCACTGCCAAACTGCCCGTCATCGGACTCTCCTCGCTGGCCGGCGAGGAAGACATTGCCCGCGGCAAAGCCGCTGGTTTTAGTGATTATCAAGTGAAACTTGACCGTGACCAACTGATCGCCCGCGTGCGGACGTACGCCACTCAACTGAACGCGCCCCAGCCTCCAGAAACCGAACTTTAACCATAGCCAACCCCATTCATCCAAACAGAAAAATCTGAAATACTATGAACCTGAATAACATCAAAATCGGAAAGAGACTGGCCTTCGGTTTCGGTGCCATTACATTGATGCTTCTGCTGCTGGCCGCAATCGCATGGTGGGAAACAACTGCCATCAACCAAGGTATGAACGCCGCACTGAAGCAGTCGGAAAAGATGTACAAGATCAGAAAAGTCAACGAAATTGTGGATGATCTGTACCGGCATATGTGGATATTGGTTACCGCCAAGAATGCGTCGGTAAAACAGGAGCAAAAGGCCTTAATCGAAAAAACAAGAGAGGATTACAGGAAGGAGATAGATGAACTGAAAGCCCTTGCAAAGCACCAGGAAGACAAGGATCTGCTTGCCAAGCTGGATGATGCTTTGAAAGGATCGCGTGATCTTAACCAACGGAGCACAGAAATGGCGCTCAAAGCTGAAGGGTATGACGCCACAGCTTTGGAACTGTTTGCATCCGAAGGCGAGAAGCAAATGGAGGAGAAGATTGAGCCCGCGTTAAACGCACTGGTTTCTTATCGGGAAAGGCGCATTCAGGAGGTGGACGAGGATGCCGAGGCGGCTTATCTGCGAGCGCGATGGGTGCAGGGCATTGGCGCGCTGGTGGCGTTGGGGTTGGCGGCGTTTCTCGGCATCATGATCACCCGCAGCATTGTGAGTCCGATCAAGGAATGTGTTGCATTCACCGGATTGCTTGCCCAAGGCGATTTCTCCAATGATGTGACGGAGGCGTCCCGCCAGAGGGGTGACCAGATGGGCGATCTGATGCGCGCCTTCCATGTCATGGTGGGCAATACCCGCAAGCTGCTGCGCGATGTCTCTGGAGGTGTTCAAACCCTGGCATCCTCCGCCACCGAACTCTCCGCAGTCTCCACTCAAACGGCCACGGGTGTGAAGTCCGTGTCTGACAAGACGTCCACTGTGGCGGCGGCGGCCGAAGAAGCCAGCGCCAATACCACATCCGTGGCTGCCGGCATGGAACAGGCGGCCACCAACCTTTCCTCCGTGGCCAGCGCCACCGAGGAAATGAGCGCCACTATTGGCGAAATTGCCGCCAACTCCGAAAAGGCCCGCGTCATCAGTGACCAAGCCAGCGCACAAGCCCAGACCATCTCCACCCTCATGCAGCAACTCGGACAGGCGGCTCAAGACATTGGCAAAGTCACCGAAACGATCACCGATATTTCCTCCCAAACCAACTTGCTGGCCCTCAATGCCACCATCGAGGCGGCACGGGCTGGCGCAGCGGGAAAGGGCTTCGCGGTCGTGGCTAACGAAATCAAGGAACTGGCCCGGCAGACAGCCACCGCCACCGAGGACATCAAGGCCAAGATCAGCAGCGTGCAAGCTTCCACCGGCAGTGCCATTACAGACATCGAGAGAATTTCCGGTGTAATCAAAGAAGTGGGCTCGATCGTGTCCAGCATTGCCGCCGCAATCGAAGAACAGGCAACGGTGACCAAGGACGTGGCGGGTAATATTGCCCAAGCGTCGTCCGGGGTGAAGGATTCCAACGAGCGCGTGGCGCAGACAGTCACCGTCTCCAAATCCATAGCGCATGACATTACCGAAATCAGCGCTGCTGTGAGTGACATTCGTCAAGGCGGCGAGCAGGTGGAAACCAGCGCGGCGGAGCTTTCCAGACTAGCCGAACGACTCAAAGCCACTGTGGGGCAGTTCAAAGCCTAAGCCCACTGTTCACCCGTGCGCGAACGCATACCCCCTAACATTTTTATTTATTTATGAACCTGAACAATATCAAAATTGGAAAACGACTGGCCTTTGGCTTCGGCACTCTGTCCGCGCTACTGCTGCTACTGCTCGCTACCGCATGGTTTGAGATCGCCGAAATCAACAAGAGCATGGATGTGGCTTTGGCAGAAGCGGCTAAAATGTCCAAAATGAAGGACGTCAGCGCATCTCTGGACAACATTTACTTGGAGATGTGGGGCCTTGTCAGCGCCAAGGATGCCACCGCAAAACAAACGCGCAAGGCGGCGGTGGAAGTTAATCGCGAAGAATACAAGAAGAGCCTTAAGGAGCTGAAGGACGCATCGAAGACGCAGCAAGGCATGGAACTGCTCACCAAACTGGAGGATGTTGTGGCCGGCGCTCGTGAGCTTAACCAGCGCATCACCGATATGGCACTCAAGGCCGATGGCCAGGATCCCAAGGCTCTGGATCTGTTTGAATCCGAGTCCGCAAAGCAGATGCGGGAAAAATTTGATCCCGCAGTCGATGCCATCATCTCTTGGCGGGAGAAGCGCATTCAAGAGGCGGACGCCGCCGCCGAGTCAGCTTATCTGCAAGCTCGATGGACGATGGGCATCGGTGCGCTGGTGGCACTGGGATTGGCAACATTTCTCGGCATCGTGATCACCCGTGGCATTGTCAGCCCCGTCAAGGACTGTGTCGCATTCACTGGATTGCTTGCTCAAGGCGATTTCTCCAAGGATGTGTCGGAGGCCAACCGTCAGAGGGGAGACGAGATGGGCGATCTTATGCGCGCCTTCCACACCATGTCGGGCAATACCCGCAAGCTGCTGCGTGAAGTCACTGGCGGGGTTCAAACCCTGGCATCTTCCGCCACCGAACTCTCTGCCGTCTCGACACAGACAGCTACCGGTGTTAAGTCCATGTCGGACAAGACGAGCACTGTGGCGGCGGCGGCCGAAGAGGCCAGCGCCAATACCACCTCCGTGGCTGCCGGCATGGAACAGGCGGCCACCAACCTTTCCTCCGTGGCCAGCGCCACTGAGGAGATGAGCGCCACCGTTGGCGAAATTGCCGCCAACTCCGAAAAAGCCCGCGTCATCAGCGAGCAAGCCAGCGCGCAAGCCCAGACCATCTCCATTCTCATGCAGAAACTCGGGCAGGCGGCTCAAGACATTGGCAAAGTCACCGAAACGATCACTGATATTTCCTCTCAAACCAACTTACTGGCCCTCAATGCCACCATTGAGGCGGCTCGGGCTGGCGCAGCGGGAAAGGGCTTCGCGGTTGTGGCCAACGAAATCAAGGAACTGGCCCGGCAGACGGCGACCGCTACCGAGGACATCAAGGCCAAGATCGGGGGCGTTCAATCCACCACCGGCAGTGCCATTACTGACATCGAGAAGATTTCCGCCGTAATCAAAGAAGTGGGGTCGATTGTGTCCAGCATTGCCGCCGCAATTGAAGAACAGGCGACGGTGACCAAGGACGTGGCTGGAAATATTGCCCAAGCGTCGTCTGGGGTGAAGGATTCCACCGAACGCGTGGCCCAGACGGCCACCGTGTCGAAATCCATAGCCCATGATATTAACGATATCAGCGCTGCTGTGGGTGACATTCGTCAAGGCGGCGAACAGGTGGAAGCCAGCGCAGCGGAGCTTTCCAAGCTCGCCGAACGACTCAAAGCCACTGTGGGGCAGTTCAAAGCCTAGAACAATGGCGTTACCCATCATGAAACGTAACTACTCACGTAGCATAGGCATCCTTGCCTGTGCCCCTCCCTCCGGCGAGCGTCAGCGAGACGCTAATTTCGCCCGGTGACCTGAACATTATCATGAAACTACAAACAAAATTCGTCCTTTGTCTGGTGCCGGTTCTGATCGGTTTATACACGGTCTCTCAAGTGGGGCAGCAAATCCACAACCGGACACTGTTGGATGGACTCTCCCAGACCAATCTTGGATATCTCGATTCCCTGACACAGGAGAGCGGCGAGTCTATGCAAACCTCCCTTTTAGCCTCCGTGCGCAAGGCCATGAAGGAAGGAAATATGGACAGCGTCCAGAAGATACTGACAGATCAGCGTGAAGTGCGTCAGTTGCTGGAGTTTTCGATTACAGACAACCGTGGGGTGGTGGTCTATTCTTCGGACGCAGCTTGTTTGAAGAAGTGCCTGCCGAGTGACCTTCAGTCAGAACTGCTTTCCCGTCCGGACAAACTGATACGGAAAACCAATGAAATCATTGCGATTTACCAACCCCTTGTAGCGCAGGCTGAGTGCCTGGAATGCCACACTGATTGGAAGAAGAACTCCATTGGCGGTGTCGGCTACGTGCGTCTTTCCACGGCGGAGGCCAGCGCGGCGCGCCGCGAATGGGACAATTCGGTACGCCGGTTGGAGCGCGACAACCAAGTCGGCGGTCTCATCACGCTCGGCTGCATGGGGATAATGATGTTCGGGCTGATTGTGGGAGTGACGCGGATGCTGATCTCGCGACCTTTCAGCCATCTCTCCAGTGCCATGGCGAAGATGGCCCAGGGTGATTTCTCTCATGATATGCCGGAAGTGTTGCGTCAGCGGGGTGACGAAATCGGCGATCTGGCTCGTTCCTTCCACTCCATGTCGGGCTACACTCGCAGGCTGTTGAGGGAGATGTCCTTCGGGGTGCAAACCCTTGCCGCTTCCGCCACCGAACTTTCAGCTATCTCCAGCCACACGGCTGGGGGTGTAAAAATGGTGTCCGATAACACATCCACAGTGGCGGCGGCAGCCGAAGAGGCCAGCTCCAACACCACCACAGTGGCCGCCGGAATGGAACAGGCGGCCACCAACCTTTCCTCTGTGGCCAGCGCCACCGAGGAGATGAGCGCCACCATTGGGGAAATTGCAGCCAACTCCGAAAAGGCCCGCGTCATTAGTGACCAAGCCAGCGCTCAAGCCCAAACCATCTCCACCCTGATGCAGAAACTGGGGCAGGCGGCCAGCGACATCGGCAAGGTCACTGAAACTATTACCGACATCTCCGCCCAAACCAATTTGCTGGCTCTCAACGCCACCATTGAGGCGGCCCGTGCCGGCGCGGCAGGCAAGGGATTTGCGGTCGTGGCCAACGAAATCAAGGAACTGGCCCGGCAGACGGCCACCGCCACCGAGGGCATCAAAGCCAAGATTGCCGGAGTGCAAACTTCCACCGGCAGCGCCATCACAGACATTGAAAAGATCTCCGTAGTAATCAAAGAAGTGGGTGCAATCGTGTCCAGCATTGCCGCCGCAATCGAAGAACAGGCCACAGTGACCAAGGACGTGGCAGGCAATATAGCCCAAGCCGCAGCCGGGGTGAAGGACTCGAACGAGCGGGTGGCGCATACGGCCGCTATCTCCAAATCCATGGCACAGGAGATTTCCGGGGTCAGCGTCGCCGTGGGCGAACTGCGCGAGGATGGCGAACATGTCAAAGCCAGCGCGGTGGAGCTTTCCAAGCTGGCCGAACAACTCAAGGCCACTGCGGGACAATTCAAAGTGTAACCACGCCATGCAACTGCAAACCAAATTCATCCTGTGCCTGGTGCCGGCCCTGGTCGGCGTGTATGCGGTCTCGCAAGTCATCCAGCAACTCCACGGCCGGACGCTGCTGAACGCTCTGTCCCAGACCAATCTGGGGCACCTCGACCATCTGGCCCAAGAGAGCGCCGAAACCGTGGGAACCTCCCTCATGGCCGGCGTGCGCAATGCAATGAAAGAGGGGAACATGGACAGTGTCGAGAAGATCATGAAAGATCAGCGCGAGGTGCGCCAGTTGCTTGAGTTCTCACTCGCGAATGACAAAGGGGTGGTGGCCTACTCCTCCGACGCCTCCTACTTAAAGAAGAGCTTGCCGGCGGAGCTCAAGTCCGCGCTGCTTTCCCGTCCGGACAAACTGGTCCGCCGCACCAATGACACCGTCGAGGTTTATGAACCTCTCGTGGCGCGGGCGGAGTGCGTGGAATGCCACACGGATTGGAAGAAGGACGCCATTGGTGGCGTGGGTTACGTGCGCCTCTCCACGGCGGAGGCCAGTGCCGCCCGCCGAGAATGGGACGTTTCGGTGCGCCAGTTGGAGCGCGACAACCGGGTGGGCGGCTTTATCACTTTCGCCTGCCTGGCGCTGATCATGTGCGGGCTGTGCCTCGGCGTGGTGCGGATGCTGGTCGTGCGGCCCTTTGGCTATCTCGCCCAAACCATGCTGGATATTGGTCGAGGCGACCTCACTCGCCGACTTGAGACCCGAGGCGACGACGAAATGGCGGCCATGTCGCGGTCGTTCAATCAATTTGTCGGCAAGATTCACGACATGGTGCTGACTATCAGTACCCATCTGGTCACGCTCCACACCTCCGCCGGTCAGCTTTCGGCGGTAGCCGGCCAAACGGCCTCCGGGGTGAAGGTAGTGTCCGACCGGGCGGCCACGGTGGCTGCCGCCGCCGAAGAGGCCAGCGCCAACACCACATCCGTGGCGGCGGGCATGGAACAGGCCTCGACCAATCTGTCCTCGGTGGCCAGCGCCACGGAAGAGATGAGCGCCACCGTCGGCGAAATCGCGTCCAATTCCGAGAAGGCCCGCGCCATCAGCGAGCAAGCCACCGTCCAAGCTCAGACTATCTCTCTCCTCATGCAGCAGTTCGGTCGGGCCGCGCAGGAGATCGGCAAAGTCACCGAAACCATCACCGACATTTCTTCCCAAACGAACCTGTTGGCCCTCAACGCCACCATCGAAGCCGCCCGCGCCGGGGCCGCTGGCAAAGGCTTCGCGGTTGTCGCCAACGAGATCAAGGAACTGGCCCGCCAGACCGCCACCGCCACCGAAGACATCAAGGCTAAGATCTCCGGCGTGCAAAACTCCGCCGGCAGCGCCATCACGGACATTGAGAAGATTTCCGGCGTCATCAAGGAAGTCGGAGCTATTGTCTCCAGCATTGCCGCCTCGATTGAGGAACAAGCTGCCGTGACCAAGGATGTGGCGGGTAACATCGCCCAGGCCTCCGCCGGCGTGAAAGACTCCAACGAACGCATTGCTCAGACGGCCACTGTTTCCAAGGCCATCGCCCGCGACATGACGGACGTGAACACCGCCGTCACCGACATCCGTCGAGGCGGCGAGCAAGTAGCCGCCAGCACGGCGGAGCTTTCCAAGCTGGCCGAGCAACTCAAGGCCACGGCGAGCCAGTTCA
>CAIUEN010000091.1 GCA_903898185.1 uncultured Verrucomicrobiales bacterium
ATCCCGTTGACTCCCGTAACGTCATTTTCTCATAACGAACGAGACCTTTGTGAATAGCAACTCCCCAATTGTCCATAAATCTCTTTAAAATCGTCGAAAAATCCATGATTCCTTGCTGTGCCAAATGCAACGGGAGTCAACGGGATAAGCATGTGCCTTCATATTAATGATAGAATTTGCTTTTGACGATCTCGTGTCAAGGAGAATCGGTTTTGGGATTGCATCCGCCTTTCGCGTTTATGCCAGATAGGAGTCACACTGGAGTTCCTCCATGTTTTTGTGACATGATAGATTGCGCCAGAATACTCATGGTCTTTTCCGATTCTCCGCGCCTCTCGCGCCTCTGCGGTTCAATCACAAAATTCAAACCACAGAGACTCGACAAACACAAAGAAAAACCTTACTCGCTGCACGGCGTGAGTATGGCATCGGTCATGCCGTGGATGATTTTTTTGTCGGCGGGGCAGATCGTGGCCAGGATGCCGCCGAGGTTGGCGCGCGCGGAATCATTCTCTCCGGTCACAAAATAGTAGGGCGACAATCGCGCGCGACCGGCCATCGGGACGAGGGCTTCTTTATCAAAGTCATACCATGCGGACTCGACCAGCCTCGGCTTGTGATAGCGTTGCAACACATGCGGCGAGGTTCCAAAAGAACTGATTGCGAGATCGACGGCGGCGCTCCAGTCGGCGGTTGACAAATCGCTTCCCAAGTAAACTCCGCGCGCGCCCCAGGCATTCTCGGAGAAACCGGAGATCTTGAGGATTAACTGCCGATCCTTCTGGGAAAGTGTTTTAAGCTGGTTCCAATCGGTCAGGTTAATTTCCGGGATTGCTCCTTGCGGCGGCAGCGGAGCGGGATCGACCATCCACGTATAGGGAACCCATTTCAACAGTCGTTCCAGGAATCGTTCGCCCAGTTCCTGCCGCCAGAACCCGCGCAGGTTGCGATTCCAGAGCAGGGCAAAGAGCATTTTTTCCTCAAATAGCGGCTTGGGCGGCGGCGTCAGGCGAATCTGTTTGGCCAGTGCCATCTCAAAGATGCGGTTCGAATTGGGGACATTCGGCACGTCGAACAATTCGAAAAATCGGTAAATGGCATCGCCGTCAGCGAACTCTGAGAAATGACTGTCGCGCACCTGAAAACGGGGGCCGAGTTGCTCCGCCAGCCAATGCATTTCGGGCCGATACGAACCGGCTTCATCGGAGACCACGATATGAACATTATTGGCATCGCCAAAAATGCCACCGAATCCTTGCAACATTCCATTGGCGCCGCCAATGACGGGGGCGGAGACGACTGGAATTTTTCCGTCCGTCAAGGCTGGCGGCAGATCATCCGGCAACTGCGAGTAAACCCGATTAAGCCAAGCCGTGAGGCCAATCCCGCCGGGAACGCTGTCCAATTCCGTGATGGTTGCGCCAGCGTCATTGAGAAGGATGTCGGGCCGGATCACTCGGGGAAGGTCGTTCTTGAAAACGGCGGAACGTTGCAGCTCAAGCAATTCCTGCGGTTTGCCTTGGTCGAGCCACTCAGAGATCCATGAAGGTTGTTTGCCCGCAAGGCTCTGCCTGTAAAGTAGATTCGTAGCGCGATTGAATTGCAGAAATATGCGCCCCAAACTCTCCAGTTCCACCGCCAACTCGTGGCCAATAGGAAAGGGAGTTGGCGATATGCGCCAGTTCTGCGCTGCAAAAAGTCCCTCTGGCGGCATCCGTTCCCGTACCAACCGTGCGCGTTCAGCAGTGGTCATAAAGTAGAGCAGGCTTCCAGCCTGCTCGGGCGGGCAGCTTTCTTATTCATGAGCGGGTTGCGATTACCACAGCTTGAACAGGCGGGACGCACTGTTCTACCTTGTTCAGCAGCGGTCAAAGTAGAGCAGGCTTCCAGCCTGCACGGGCGGGCGGCTTTCTTATTCATAAGCGGGTTGCGATTACCACAGCTTGAACAGGCGGGACGCTCTGTTCTACCTTGTTCAGCAGCGGTCAAAGTAGAGCAGGCTTCTAGCCTGCCCGGGCGGGCAGCTTTCTTATTCATAAGCGGGTTGCGATTACCACAGCTTGAACAGGCGAGACGCGCTGTTCTACCTTGTTCAGCAGCGGTCAAAGTAGAGCAGACTTCCAGCCTGCACGGGCGGGCAGCTTTTTTATTCATGAGCGGGTTGCGGTTACCACAGCTTGAACAGGCGGGACGCACTGTTCTACCGTTGGTTCAGCTTCGAATTTGCCCATTCCCCAGTCCGATCCACTTGTAACTGGTCAGTTCTTCCAATCCCATTGGACCTCGAGCGCCGATCTTATCGGTGCTGATGCCGATTTCCGCGCCCATCCCAAATTCCCCGCCATCGGTGAACCGAGTCGAGGCATTCCAGTAAACCGCCGCCGAATCAACATCGGAGAGGAACTGCCGCGCTCGCGCTTCGTTTCGGGTTACGATGCTATCTGAGTGCGCCGAGCCGTATTGATTGATGTGATCGATTGCCTGCTGAACACCATCCACCACGCGCACGTTGAGAATGCAGTCATTGTATTCCGTGAAGAAATCCTGTTCGGTGGCAGGGCGAATCACGGAGCCGGTTCCTGCGGCTGCGGGCTGCAAAATAGCCAGCGCTGCCTCATCCGCTCGAAGTTCCACTTGCTTCAGGCGCTTGAGAACTGACCTGAGAAATTGTGGGGCCACGGTATTATCCACCAGCAACGTCTCCATCGCATTGCAAACTCCCGGGCGCTGGCACTTCGCGTTGAAAACAATCTCCTCTGCCATCGCCAAATCGGCATCGGCATCGACATACACATGGCAGACCCCTTTGTAGTGCTTGATGACCGGCACTTTCGAGCACTCCGTTACAGCCCGGATCAGGCTTTCGCCGCCTCGGGGCATGCAGAGATCGATATATTGCGTCAATGCCAGCAACTCCCTGACCGCCTCGCGATCTGTTGTCGGCACGACTTGAATGGCGTGCTCGGGAAAACTGGTGAGCGTCTTGGCGGCCGCCTGGAGCATCACACGGGCGATAGCCTGGTTGGAATGAATGGCTTCCTTGCCACCTCGAAGGATTGTTGCGTTGCCGGACTTAAAGCACAGGCTGGCGGCGTCGGCAGTGACGTTGGGGCGCGACTCGTAGATGATGACGATAACACCGATGGGTGTGGCGATTTTTTGAAGACGCAGGCCATTGGGACGGGTGCGATCATCCAGAAGACGCCCAACCGGATCGGGCAACGCGGCCACTTCGCGCAGGCCTTTGGCCATGTCGGCGACCCGCTTATCGTCGAGTTTCAGGCGGTCCAGCATCGCAGTCGAAAGACCTGTCCCGGCACCGGCTTCCATATCCAGAGCGTTCGCCTCTTGGATGGATTGGCGACTGGCTTCAATCGCGTCGGCCATCGCCAGCAGGCAGGCGTTCTTCTCCTCTGTGCTCAATTTGGCCAATTGGCGCGAAGCCACCTTGGCCTGCCGGGCCAGTTGCGTCATCTGTTGAGTCAAGCTCATGCGCATCAATCTAAGCTATTCTTGGAAATGGAAAAAGGGAATTTTACCGCGACAAGAGCGCGAATCATCTGTCACGGAGCGAATCATCTTGCCATTAACTTTGAATCTGGCATAAAGGTGCCGCTCTTGACGTAGCAGAGAAAGTTCGGAACTTTTTGAAATGAGCGCCACAATCGGTCAGACGAGATGTTGTGGTAGTCATGTTACGCCAATGAGGGCGTTGTTGCTGTTTGATTTGGCGTTGCAAGGCGCGTGGTATGCAACGAAGGGGTACAGAGACAAAAAGCAGCCGCGTAAGTTGTTTAAAAACAGTTGGTTGCCTCGGTAGCTCAGTTGGTAGAGCAGTTGACTCTTAATCAATTGGTCCACGGTTCGAGTCCGTGCCGGGGCACCATTTTACCCTTGTTTCCCTCATCCTTTTGGGTGCCTCCCCAATCTTTTTCTTTCAACTACTCTACCAAACCGAACTACCGAAGAACTGTTTTACGGAACCGTGCCGGCTGATGCTTTTTGCAAAACTTGGGCTTTTTCCTTAATTACCTTTTCGAGATAACCCTTGAGGTGCTGATCGAGTACCTCATTTATCACGTAGGCTGTTTCAAAACCTAAGCTTCTGGCATACTTCAACCGTTCATCAGTCTTTGGATATGGCCGAAACCCTGTCGGTTCGCCTTTTTTTTCTTTTTTCATAATTCATCCTCCATTCTGCGGGTTAATGCATAGACAAGTTCACACACTATAACACATATAGCAACAACAAAGTGTTGAAGGGCACTAAATAACCGCGTATAGTCGATCACATGTTTACGAAAAGCGAAGTCGCAACCCGGTTCGGGGTGCATGCCAACACCGTAACTCACTGGCTCAATCGCAAGGAGAATCCCTTGCACTGTGTTAGGGCTGGCCGCGTCGTGCGGATAACTGAGGCTCAAATCAGCGCTTTCCTGGCTGCAAATTCCACCGACAAGCGCAAAGGAGGTAGGAAATGAGAAATTAGGGAGTTGGAAGAAATAATCATACCAGAGCGCACGGCTCAATAAGAACATCCCATTTAGGCAAAGTGGGTGATCGCTGCAATCGCTCTTCTAATTTCGCCTTGGCCGCTTTGCACAAGCGCACGCCTTTGGCATAGA
>CAIUEN010000092.1 GCA_903898185.1 uncultured Verrucomicrobiales bacterium
ACCCCTTTTCAATAAAACATTTTCACCACTAATTGCTGGCCATTTTACCTCAAACCATTCACAATTTGTCCATCAAGGCATGACTTCAACCTTAACCATCGACTTTGACGGCGCTTGGAAGGAAACTCTCGAACGCTATTTCAACCCCTTCCTCCTATTCTGCTTTCCAGAGGTTCATCGCCAGATCGACTGGTCCAAAGACTATGCGTTCCTGGACAAGGAACTCCAGGAAGTCGTTCGCGACGCCCAACTGGGCAAGCAGCGTGTGGATAAGCTGGTCAGGGTCGTGCTGCTCGACGGCCGGGAGGAATGGATATTGATCCATGTCGAGATCCAAACCCAAGTGGACAGTACCATCACCCTGCGCGTCTATCAATACCATCACCGGGTCGAAGACCGCTTCGGCAAGCCGGCGCTCACGCTGGTGGTTCTTGCCGATGAGCAGAAAGACTGGCGTCCCTGCTTTTACCAGCAAGAACTGCTTGGCTGCCGGACCCGTTTTGAGTTTCCCATCTGCAAGCTGAGCGACTTTGGAGATGACATGTTGGTCTTCGAAAACGCCAGCAATCCGGTGGCGGTGGTCATTGGCGCTCACCTCAACGCCCAGCGCACGCGCAAGAACCATGAAGAGCGTTTTGGAATTCGATGGCGGATGCTGCGCAATCTCTATGAGCGGGGTTGGAGCCGGGAGGAAATCATCGAACTGCATCGGCTGCTGGACTGGCTGTTGGTTTTGCCGCCAGAAATGAATTTGGAATTTCGTCGGCGAGTGTTAGAATACGAGAAAGAGAAGATTATGCCTTACGTCACGAGCAACGAGCAAATCGCCACCGAAGAGGGTCGTCAGGAAGGCCGCTTGGAGGGACGCCAGGCAGTTATTTTGAGGCAGTTGCGACGGCGTTTGGGAGGTTTGGAGAACGCGACGGAAAGACGGGTTTGCGACTCGGGAGCGGAAAGTTTGGAACTTCTGGCTGAAGATTTGCTCGATTTCACCTCTGTTTCCGACTTGAACCAGTGGCTGGATCGAAATCAGGCTTGAATTGGTTCCAACGGCTTTAATGGACGCCCCCATCCACGATGGCGCTGTGTTCCTGGTCAACTCCACCTTTGCGCCCGATGAACCTAAATTCGGCAGTTGAAAAGTGATCAAACCCCCTTTTTTCATATGGGGATGACGTTAGATTTGAATAGTGTTTAGGTTCACCCGCAGGGTGAGCACCTGTTTTGTTGTAAAGGCTTGCTACGCAATGAAAAAGTCAGTTTTCTCGTGGGCAACTGCCGAACTTAGGATGAACTGTTCAGTCAGCTCAACCGCGATGTTCAGGAGCAGATCTTCGCCAAAAAACTGAAGGTTTACACCATCGACGCCTACAATGTGGCCAAAGCAGCCGGCATGGGCGGTCGCATCAACACCGTCATGCAGACCTGCTTCTTCGCCCTTTCCGGCGTGCTGCCGCGCGAAGACGCCATCGCTCAAATCAAGAAGGCGATCAAGAAGACCTACACCAAGAAAGGCGAAGCGGTCGTCAAAAAGAGCTACGAGGCCGTTGACCAAACGCTTGCCATCTGCTCGGCCAGATTGCCGGTCAGATCGGCGACGCGTTTGTTTCCGAACTGCTCAACGCCAAACAGGTCACCGAAGCGGATCTCGCCGCCCAGCGCGTCCGCGTCGTCGAGCTCCGCAA
>CAIUEN010000093.1 GCA_903898185.1 uncultured Verrucomicrobiales bacterium
AAGTCTACGCCAAAGGCGTGCGCTTGTGCAAAGCGGCCAAGGCGAAATTAGAAGAGCGATTGCAGCGATCTGTCACTTTGCCTAAATGGGATGTTCTAATTGAACCGCGCCCTCTGGTATGATTATTTCTTCCAACTCCCCAAGCATTGGTTGGCGGTGTCCACGGCAAAGGCGATAAGACCGTCCACAAAGGTTGTCTCGCCTTTCACGCGGGGGCGGATCGCCTCAGAGGCCATGTCGCGACCGTCAATGATGGAGTAGCGGGTGAGCACGCGCAAGGCGGCAGCATAGCCAGCCATTTGGACATCGGCATCTTCAAAGACGTTCTCATCGCGGTAAAGTCCCTTGGCTTCCTGGTTAAGGCCGGTGAGGTCACGGATTTGTTTTTCAACTTCTTCCTGAATTTCCCATGCTAAGTCGTCGCGTGTCGTCTTGTGAGTGCCCTGACGTTTGCGACAGACGAGCAGGACAGTGCCTTTGACATAGCTGCCTTCGCGCGTTGGGCTGTCTGTTTCGGTGACTACATACCAAGCGGCAGTGACTTGCAGTCCAGAAGCCCAGACGATGTTTGCCATGTCCGCCCAGATGCTGCCGGATTGATGGGTAAACATGATGACTTGGATTCCGTTGGTCGGCATGCACTCCGTCATCCGTTTGTAAGCTGCCACCATCCCTCGACGAAAGTCCTCGTCACCACCCTTGATTGCCAATGAACGGCGACTATCCCAGACCCAATCGGCAAATTCCGGCGGAGGGGTCTTTCGCAGCCATGCGATGAAGAACTCCAGAATTTCGTCATAGTTGACTGCATCCCCATAGGGCGGATCGGTGACAAAGATGTCGCTTGGGGTAGCGGATTCGGCTGCTGGCCCACAAAAAATCTTGTGAGAACCTGCTATAGAAAACCGCTTGCAATCTGGTGCTACCGGTTTCTTGATCGCGGAGCTTGCCCTTGCCCCATACGTGAGAAGGGTGTTCAGAGCCTGATTGTAAAAGGTCTGATGGGTGGTATCAACACCAGGTGACCCATCCCATGTGCTCAGCTTTGAATTCCAGTTGGCGGCTTGGTTTACGCCGATTTTGAGAGCTGCTGTAGTTGAAAAACGATTGATGAGACCGTTCACAAGCAACTGACGGGGATTGAAAAGATGATGCCAATGGGTCCATCCGCGAGTACGAATAGGCTCATCTGTTTTGGCTCCCGGCTCAATGCGCATGTCGGGCAACCAGCCCTTGGCTTGCCATTCGGCGAGGTGCTTGCTCACGAATTCTTCAACCTTTTGCTCCCGTTTCAGATCAGCCTCGGTGACAGTGCGAAACTCGTAGTCGAACGTCTTCTTTCCCGGCTTCGGACGCGTCCACTGAATGGCATATAAACGTTCTTGGAAAATGTCGTCAGTCTGGGGTTTGAAATCTGATTTCTCCCACAGACGGAGTTTATTGCCGTTGCCATGCGCATTGCGAAAATCGCCACGCAGCGTGGAAATCTTGGTGCGATACTCGACGCCGCTCACGCTATGAAGAAGGTAGGGATCTTGCCCTCGTCCGTCAGTCCGCACGGTGCCTTTTACCGCTGCTTCGATTTCGGCGTTGGAGACACGCGTGCAAACGATGATATTGTAACGCTTCCGCTTGTCGTCAGGTATCAACTTGGCGATGGCCATCTTGCCCCGACTGATAATCAGGGACGGAAGTAGCGGCACCATCCATCCCGTCTGGGGACAACGTGATTCAATGCAATAAAGAAACGATTTGGTACGCCAGCCGTGTCCGTCGGTCTCGACGCCCAGTTTGTCAATCTCGACCTGAACATTTTCGAGCATCTGCCGCTGTTTACACTCTAGTTCGACCCGGCTATCTGGGAGACCACCTACTATGTGAAATGCACCCCACGCCAACATACACGCGATGGGATTCAAGTCCGAGGCATGGGCGTTACAGCCAAGGCGAGCCGCCTCAAATGGAATCTGTCCTGAACCGCAGAATGTATCGCCCACGCTGGGACGGTGACCGAAGCGCATAATGCCGAGTTGCTCAACCAATTCTGGAAACGAATTTGCGCTTGTGCCAAGGTGAGTATTGACGGCATCCCAGATATGAACGTGGACTGTATCCATGACTTCCTCTGGGCGCTTAGATTTCTCCACCCAATCACGGTAAGTCGTTTTCGGCAGCATCTGCACTTCAAGTTGACGACGTTCCAGCTCGGAAATGTCGTTGCGCCAGTTAACCTTCACGCCCTTCAACTCAGGCTTGGTCCAATCCACGGGAGACGACGGAGGCAGGAGCATGGGTGGATCTGATTCAAAGTAATCGGCGATTCGCACGATACTCAAGGTTGCGAGAATTTCATGTGGCTTGGCGCGACGCGGCCAGCGAGCAACGAACGATTCGTCATCCATTGCCATGAGTTTTTCGAAAATTTCGAGATCGCGTTTTGAATTGTCCGTTGCCGGAAGAAGACAACCGAGGATGCAGGCTTTATTCAAAATTAGGGGTTTGCGGCCTTTCCAGTATGAGCCCAATGCTGTGAGTGTCTTACCTTGGTTAGACATCTGCTCCTTATATGCCTCTGCCGAAAGTTTTTGAACAGGAAGGAGCCGTTCAATGAGCGCGGGAGCGTCCTTGAGAGAAAAAGGTATGATGGAATGACTCATGATTTCTTGGGCTTCCGTGGCCGGACAGGCTCGGTGGCGGACGCAAGTCTGCTCTCGATTTCCTTCACGCTGGGAACAGCGGCTCGCAATTCCTTCGGCAGAGAGTCAACCAGCCGGGTCACGTAATCCGACACGCCGATGGGTTTATGTAAATCCCGCAAGGCGTATTCGGCAATGATCCGATTCTTGGCGCGGCAGAGAATCAATCCGATGGAGGGCTGGTCCGCCGCTTGCCGGAAGCGATCGTCCACCGCAGAGAGGTAGAAATTCATCTTTCCAGCAGCCTCCGGTGTGAAGTCGCGGGCCTTGAGGTCAATCACGACGAAACAGCGCAACTTGAGGTGGTAGAACAGCAGGTCGAGATAGAAATCCTGGCCGCCCACTTCCATGTGAACCTGGCGACCCACGAGCGAAAAGCCAACGCCGAGTTCGAGGAGGAAATTTTCGACGTGCGCCATCAGGGCGGATTCGACCGCCCGCTCATTGGCCGTCTCGCGCAGGGTGAGAAAATCAAAGACATACGGGTCTTTGGTCATCTGCTGGACGAGATCGGAGTGCGGCGGTGGCAGCGTGGTCTTGAAATTGGTGACGGCTTTGCCTTGCCGCTTGTGCAACCCCGACTCGATCTGGAGGGCAAGAATGGGGCGCGACCAGCCGTTTTCCACGGTTTTAGCAGCATACCAGAGGCGTTCGGCTGAAGTATCGAGTTTGTCCAAAAGTGCGAGATGATGGTACCAGGTCAATTGTGCAAGCGGTGCTTGCACAATTGGCGAAACCGTGCAGGAGGGTGGCGCAAGTGACGCTGGCACGGGCTTGGATCGGGCTGACTTGCCTTCGCTCAATTGTGCATCAGGCTGATGCACAATTATTGTTTCCGGCCAAGCTTCGGCGAAGGCCCGCATGTATTTGAGATTGCGTGGGGAGTAGCCCTGCTGGCCGGGAAACTCGTTTTGCAAATCACGGGAAAGCCGGTCAATGACTTTGGAGCCCCAGCCTTCGGCCTGCTGGCGGTCGAGGATCATGCGCCCTATGTCCCAATACAAAACGAGCAGTTCAGTATTGGCAGCCAGATGCGCGCGAATTTGGGCGGCCTGCACCCGCGCCTTGATGTCGGCGAGCAGCCGTCCATAGTCTGGTGATAGATCGGTGGAGGATTCTTGTTTCATTTTCCGTCCGCTCCTTGGGGGCTGCCAAACAAGGGCAGGCTAAACAGGTCGCTCTCAACCTGGCGGCGACGTTTGCGGCCTTCGGGCGGTTTTTCGCCGTCGGAGAGCGCGAGGAAAAGAGCGCGACGCCAACCACGCTGGGTATCCTCCGGTAGGCCAGCTTCGGCAACAGTCACGGAGAAAAGCCACCAGCGTTCCTCGGGGCGGAGAGCTGCCCACTTGCTGCAAATCACGGAAACCTGATTGTCGTTGGCCGTCTCAGCGGCCCAGGCAAGAACGCAGAGTTCCTTGCCAAGCAGGCGATCTACGAGGTTGGTGCCGGTGTGCCAGCGGGATGCCGGAACCTTGGCAGCTTTGAGACGGTCGTTGAACTCGCGCCGGGCAATGTCCGCAATGCCGGACCAGACGGTGCGGACGAGTATGGCGCGTTCCTCATCGCGCGGGATGCCGCCTTCGAGACCGCGATAGCCGTAATCCTCAATGATATG
Organism: uncultured Verrucomicrobiales bacterium; assembly: GCA_903898185.1. Classification (GTDB taxonomy): domain Bacteria; phylum Verrucomicrobiota; class Verrucomicrobiia; order Limisphaerales; family Palsa-1400; genus CAIUEN01. Next base: position 4,312 of record CAIUEN010000093.1, read on the forward strand.
GACGGCTTCATTGCGCGAGCCGGGAATCTCGACACGGAAAAGGTGGGTGCCGAATTTGTCCGGCGCGCCGAAATCCGCGTGTTTGACTGCTTCGCTCATTGTTCAATGTCGCCGGGGTTCAGTTCCATGCCAAGTTTCTCGGCGAAGTCCTTGAGGTCGTGTCCAGAACTAAAGTGCGCTTTGCGAAAGGTCATGGTGACCTGTGTGTCCGGCACGAACTTCTCCAATGTGGTCTTGAGGATAGCCTCGATAAAAGCGGAATTGATTTGGATTTCGCCAACAAAGAACGTGGCGACCTGGGTGCCGCTGCCAACGTTGACATTGACATTCTCAAACGTGACAGATTTCTCGGCGGCTTGTTTGAGGCATTCAAAAGTCTTGGCGCGAGAATCGAGTTTGCGCCCGGAGCGTGAAACAAGCCGTCCGGGTTTAACTTCGTCCACCTGCACACCCTTCTTGCTCTTGGATGGATAGCGAAACTCAGCTTTGGATTCGAGCCCGTTGGCCTCGCCAAATACGCGAATGAGCACATCGTTATCGTCGATTTCAATTGGTTTGTCGTAGATTGCCCCTTCGCGAGGTTCCTCGCCGCCAAGTGTGTAGCGAATCTTTCCGGCAGGGGAAACGAGCAGTTCCACAGTGCGCTTGCCGTTAGATTCCGTGAGGTTGTTGCGCAGAACGAGTTTGTTGGACCAAGTGAAGACGTCGCCAGTTTCGAATTGGCCGGAAGGATCCACGACAAGGAAGTTTACCCGAAGCGCCTTGGTGGCAAGAAACTGATCTTTCAGTTGCGCGCTCTTTTCGCTAACAGGCGCGTCCTCGGCAAAATGGATGCGAGGAGCTGGGCCAGCGTTCTGGGCGTTAATACGAAGTCGCACATTGCCATCGTCGTCCGGGTCTGATTCCGCGATGACTTGGACGGAGGTCCGTTTTTTCTTCGGTTTCTTGCTGACGTAACCATTGCCGAGGTCTTCCCAGAGTCCGCGATTGCAGGCAATGGATTTAAGAACGTCCAACCCTTTGGGCGGCAGCCACGGCATTCCGGCTTGCTCCGCGTGACGGTCGGCAACATCAGACCATCGGGCCTCGTCCTGATTCTCGGGCCAAAGAAGGTCCTGAGCTTTGTCGCGAATCGGGTCGAACTCCTTTTCAATGTCGAGGTAGAGTTTGAGCGGGTTCGAAGTGAGCGTTTTTTCCACCTGCGTCTCGCCATCGAATGGCTTCGTGGCGTCGCGGGTCATGTCAAGCGCTTTGGCAACAAGCTGTGAAGGTTTGCCAGCCCGCTGGATGGGGAACAGAACTTTATCGAACAAGTTCAGGACGGTGGAATTGAAGTCCTGTTCGTAGGTTTGTTGCTTCTTTTCCAATTCGTCGCGCTGCGGGTGGCCCTTGGGGATTCGACCATCGGCCTTTTGCGCGGCGTAGAGATGGCGGGTCGCTTTCTCGACACTGCCCATTGCGCTTTTGTCGCCGGTCAACACACATAAGTTGTTCTTTTGGCTGAGACCGTCGAAAAACTTCTGCACTTCTTCCGGCGGAATTTTCGAGTCCGGGCTGACGATGAGAAGGACGCGATTCTTGCGAACCTTGTCGGCAACATCGCCAAGTTTGGGAAGCGGCAGGACTTCATCGTAAGCGGATTTGCGCGTGGCCTTGAACATGTCGCGCAAGCGATGACGGATCAGGTCGTCCACCTGGTTCTCCGGGGCGTCGTGAGCGAGGCTTTGGAGCAGTTTGGTGAGATTCTCCTGTCGGTCAAAATAGTAACGGCCCTCGGGCGTATGGTGGATATACCACCCGGACTCTTCGAGTTGCTGAAAAGATTCGAGGAACTCGGACGGCTCCCGCAACGGCGAAACCAAGCATTCAACCATTTCGGCAGTCGTGAGCCCCTTCACGGCATTGACGGCGGTGGAAAGACTGGCTGTAAGCAGGAGCGACCCAACCTGGATGGCGGTTTCCCTGCCGGTTTTGAGGTCGATGATCTGGGCATGAGCGGATTGCTGGGCATCCCAAAGATCCTTGGCGATGACATCGCGCATGCCGGAAATCTCAGTAAGTTTGTCCCTCACCTCGGCAATGGAGAGGTCGAAGTGTTGCGGGCCGATAAGGAAGACGTCATTGTCCTGGCGTTCCCAGACGGAGCGCAAGAGACGTGAAACAAGTTCGATCAGGCCGCGGGTTTGCTTGAACTGTTCATTTTCCTTGAAGAGCGCGATGACGTTTTTGAGGCGCGGATGGAATGGGTAAGTGGCTGCGATCTCGTCGGCGATAGCTTCCGCGCCGCGATTTGCGACCTTCGACTTGGAGGCTTCCTCCAATTTCTTGCCGTAAGCGTCTGCGATGTCGTCGATCTCGGCCTTGTCTGGAAGCTTTGTGAAAAGTCGCTTGCGCAAAATGTCGTAGATTTCGTTGGCCGCGAGGTCAACGGGGGTGATATTGCGCTCGGCGCGGCCAAGTTCCTGCCGGGCATTGTCAAGAGCACGAGTGATAAGCGCTCCGCCCGATTGGTAGGCAGCGAACAGGTCGGAAATGACGACGCACACATTGGCTTTCTTGCCGGCGGCGGTCAGGAGATTCGCAAACGCACGAGTAGCGATGTCCGCCACAGTGCCAGTACCAATCGGTCGCGTGGCAAGGTCTTCAAAATAGGGCGGCATTTCATCCAACAGAATGAGGATGGGATCTTTAGATTCAAACAATTTCAGCCATGCTTTTTCGTCCGGTGCCTTTGGACCAGACGCCCAAAACTCTTGGAAGACGTCCGCTTTTCCGAGTTGCTGGGCAATTTCGCCCCAGAAAAAGTGAGGTGGACTGTTGCGACCGTTGAAGGCGGCCACATGCGCAGCGCCAAACATTTGTGCGTTGGAGTCACTGCCACAGTATTTCTTGCGGAGAACTGGATGCTTGGCAAGCAAGCCGAAACCGACGAGCAAATGCGTTTTGCCGCCGCCCATCGCCTGTTTGAGATGAAATACAGCCTGTGTCGAAACGGCGGCAAGTCGAGCGATGCCTTCGGTGACGAGGTCTTGCATGCCCTGGGTGATGAAAGTCTTTTCAAAAAACGATACGCCGTCGCCCTCGGCATGGATCAGTTCATCGAGTTGCTCGATTTGGTCGCTGAGCTTTATGGCCAGCGCATTAGGCTGTAGTTTGCAGGCATCGCGAACTGTTTTCATGGTAATTGCTTCCGGCGAGACCTGGGAATGGCAATTCGCACTCCGGTGCGCTCCATGATTTCAGCCCTCGGCTTGCCTGTAAGCGCTGATTTGTATCCGATTGGACGAGAAGATGCACAGAAAATCTTTCAATTCTATGGACAAAGTGACGATATTCGCGATTTTTCCAAAAATTAACCTTAACGGGATATTGAAATTGAGTATTTTATTATAGTTAGTGTCTGGTGGAAAACTTGTAACGAATTTATAATAAGCACGTTGTGAATAGAATGGAGCGCGAATGATTCAGGTGAAATTTCGCAAATAATCGCGAAATGGCCAAAAACGCTGTTTTTTTGCAGTATGATCAAGAACATTCGAAGCCAAATTGCATCTTATCTAGTGTCTGGCAGGAACCGACATAAATAATTGAAACAGAGCATTTTATGCTTTGAACGGCTAAGAATGTTACTTTTTGAACCGAGAAGAAGGAACCATGTTTACCGCTTGTGCAGCAGCGACTCGTCCACCTTCTTCCAGGCTTCCTGGAGCGCGACGAAGAGTCGGCGTGAAGATTCAACCTCTTCGCTGTTAAGCACCGCGATGGCGCGATAAAGCGATTTCTTTGTTTTTTCGTTCTTCAATTCCTCCTCCTTCAACAGGCCCAGGCCTTTGAAGGTGGCCAGATGTTTTTGAACTACAGCCTGGTCAGGGGGAGGAAGAATTTCGATGCCAGCGGCCAGCAACAGCGGGATAAGCACCAAGTAAGTGGTGCTGGTGGGGGCTTGCGGGTTCTTGGGATCGGCCCAGCGGCTCAGACTGGCCGGATTGACGTTGAGCAGGGCCGCCAACTCCCCCCGGCTCATCTTAGTGGCTTCCAGAAAGGCGGTGATGTCCGTCTCTGAAATCCTCAATCGCTTGCTTGTATTTCTGGCATTCATATGAGTCACAGACTTCATTCAAAGAGATTAAATACAATATGCAATTGAGAATGCAACTCGATTATTGTTGCAATTACACACGTAATAGCATAACTTTATGAAAGTGTAAGTGTTTTAATGTCTTGGATTGGGCAGGATATGAGCAGAAAAACATATAAGAACGACGGTGTGGCGAAAACAGATCGGGACGAGAAAAGTCTTGGGCGCAGGAGCCCGGCTTTGTCACGCTCGCGCGCTGGAGATGTCCAGCGCTCACACCGTCACGCGAAACCCTGTCTGATGCAACAGACTTGCAAAATGTCGCAAACAATTTTGGCGGTTGATTCAACCCAGCGGATGAAGGACGCCCCGGCATATTGTGGCCGGGAGCGTGCCCTGTCAGAAGCCTCCGCATTGACGCAATCGCCAGCCAGAAACTTATGAAGAAATCAATTCTTGTTGCCGCAACGCTGCTCGCAGCAGCGGCCAGCCAGGCCAAAGCTCAGTATGTGAATATTGGACTATCGATTGGCTGCCCACCGCCGGTGTATATGGCACCACCGCAGGTTGTGTTCACACATCCTTTGCTGTGGGTTGGGCTGCCGCCAATGGTGATTCCACCTCCGCCGGTCGTGATGCTCGTCCCTTTGGAATGCCCTCCGCGAATGATGGTTTGCGGACGGCCTGAATGGAGCCATCCGCACCGCGAATTCCATCATCGGTAAGTTAATATGAAATCAGGGGAGGCGGGCTTTTGCCCGCTTCTCCACTTCCCGAGCACACTCTATTTTTTGTTTGCCAACCATCAATCATTTTCTAAAACACAATTTCATCACTGAACCTGACTATATGAAGCCCAGATTCTTACTCTTGTCGGCCGTTGCGTCGGCTGCGTCCTTGTTTCTGACCGGTTGCGAGGGGATTTATGGTGTCCCCTACCGAGCGGGCACGCCCGCTGTTCGCATTTACGAAAGCCATTACCCGCCCAAAAATCCGACGGAAAAGCCGGCCAGTCCAACGGAGAAGCCAACCGATCCAACCGAAAAGCCAGTCCATCCAATCACGGTGCCGGTTGAGGCGGGCGACGGTGACGCTCAGCGTTACCTGAGTTTTTCAGATGTCCGCGTGGATGTTGATGAGAGAGACGGACGCAAGAGCATCAAAGTTTACACAGAAATGACGCCAAGGCAGATCGTCTGGCGCGTCTCCTTCATCAAGGACGGCAAAGAAGTGTATCATTTCAACACCTTCAACCGTACCGATTACTCTCGTGAGGCTCTTCCACTGGAACCCTTGGCGATGGATGACACCCTGCCTGTTCCGGACAAAGTCGTGATAACTCGTGTCAAAGAGCATGAATAATCAAACACTCTTGTCTGCAACGGCTGGAGAATCAGGGTTCTCTGATTCTTTTGATAGAAGACGAGCCCATGTTTTTAAAGATGGAGAAGGTCATTCTCGAATGGGCAGGCTGCCGGGTCTGCGATTAAAAATTCAGCTTGGTTGCCGCTTGTTTCTTCTTGAAAACCAGGCATCAGACCGCAATACTTTCTGTCACATTGCTATGTCTGCTATCCTTTTGCGAGTGGTGTGCCTTGGAATTGCTGTATCGGCTGTTTGTTTGCATGCCGCTGACGACCTGTCAATGCATTGCCAGAAAAGCACGTTTGATGCCACTGTTGAAGGGCAACCCTGCACCTTAAACTTGGAATATGCCTCTCGTTTTTTCGCGGATGCTGAAGACATTCCTCATGCCGAGTGGCACTTCCGCTGGTATCCCGGACGGGTGGAAAACTCCGTCCAAGGCGAAACACTCCTCCCGGATAACGGGTTCACCTCGGTATTGCGCGAGGCGCCGACGATCTCCTGGCGGGTCTATGCCAATGGCCAGCCTGTCGGTTGGTTTATAGATCGCTTTGACGGGCTGCTGCCCGATGCTGCCGGGGAATGGGGGCTGGGGTTTGATCACCCTTGGCCTCGCGGGTGGGGAGCTCTTTTCTCTTATTCCAAAACACGCCCCGCAACTCTCAATTTCCAGGTCTCCAGGCAATTCGCACTGCTTGTTTTTGCCAGCACCAACGGCGGCAAGGCTGTTTCTTTGACCGGCGAATGCCAGGTTCAGGATAGGGACTGGACCACCAACCAACTGGCGCGGGCTGGCCTGGCTGCCATGCGAGTGGAGTGGCGGAAGCGCGGAGCCGATAAACCCCAGCTTATCACACAGGATCAAATGCAGGTTTTGATGTTTGACGCCCGTTCCAAGGCGGATGCCCGCCGCCAAGACCTCCTGGCCCCCTCCGCACGATCTGTTTCTTGGGAATACACACCGCCTGATCCGCTGGCCGTCAAGACCCGCGAGGTGGTTGCGACCGGGGTTGATTTGCGCGAGCCACAATGGGTGCAGGGCCGTTTTGGCAAACCGCTGATACAGGGCACCGCCCCGGTTTCCGGCGCGGCAGGTTCTCAACCGGCGGCTTATTCCACGCGCAATGCCTATAATGAGTTGGACCGCGCCTATGAAGAAGCCGAAGACCGTAAAGCAAAGGAACTTGAAAAAGCGGGCCAATGATTTCCAAAGAAACCTGTTGCAAAATAATACAAATACAAAGCGCCAAGCCCCCCGTTTTTCATGTTTATATTCACTGATCGCCCTCCTATGAAGCGCATGTTCTCTCCATCAACGTTAGCCGTGCAAATGGCTCGGCATTTCCTTGTTCAAATCAAATCCATCGCGTCCATGCTTCTCCTGTTGCCTGTATTGATTGGAGGCCACTGTGGCGCCCAAGCCGAGGTTGATCCCAACCTGCCTGTGGAAATCCAGTCGGACCTTCTTATGAGCGAAGTCAAGGCGTTTCAGAAGGCCGAGCGTTGGAAAGAAGCGGCGGAGTCCCTGGAGCGAGTCA
>CAIUEN010000094.1 GCA_903898185.1 uncultured Verrucomicrobiales bacterium
GACCGACGTACGTGTGGTGCTCGGCGGCGTAAGGAAGCCCTCACCAAATCTACTGAGTTCAGACATCACGGGAAATCGTATTTTTTCTCAAGAGAATAAGTTCACCCCGCATGGGCCTGTTGGGGTCTATATTGTGGGACGTCAGACACATGGAAAAATAGTTTGACGTTTAAATGACCGATCAACCTGACGCCTTTTTGATTCAAAAGATGGCACAAACGTTGAGCTGCTTCTCGATGTTTTCTGTTTTGTATCCAGTCCAGGATCACAATCAGTGTTTCTCCGACGAGTTTAACATATCCGGATCGAGTGGTAATCATGTCCAGGACCTTCTTAACGTCTCGATGATCATCATAGCAGGTTCGGAAAATGTCCACGAGGGCTTCCCGTGAATGAAACGCCATGAACTGCATGAGGTCGTAGAGCTTTTTCTTTTCCAGGTCGCAGCGACTCATAGGCTTTCCCTTGAGAAGCTCCACGATAGGGATCTTGTCCGGAAGAGTTGTCATTTTCTGTTCAAATTTGACAATGTCGGTCTGGTTTTGGTCTATTGCAGTGCGCAGATCGGATAGTTTTTTCTCAAGACGCCTGTCCTGACGCTGATGTAATTTGGCTTCGACTACAAGTACCTCGGTTTGTTGTTCTTGCAACTCCTGTTTAAGGGTCTTGATCGCCTTTTTTATCAGGAAGATATCAGGATTTTCAACCAGGGGCTGTTTCTCAAGTTCCTCAATGTCATACCCAGGATGATAGTTCAGGTTAAATCGGGCCGTCATCTCCTTGAAGAAATTCTCCGAGTCACCCCAGCGTTGAAGCATGTAATAGCCAATGCTATATGCGGGCCTGGTGAAATCGCTTGTGTAGATCCCGAGCCGTTTACCTGTGTCCACATCTTTGAGCACTACCAATCGTAGCTCTACGGAGGTTGGCTTGTCTCGCTTGTCCCGTTGGGCTGTTTGTACGGACTCACTGACCGTGCGGCGCTGTTCAGCCACGAGGTATTTGTCACCATTACAGATCAGTCCCGTACAAAAAGAGTCTTCAGCAATCCGCTCAAGAGATGCCTCAGTCACATACTTGGCCCAAGTCACAAAGTCCGACTGACGACTCAACTCGTGAAAGAAATGGATGCCATAACCGCCCCGATCAAACACCAACAAGGGTCGTGCAATACCCCAATTCTCGAGCATGGCCGCGCATCGAGAGATAATCGGTCGGAAATCGATCTCATTGGATTCGGTAATAAAGAAAAGCGGCCTGCCTTTAAGATCCGATACCGCATAGAGTTCGTTGCCTCTCATAGCCAAGCGTCGGACCGTATAGTACCCTTTGGCAATAACGTTCAGGCCATAGTAGGGCAAGAAGTGGCCGTCAATAAAGAAAACTTCTCGGTCGATCCGAGACTGCTCAAGAAGGCGCCTGGCAAATCCATCAATCAGCATGCTGCTGAGGTAATGATTGGCCATCAGGGTTAGATGGTCTCTTACGGTTTCTTTATCCGGGGCTCGACTGCAACCCATAAGCACGCCCAGTTCGTCTGCGTTAACCAGCTTGAGGGCCTCAATGGATCGAATACCTTGATTGACGCTATGAAACAGGGTCATCAGTATGTCCCGAGTCTGGTAGGTTGCTCCAGGAGTAGATGGAAAACAGTCCACGAGATCCTTGAACCCAATTTCCTCCAGAAAAAGGTGATGCATCAATCCACCGGTAAAAACGCATCGTTGACCTACTTGAAGCCTCTTAATAAGGGCTCGCTGGCTTTGAGTTTCAGCCGTTGGAGAGGATTCATGACTAACCTCCTCGCTTTTTTCCTTAAGCTGCTGATCCTGCTCAAATATAAAGCTCAACTGCTGTGCGTCGAAATCTTCCCGATCTATGGCATCGGCCACCTTGGCCATTTCCATGAGGTCTTTCCTGCCCAGTGATTTTGTCCCTACTCCATTGACCTGGTTTGCTGTGCGTATCCGCGCCACGGAACTCCGGGAGATATTCAATCCGAGATTCTTTGCGGCCTCCTCAGCAATAGCTTGATCCGTCCAGCCCGCACTGTTGTGGAGCAAGTTCTTGATATGGGACCGGATTTCGTCTGCATATTTGTAGGGAGCCTTGAGCCCTCGTGCGTCATTGACAATGGCATCCAATCCAAGCAGTCTCTTGATGCGAACCAGCCTCACGACAGTATTGCGATGAAAGCCACAGAGACGTCCTGCGGTCTTGCGATCACAGACGCATCTTTCAACCAGTTCCACAGCGGCCAATCTGCGTTCCTTGATCTGGTGTACGTCAAAACGGACAACTGGGATATAGTCTATGAAAACGGTCTTGAACAATCGCCTACGTTCATCGAGTTGTTCGATGACGAGAAAAGGCCCGATCCTTTCCGAATTGGTCTGCCGCATACCCCCGATGGTACATATGACGTTTTCAAAGTCAAGGTAAATATATACTAAGCCGCCTCCTATAATATCGATATGTTATCACCAGCTAAAACCTGGCGTGCACACTTTTACTTGAGAAATGGCAATTCATGATATCAATTAGTTATACCGATGTTTCCGATTTACCGTGATGTCTGAGTATACATACCCAAAACAACTCATCATCCGGTTGCACTTTTAACTGAACCCAAGACAGTGAATCCAACTATTCTCCCAAACCAATATTTCCCAGATAGCTTTGTATTCATTCCCACTATAGGAGATCATTCAGGTTTCTCCTTCGCAGGTCCTGAAACAGTAAGCGCAGAAAAACGCTCAACCAGGCTTGTGGATGACGACTCATTCTAC
>CAIUEN010000095.1 GCA_903898185.1 uncultured Verrucomicrobiales bacterium
AAATCCCGACTATGCGACAACTTGGCGTCTTCGCGGGCTGCAAGCCCGGCCATGTGAAAGCCGACCGTAGATTCCTGAGGGCTGAAAGCCCGGTCATGTGATAGCCTGGGGTGCAGCGCAACCCCAGGGGAGGAACCCCAGGAACCCTTACCAAACCATACCCCCCCCCCCCCCCGGCCCTGTAAGGGCCGCACAAAAACACCACAATTTTCCCGTTCAGTTTCAATCCCACGCATATCGTTCGTCCAATGGTTTGCCATTCTTCTCGCAAAAACGGCGATACTCTGTTTGAAAATCGTCTGTTTTGTGATGCTCCGCCTGACCCTGAATATATTCACGAACCACATTCACATGAATCGGGCTCACACTAAACTCTCCATAGCCGATCTGCCACGCGAAATTCGCATACCACGGGTTCAGTGTTTTGATCCACCCGGATGATGCTGCCTTGACCTCCGCAACAATTTTCGACGGCGCGTGATTCTTCGATTGCGCAAAGAGAATATGAACGTGATCGCGAACCGAATTGATCTCGATCAGAGGTGATTCCAAGTTGTTCAGAATCCCGGTCATGTAGGCGTGCAATTGACCCCGTTCTTCATCGCGAATGAGTTGTTGACGTTTCTTGGTCGAGAAAACGAGGTGAATCACGATGTTGGCGAGGGATTGAGACATGGTGCGGATGGAGTTTCGCCCTTACAGGGCTGGGGATATTTGTGCGGGAATGTCACCTGGGCTTCCGCTCGCAGACTCGCTCCAGCCCAGGCTATCACATTGCGGACTTTCAGCCTTAAACAAAGGCGTCCAATCCATGTCCCACGCCCACGGACGATCCAATTGCCCGCACGTCCGAGGAGTGAAATCCCGACTATGCGACAACTTGGCGTCTTCGCGGGCTGCAAGCCCGGCCATGTGAAAGCCGACCGTAGATTCCTGAGGGCTGAAAGCCCGGTCATGTGATAGCCTGGGGTGCAGCGCCGAGCGCAACCCCAGGAAAACAATTCCCAAACAAACCTCCCCAGCCCTGTAAGGGCTGTCTCTTTCTCTCGCTGGATTTCCAAGCCATCAAGGAATTTAAGGAACATGATCCACGTCAAGAGCGGCAGGCGGTCGAGATCGCCATTGAGCCCATTGTCTTTGCGCATGATGTCACGAGCGGATTTGAGGAGGCTGCCGAGGGATTGGACGGTGGTGGCCATATTTCTTTATGCCGCATATAGCAGCGATTGGAGTTGGTTGACCGCGTTGCGCAGTTTATCTGCGCCGCCAAAGGTCTTGATGATATCCCCGATTTGCCCGTGCATGGAAACCGGAGGCACCTTCAGTACGTCGGGCAGGACGAACTGGGCGGCACCGTGGTCGGGGTATTTTTCTAAAAGTTCATCAAGGATCTGACGGGCCTCAGGGGCGTATTGGGTGAAGAAATCTTTCCGGATGTCGCGGAGCATCTGGGCGCGTTCGCGACGGGCGCGCAACGGGGCGTTGAACGCGAGGTGACAAAGTAAATCAAACGGATCGGCCTCCGGTTGTTTGGCGGCTTCGGCGAGATCGGCGAAATTGATTCCGCGTTCTTCGAGGCTTTGGATGATTTTAGAGCATTTTATTGGGTCGGCCCACTGCGCGCGGAATTCCGGTGCTGTCGGACACAGTGTGCGGATGCTATCGGCGGCGTAGTCAATGATATTAAACCAAAGCTTGCCGTAGTCGTCGCGGACCCGGGTCCCGCGCCCTATGATCTGCTTGAATTCACTCATTGAGCCGATGGCGCGAGCCAGAACGATATTCTTGCATGTGGGGGCATCCACACCGGTTGTCAGCAGTTGCGATGTGGTGAGGATGACGGGCACGGTGGTACCGACATCTTGAAAGCGGCCCAGGTGACCGCGCCCGATGTCGCCTTCATCCGATGTGACGCGGCAAACGCAGCCGGGATCTTTGGCGACCAGATCTCGATTCAGGTTGTTCAGGACCGAGCGCATTTCGCTGGCGTGTTCCTGATCGACGCAAAAGACGATGGGCTTGGCAAATCGATCTGATTTTTTCAAGAATCCGGTGAGATGCCGGGCAATGGCTTCTGTGCGGGCATGCAGGGCGACGACTTTCTCAAAATCTTTGGTTTGGTATTCGTCGTCTGGAATGGGGCGGCCATAACGGTCGAGGTCGGTTTTGCCGACGGCATGGTTGTATGGCGTCAGCAAGCGCTCAGCCACCAGGTTGTCTTTGATGCCGTTGGCGTGGCGGTAACGCTGCCAGAGTTCGGCGGGGGGCGGGTACTCTTTGATCTGTTTCTCCAGACCTGTGCTGTAATCGAACTCAATGACATCCCGGACGTTTGTGGCATAGGCGAACTTCAGTCCGAGCATTTCGGCATACAGTTTGGCCTGCTGGAGGCCATCGGCGGCTCTTTTGTAGGTGGCTTTGGCCTCGACGACGGCCAGTGGGAAATCGCGGGTGTAACGGAGAAGGTAATCGACGCGTTTTGGCGGTTTGCGCATGAAACCTTTCCCAACGGGAACGATCCGTCCGTCGGTAATGGTGCGCTGTTCGGCAATGGAATGCGGCTCGTTATCCCAGCCTGCCGATTGAAGCATCGGGACGACATATTTTCTGCATGTGTCGGCTTCAGTTGGCATGGTTACAGGTTATATCCCCAGCCCAACAAATCTGATGTTCTGCCCTGAATCATATCTTTATTTGGAGAATGCTGCCTGCTCTGCCTGGCAGCTGCAGCAAAAAATATGCACAATGGACTATAAGCGGCCATTCATTAACCGAAGGGCAAACCCACCGCCACCATTTCGGACCATAGGTTCCTTTTTCGCCTGTGGGTCAGACGCCACGCCGCCACGAGTGTCTCGTAAGCGGCTCGGTTGACTTCCAAGAGCGCCTTCATCCAAAGAGCTTGTTCGCGGTAATCAGAGCCGTTGTCGCCCGGGTTGGTTATAAGCTTATGCAAGTGTTTGTGCCAAATGCTCATAGGGTCGATACGCTCGCCTTCCGGCCCGAGAAAAGAGATGGCATCGCGTAAACTATTTTCAAGGGTCTCCTCAACCCGATTGGGGGCGAGAACGCGCTCATGGAATGTGGGGCAACGCTTTTTCAGTTCCGACGCAGTTGGCAGGATGTCCGTCAATAACGCCAACGAACGCCATTGCTTTTCAAAAAATGCGGGATGTTCTCGATGACAGTCAAACCATATATCCAGATGGTCGAGAAACGCTTGCTTGTGCTTTTGAGGATCGCGTCTGACCAGGATGAGCCGATGAATCCAAGAGCTTTCGTCGCGCTTGTCTCTGGCTGAATTGTTAAGATCGCACGCTACCACAATACGGTCCTGCCATTCGGCAAAAAGCTTTTCCGCAGTCTCTTTTTTTCCATCAATCTGAAATTGGTCAAATGCTCGAAAAACCTCCGGCCAGTCTGAGGCGGATGTGAGGATGATGCGTTGAAGCCGACACGCAGCCAACGCGCACGCATCGCTCGTTTTGAGGCAATTTCCTCCCACTGAGTCAACAGCTTGATGGCCATATCACTCCTTTCTTGCGGGCGGCCATACGGGCTTATTGGCGGGAGCAACCCATCTTCAGGGTTCCATCGCTCTTCTCCACCTAGAAAACTGGCAAACGTGCGCTCAATCCATGATTCGGCCAAGGCATAATCTTTCTCCTTGATGGCCTCGTGCGCATCTCAGATTTTTTAAAGGGTTTAGTCCAGAGTAAACACTTGGGATCGATTTGCTATGGTCGGGTTGTCATGGCGATCAGTTCAGACTGGGGGAAGTTAGTTTGACGTGGGGGTAAAGTTCTTCCCAGCGGCCG
>CAIUEN010000096.1 GCA_903898185.1 uncultured Verrucomicrobiales bacterium
CGCTCCGATGTTCTGATGGTTTATATTTGATTCATTCATAATTTGTATTCAACTATTACGATTATAACCTCTTCTGCGTGTCCGGTTTACGATTTGTTTTGTCCGGCTTATTTTTGTGGAGATTTGATGGATGGATGTCGATTTTTCGACTGATGCAATGATGGTACTTTGATGGGTGAGATTTTGAAGCGAGGGAGAATAGAAGATGCTCTTTCCTCTTGTGTCAGAGGAATTTTAGCATTATCCATTGGGCATCATATGGCAAAAGCATCGAAACCATTAACCAAGTCTCAAATCGTAACATCGCTGACCGAAACAGCCGGAATAACCAAAAAACAGGCGACGCAAACGCTGGAAGCTCTTGTGGCCTTGGCGTACAAGAATGCGAAGAACTCGTTTACCATTCCCGGCCTTGGCAAGTTGGTGCTGGCAAATCGCAAGGCTCGCAAGGGACGCAATCCTGCGACCGGAGAAAGCATCAAGATTCCAGCCAAGCGCGTCTTGAAGTTTCTGGTCTCCAAGACGGCCAAAGACGCAATTCTGGGCGTCAAGAAATAGCGACAATCAGGTTGGTTGCGGGAAGACGGAGAAGAAATGACGCCGTTTGGGGTGGTTATTGGAAACTTGGGCAACCAGTGCTTTTCGTTACTTTCCACAGTGACCATTGCGAATGGCCTGCCTGTTGCCAGGGCGTCAGAAAAATGACAATCCCTGTGGCTTGTAACGATTCCGAGAAGGCTCCATTCATGGGCGGAGCCTCTGTCTGAGGCTTTTGGGTACGTGATCTGATGGACAATCATGCACTTTCGCTCGCAAATGCGATTAAATTTATGCTGCACAACGACAATTACTTTTCATCTCCACGTTGCCGTTTCGTAACTATTCAGCAAATCTGCCACCACGGGGTGGCGGGCGGAAGGAAGTGACAAAGTATACTTGGAAGCAAATCTTCCTTAAGGAGAGAGTCAGATTCGCCGATAATACAGGAAAGAGCGTGTCGTCTATTTTATTTAGGGGCCATTGAACTTGAACTATTTACGCATGGATTTTGGCCGGAATCAGTTGACGCAAGCCGCGCTGGGGGGATTGCGGTCATTAGACGAGCGATTATTCTCGGTCAAACAGTTTAGCCTGGGAGTGTTCCGGCGTGTTGTATCCCGGTTGCGCCGCAGGTCGATTGAAAGGCAAATCCTGGCTGCAGGCGACAACGTCAAGAGCCGTCAGTCCGAATTTCTGGGGTTGATGGATGACATGGAGAAGCGATTCCTGACCATCGGCAATGATCTGGAGCAAGTCGCAGCGAGCAGCGAAACCTTGGTTTCCAGCAGCGAGGAGTTCCTCAAATTGGGTGCGGGGCAAATTGACGATCATGACCAATTCAAGCACGCCGCCGAGGTTCTGCGCGGTCCGCTCGAGTTTCTTCGCGATTACCAGTCTTGTTCGGCGGAACTGGCACGCGAACTTCACCTTCGCCGCGACCAGATCGTTCAAGTCTGCCGTTTGGAGAGTGAAATCGAGTCGCTGCTAACTCCGTTGCGTTACATCCAAGTCCTCTTTCGCATCGAAGCATCCCAGTTGCCGACTGAAATTCAAAACATTTTTATTACTCTGACCAGTGATATTGAGCAGGTTCATTCCAAAGCGATCGAAAGCGTCAAAATAGAGTTCAGCAAGCTTGAGAATGCCTTGGAAATCGTCGATAAGCTCGTTGGAAAACTCAATGTTCAAGGGGAGGAATGCAGACTGGCGCTCAATAAGAAACATGCGGCAATCGAGAGATCGCTGCAGGAACTGAGCGCTTCCATTGCCGAAAGCCAGACCCGAGATATTCGTCTTAGCCGAACAATTAAGGCCATCCGCACCGAAGTCAGCCAAGTGGTTACGGGCATTCAGTTTCAGGATA
>CAIUEN010000097.1 GCA_903898185.1 uncultured Verrucomicrobiales bacterium
ATGAGGCGTAATCGCGCCACGATCTATCTTGTCTCGCCCGATCTGGGAAGATTCCGAGCGTGAGGTAAGCGAGGTCTATAGTTGGTGCCGGTTTGAGAAGCGCATGAAAACAAAACGTTTCGTCAGGTCTTGTTGGCAATCTGCGATAAGCGGGTTCTCCCCTATTTTAGCGGAGATTCATAACGGCATTCTCGTAACGCCAATTTGTTTTGGAGAAAACCTTAACCCTTAGCTGTTAAGACTTATCAATGAAGGATCCTTTCGCGTTAATCAACTGGTTTTGGACCATTGGCCATCAACGGCAAGGCCGTTACGCATTGGGGCTTGGCTCTTGGCTCGATAACGCTTATAGCCTTCTATCAGCAGATCAACGGCTTGAAGCTGCTCAGGTATTACCCCGGCCTTGCATAGCGCTTTGGGGTCCTTCACAAGCGGGAAAATCTACTCTCCTTTCGCACTACTTCGATTCATGCTTGGTCTCAGACGGGCGCGTTTTACATTCGGCTCTCCAATGGTCTCCTGATGAGCCTGTCGTTTTTCTAGGACGCAAAGACACCCCGCATGGATGCGTCCAGTTGAATCCTTACAACTTGGGGAGCGACGCATCTGGTTGTGTTTCCCGTTTCATACTGATGGATTCTATAGAGAATCCTGCTCACCCGGTGAGACTGCTCCTCTGTAACGAACATCAGTTACTGCACTCCTTGGCAATCGGATTTCTATCCGAATGCAATCAGCAGGTAGGTAACGCTAAGCAAACCTTTTTCGACTCCATGTCGATTGATGAACTTCTTGATCGTTACGCTGTGATGCCAGGTCAGGCCCTTAACCGATCCGCCTACGAAGAACTCCGCACAGTTGCCGATATTCTCGAAGATCTCACGGCTGCAGAATGGTCTCGCTATAGCAACCTGCGCCCGGTTTGGAATACCCTTCGCACCCGCATCCTTGGACACTCTACTCTTTCTTCGAGTCTTGATTTGGTGGACAAATTCGCGGCTGATTTATTCTGGGATGGTGAAAAAAACATTTCCGATCTATTCCAGCAATTACGGCAGATGCTCAAGCGCATCCGAAATCTTGCAGGGACAAAATCCATTCATTGCTCCTATCGAGTTGCCAAGCTATTTCTTGACATTAGTTCATATAAGAAATACGTAACTAATCCCGACCAGAATGTGTTGGACGTGCGCTATTCCGCTAACGAGTCTCAACTGTTCATTGATTACGAGGCTCCAAACTACCTCTTTTCCACACCATCTGATTTTGGTCTCTGGCAAGGATTGGCTTGGGAACTTGTTTTTCCCGTAAATGCTACCACTCTTTCGCAAACAGCACCGAAAGCTGCAGACTTCCTCGCAGGAACAGACCTACTAGATTTTCCTGGCGTAGCGATTGCCATGCCAGGTGGCGTCAAAAAAATAGCATCTCAAATGACTCCGGACGAATTGCTCACAGAGGTCCTTAAGAGGGGTAAAACTGCTTCGGTTGTCGCCCATAAGGCACGGGAGTTTAAGATCTATGGCTTCTGCCTTCTTATCCGGATGTCCACCCCCGCTGCGCAACCGAACCAACTCATTCACGGAATCAAGGCATGGCTCAGCGCGTTGCATCTTCCGATGCCTCCGACATCAAGGGATGTACCTTTAAACTTGGTGCTTACGTTCGCTGCAAGTGTGGTTAATGCTCAAGTGTTTGCGCTTCGCAATAACCGGCCCAGCAACAACCTTGAAGATGTTTTTTCTTGGCTCGATCAGATTGGCCCGCTTGCTACTCCCACTTGGTCGAACTACTTTGCCGTTACCTACCCACATTTGCCTGCAGCTCGCATTGAAGGCAAACGCGAAGAGTTGCAAATTGCATTGAAGGACATTTCTGAGAATGTAGCTTTCACTTCACGATTCGGCCAGAACAGCGAATCTCTTATGGCCATGTTTCGGGGAGGGGAGGCCCCGGATGGTGATGGCGGTGTGGATTACCTACTCGATAAACTGATCGAGCAAGTTCACCAATCCCGTATGCCTCAACTGTTGGAGCAGCTCAAACGAGACATTCAGCACCAAATCCAGACACTCCTAAACGAAGCACTACCACTTGATAATGCTGAAAACCGCAAGTCGGAACTTCGTAATTGGAAAAACGCTATTCAAGCGGCAATACGAAAATTCCGCGCTGAGGAACCGGAAGGCGACGCGTCTATGCGTGTCAGTCTCCTCTTGCGTAAGATTGTAAGTGTTGACCCACAGTTGCTAGAATCGCTCCCGCTTCAGTGTGCCAATACCAACGTAACCGCGTATATCGACCGACAATTCAATGCCCATTGGCTTCAAAGTCGTCGATGCAATCTGAACGATTGGCCGTTGATCGGCCTTACAGATCAAAGTTTGACCCAAAGGCTTTTGGGCTACCTCTGTGAATGCGCTATTCAAGATGGCTCTTTCGCAAAATGGATCCAGAATGAACTAGGTCAAATCACCCATCATGCGGACGCCGACTACGCTCGGCGGTTTCTTGCAACCAAAATGCAGGACACTTTATGTTTTGGAACTTCCGGACGAAAACTTCATCGCCAATTTGCAGCAGTAAACGGCGGTCTCGACGGCGAAAGCATTGAATCACGCCTCAAAGATTACAACACGAGCGAAGCGCTCTTGAACTTGGACCGCAAAGACGAAAACTCACCACACTACAAAGGCTTTATTTCCGGCTTTATAGAACACCTTGACAAGATTGCTAACACTGCCATCGGCGGACGGCCCCCACAGAAGGGCGATGATGAACTTCGGCGCTTGCGCTCTGAAATCCAGTCAATGAACGCGATGCCATGAAACTTCATACTTCATTAAATATATTTCCCGACACCGGTCACCACTTTCATTTTGTTCCTTTCGATGAACAACAGATTCAGGAATCCGCAAACCTGTCGGACATCTGCTTAGAGAACACCTGCCCTTGGTTTCATGTTCTTGCTTCCGATGGGAATCGTCTTCCTTGGATTAGGGCTCGCTTCACCTATCGTTATAACGAAGCCTCAGCTAGGAACGAAGTTGGGGTCATCTTAGCCATTGAGTCGAACCTCGGCACTATTCAGCGCGGCTTGGTTGTTCAACCGAAAGAACGAATCACCAGTGAGAAGGCGCGGCCACATACCGAACATCGTCCAAGTTTGTCCCCTTACGCCCATGCTGAGCTAAGTGATGTGCCAGTCGGTCCGCAAGTCATTTGCTTTAAAATTGCCGATGACCGGCAGGTTAACCCGATGTCTAAAGTTGAGGTAGAGCTTCAACTTACGTGGCTTGTGCCCGCCGCCCATCCGATAGAAGTTGATCTTATCGTCGATTTTGGTAACACGCGAACAGTTGCTTTAGCAATCGAGCATAATCAAGCCGCAAACGGGCTGTTGGGACAAATTTGCCACCCAATTCGTTTTTCATCTCGTAGCGACGAATGCCCATTTAAGGAGGCGACGGTAGACACTTCAGATGCGATGATTGATTCTTGGTTCATACTTCATGAGCCTTTATTCGCAAACTTGGAACCGCATCAGGAAGACTCCGGCAGCTCGTATCTACAATGGGTGGAGGAGACTGAATCGGAAACCGTGAAACAAGGCGTTTGGCCGTTCGAGAAAAACATTACACGTCCTGCTTTTAGGACGCTCCGGATCCCCCATATTTGCGTTCAGCTCTCACCTGCCTTGTTGGGTTTGGAGGCATCTCAAGTGTTGACACAACTCCCAGTTCAGGCAGGAGGCAATTTTCTACTAAGCTCGCCCAAACGCTACCTATGGGACAATGATCCGGTGGGGAATCTCAGCCAAGCTGGTCAGACGTTTTGGACTATGTACTTAAACCGTTGGAATCCAGCGTTCTCCAAAGCATTTAATTCAACCCAGCCACAGATGCTTCCGATGCTTGCGGGAACAGTCCTTAGACTTCACAATGAGGACGGTCAGGATTGGGCTCTCGGCAATCACGATTTGGCTTTGCCTCCAAACGAGCGCAACACCGTCGCAGCTCGACCAGTTTCAAATCCCCATCAACCTGCATTTCCTCGCAGTGACGGCCTCACATGGGCCGCTCTTACGGTTATCGAAACGGCCTATCGAAACATTATGTCTGCCGAATGGCGCCGCTCACTGGGGCAACCTTTGGTTAAGCGTCGCCTGCGCACCATAACCGTCACATTTCCATCGGGATGGACTGGTCAGGAGCTTGCAGCATATCGGCGTAAGTGGCAAAAGGCCGTCGATATCTTCTCACTTGGACACCTCCGCCGCCGCCAGCTTTTTTCCCGCAAAGGAGGTGGGGATCGTCCCTTGTTGTTGATGGATTTGGATGAAGCCGTTGCTTCCCAACTTCCTTTTGTTTTCAGTGAAATCAAGCGGCTTGGCAATAATGGCGAGAACTGGATAGAACTCGTTGGCCGGGGACTCGGTGCCGATGCCAGGGTTCGTGTGATGAATATAGATATTGGCGGCGGTGCAACAGATATCGCAATAATCGAGTACAGTGACGATTTACCTGGACCTGGTGTTCAGCTTGTCAGCAACCTCCTTTACCGTGACAGCAATACCATTGCCGGGGACGCGCTGGTGTATCGTGCGATTGAGGGTGTCCTCCTGCCTGCGCTGGCTTTCGGCCTTGACAACAACGAACTGACCGTTTTTCGCAATCTCCTTAGCAGCACCAAGAGAGAGGTTGCCAAGTGGCGTCGCATCACCCGCCAGATATTTATCCCAATAATTTATCGTTGGCTTCAGGATTTAGGCAACGGGTGTTACCAGCAGCAGGGAACGAATCTCGCTCCAACACCGCAGAACATACTCGGAACGACCGTGGATAATCTTATTCAGGAATTTAGGGGTTTTTGTTCTAGCGTCGGGCTGCCCTGCACCATTCTTGATCCAGCTTCTCCGCTGAACTATGACCAACGAAAACTTACCTCGTGCATAAACGAAACGTTTTCGGAACTTTTTCACAGCCTAGCCAAAGCCGTAGACGCATTCGACTGCGACCTTGTCTTTGTCAGCGGTAAGCCATCGGAATTACCACCACTTCGCCCTCTTTTGGAGGAATCACTTCCTTTATTGCCAAATCGGATCGTCTTCGCCAAGGACGCTCAAGTCGGCTCTTGGTATCCATTAAGCAGCGATGGCAAGATCAACGATGCGAAAACAGCCACTGTTGCAGGCGCTGCTCTAAATCAAGCCATTAGGAATGGGCTTATCGCTCAGTGGCAGATCAAGCGCCGCATTTCTTCACACGTTGCTAAAAGGAATTACTGGGGGCTTATGCCCCAAAGTGGGCGTGGCGATTTTGGACGCGTCTTCCTAGAGCCACAAGACGACAACAAGACTTGCCTTATGATGATCGGTAGCCACATTGGGCGACGCTTACTCCCGTCCAAAGCTCGACCAGAACCGGTTTATAAACTCCGCTGGAGTGACCCATTCCGATATCAACGCGGTCACACCCAAGTAAATGCTACACTTCAAGTATCATTGCGCCGTGTTTCTCCAAAAGATGGAGATAACTCAGGCTCTTCGGACGATCAAATACTGGTCGCGGAGCATCTCGAAATCACCGCTGTTCAAGGAGATTACGACGGCAATCCCGTTTTACCAATGGACGTTGAACTCCGTCTTTGCACTATGGATAGCGATGAATATTGGATGGATGCATGCATCTTTCACCCTGAGTTTCCTTAACCGCTTTGAAACCAATTTAATATCTGAAAGAAATAAATATGCCGCCATCCTCTTCAAGTTACTCTAATGCAGATTTTCGTAGTGCAGCGACTTCTCCAGCTCTGTCATCGGCTAGTCAGCAACCGGCTCAGATGGGAGGGGCGCAATCGCCCATTCCGCAAGCACAGGCAATTCCTTTAATGAACCAAACCCACCAATCAGCTTGTGAGAGTCTTAAAACACAATATGAATGTCTTTCTATTGCCATATCGAGTCAAAAAGCGTTCTTGGAAACTATTGAACGTGTGCGTCGAAATACCGAGGAAGAATCAATCCGAGATCAAGTCAAAAAAGACGAGCTAAGACGGCAACAAGACGACTTTGTCAAAAAGGAGACCGAAATCAATAAGAGGTATTCTGAATCTGTGTTAAATCTACAATTGGCAAGGGGAGAGAAAGAAGAAGCTGCTGAGCATAAATCTAAAGCTGAAAGCATTGAGGCAAAGAACAACGAAACGGCTGGCCAGCTTAGGGCTGAGGGTGAATGCATTGAGGTAAAGAGGAAAGATAACGAAATCCGCTGTAATCAATTGAACGATCGAGAACGGATAGTTGGAGAAAGGGAAACTGCTGTTCAAACTGCACAGAATGAATTTGATAAGAAAAAGGCTGACATCGAAACCAGAGAGGCCGAAATCAGTAGGAAGCACTCGCAATCTGAGACCTATCTAAAAGAGGCAAAGGAACAGAAAGAAGTGGCTGCTCAGCTTAACTCTGACGCTGACAGAATTGCCACAAAGAATAAAACTGATGAAGACCGAATTAATACATTGCTAAAGCGAGAACAAGAAATAATCGCAAAAGAGACGAATGCGAAAAATGATGTTGAGCAAGCAAAGTTAGAACGAATTGAGGCAAATGAAGCAAAAAAAACAGCCAAAGCTGATCGTGAGATGATAGATAGCTTAACGGAAACGGCTAAACAGGCTTACAAAGATTGTTGGCCTGACTGCCTCGCCACCGAAAAGTGGTTTCCTTTACGCCAAAGACTTTTGGATGACGCGACAAGATCGGGGGACGCTGCTCTGGTGGTCGCCGCATTTTACAGATTTTGCGCTGCCAAAAAATCTGTTAACTCCTCTGTGGAAATCTGCAATGCCCTTCAAGACCTTGGCAAACGACTTTATTTGTGGACAAACCACAATGAAGTCGCCGATATTGGCGCTGCGTTCAACGCTGCCTCCGACAGGGTGTTTTCCATCAGATGTGCAAGTCCTGATAAGCCGGTCGAAGAATGGATGAATTACCAACCCGGACTTGTCACCGTAAAGAAGGTTTGCAGTTGGGCTGTTTCAAGGGCAGAACCTGGAGGCATTATTAGGGCCGTATCCAAAGCTGATGTGACATAAACCATTAACGGATCGCCCATGAAAGTAGAAGGCATTGAAATCATTCCAAGTGGAGGTTTGAAAGTTTCCACAGCGGTTTTTACCCGCCTCAAAGCTTTTCAGGGTGGTGGCGATTACTGGGATCAGCAGGCGCTCATCCGTGAGTCGCTTGGTCAAATTCTACCGCCGGTTCAGCAGGTTCTGGAATCAGGCATTAGTTTCGGCGTGTTCCATCGCAACGTCGCAAGCAAAGAAACCCTATGCAAAAGCAAGCCCGTAGGTGCTGCGCGTATCCCCGAGAACGAGATTCGACGCCTAGAGTCTGCTTTGGAGGTTTTTAAGAAGAAGGCTGATGATCCTGACACGCAGCACAATGCAAAGGCTTTCATTCAGCAATTTCAACTTCCGGATATTACCAAAGATCCCGACCTTTACCGCCTCTGCGGTCCTTGGTGGAATCGGAAACTTCAAGTTCTATGGGGCTGTGAACGAATGCCTGATTCCTCGGTCACGCCATTGGTTGCCATTTCAAAACTCCCCATCGACAAGGCTTATAATATCAGACGATTTGTTGGCTTCTTTTCCATTCTTCTGCTTGTTTGCGCACTCATTGCTGCGTGCGTTTTGGGGTGGCCCGTCCTCAAGCGGTGGTCAGCTATGGCGTTTAATAACGCTCCCGTCGCCGCACTTCGTCTCGATTCCGTAGATGAAACTAACAGGATTGCATCTGTTTCTGACAATGGATCAAAAGACCCTGACGGCGTTCTCAAATCTTGGCACATTGCTTGGGGAGACGGCCAAGAAAATGACTTCACGGAAGCCCCCAAGCAAGCGCGTCACTGCTACAAAACTGAGCGCGACTATACTATCACATTCTGGTGTGTGGACAACTATGGTGCCACCAGCAGTCCACCTGTCCATATAAATGTCACCTTTAGCTTGCTGAAACGTCTAAAGGCGTTCGATCAAGCTCAACTTGACGCAAAGCGCGAGTCGGATCAGATCAAGGACGACGCGAAAAAGGAAGCTGATCAGATCAAAGAGGAAGCCAAAAAGGAAGCTGATCGCATCAAAAACGAAGCCATTACCAAGCAGGCGCTTGCTGATCAAGAATCCGCACGGGAAAAACATGATAAAGAAGTGGGAGGTCAAAAGTTGAAAGAGGCGGAGGATGCCACAGTTCGCTCCAAAACAAATACACCATCGGTTGCTCTAGCTATGCCAACTAACAATTTGCCTCGTGTGAATCAAGATTTGAGGCCGGCTCCGCAATCGACAGAGCGCCCGGCCACGAATTCGCAACCGGGGGAGTTCGCACTTCCTGAACCGCTTGGCGAAACTCCATCAAATGCTGAACCAGTGAAGGGAGGACAGCGTTTGATGTTTAGTAATTTGGAAATACTAAAGGCCGGAGTAGGACAACTTAAACCAGACAAAACTTTGGAAGCAATATTACTCGTACGAGATAAATCACACCCCAACGCGCCATTGGATATCCTTGAGTGGGTTGTTGATGGGAAAGCTTACCATACCGGGAACGCGCAATTCACATCACGGGTTGCAGTGGGAGATCACATGGTCGGCGTAAGAGTGAGAAATCTCGGCAGTCAGCAGACTATCAAAGCACGAGTTGTAGTCACAGGCACCCAAACGCAGACTACTGAACCCAATTTTACAGTGTTTCCACTGCGCTAGCACATCATGGAATAAGTTCGTAAGCGGTGGGGTTGGTGGTTTGTGTTAAATTTTACTGGTTCGGAGACCGAGAACCTGACATTTCTCCGATAATGCTATGCTAGTTTGGTGTTTCATCGACAGCGCAAGCAATGGTTGACGTGACCGCCGCTTATTTTTCAGAGGAGCTGAGGCAAAAACCTTGCTCTCCTATTGAAACTGCTTGCTCAACTAATCGCTCAGCCACATCGCGTGGTATTTGAGATGCAAATGTGGGCATCTTTTATTTTTTTGTCGGCAGGCCGACGTTGACTTTGGTTCGGGATTAGAACGCTCTTCGGCAGACGAGCGTGTCTGGGCGACATCCTTTGTGCCACAACTGCGTGAACTTGCGATTGTCCACCCGATGCTTGCTAAAAAAAGGCAAGCCGTTTGTCGCCATCAGCATGTATCCATCACCGTAGCCGTAAACCGTCACCCAATGCGTGTTATCGCTTCCTGGGTTCTGGATCGTGATGATCACTGGACGCTCCGCATCAATGGCGGCGCGAATCCCCTTCAAACTGGGGCGGCGCGGTCGGGAACACCGAATTCCATACTGCTCAAGCGCCTCAATGAGTTGTTTCGTGGACGTGCCGTGATCCGGGGAAGGCGACGTGCAAGCGTAGAATTCCGAGAACACCGCAGTTGGATGAAAATACTTGGCAACTTGAAATCCGGCCACTGCGCCGCAACTATAGGTGTCGATTTGAGCGTAAACCGGAAGATCAATGCGAGACTCTCCTTTTCGGTAAGCGGGCGTCCAATCTCTGACGGCGGCGTATCCGATCAAATTGGAAAACCAATCCAAAGGTGATGATGACGTTTTTCCGTCAGAACTCATGGAGTGGAATATAATTGAGATGAGCGGCTTGGGTCAATGTTGATCGGAAGTCGTTTCTGTGTGTGCGTTTTCGATTTGGGGTAAAACAGCCGAACAACAGACGCGATTTTTGGCCAGTTTTCGCGTGTCGTAACCGGTTCAACGGATTCGTTTGAAACGATTTCATATCGTTTGGTGCGAGACCGCCGTAATTGTACCGTATGGGATCCCATCACGGGATATTACGGCGGTGCCGCCATTTTGATGTTTCGGCCGTATTCGGAGCAACGTCCCTTATTGTGACCTGCAATAGCGCCGAGCGGATATTTGTTATCACGCTCTGGACAAATCCATATTTCCGAAGTAATAATTCGTTACTGAGTCTCTTGGCCTTTAAGTATAATCGTTTTAAAAAGTATGCCGCTAGATTTTGAAACCGAAAATTTTGGGAATGGGTTCCTTGGGTATGGCGATGCACAAGGACAATGGTGGTTCATCGGCATGGAAGAAGGCGGTGGGAACACCTGCCCTGAGGTTTGTGCCCGCATTAAGTATTGGATAGACCATGGCAGGCGTCCGCTCCTTGATTTAGCTGATTTTTGTCGAAAAATGGGAAATGGTTTGGAACGATGGTTCCCGCAGAACGGTAATTTGCCACCTTTGCAGCCCACTTGGCACTGCTTGATGATAATACAGTTGATGGCAAGGGATATCGAGGGTTATGAAAACGCTGATAGCGAGCGGCGTAAGCTGATAGCAAAGAAACACCAATTACATCATTGGGGCAGATATGGGAGCGATACATGTCTGATAGAGGTTCTTCCATTTCCTTCCCCGGGCAATGACAAATTCTACTATATGACGGCTTGTTGGGAAAACATTGTCCCTCTTTTTGCAAAGAATCGCGATGAAGCATTCAAACATTTTAATGAAAAGCGGGGGAAAGTATTAAATGAATTATGGGAGGCTAACTCTAGTAAGAATAAAAAACGAGTTGTTGTATATTATGCGGGACTTACTAACAAGCCTAACAAGTCCAAGAAATTTCGAAATCAGGAACTATATTGGGAGTGGTTCATCCAAGCTATTAACATGCATAAAGATCTCCCGATTCCACATCAATTAAATGGCGGCGCATTCAACGCACGCATTTATGCGCATGAGAACACAATTCTTGTAAGAACCCATCATCCTAGCCAACATGGTATCCCAGACGATTATTGGATTGGTATTGGAATTGAAATTAGAAAGTGGCTTGCGTGACCCCCGTTTCATTGTCCAAGCACGTCGCCGACCAGACAAAGTCCATGCACCAGCTTCAACTTGCCCTTTGACATTTGTCGCTGCTGGCGGCCCGTCCGGAATTCTTCCGAGATGAGTCAAGTCATTTTAACCAAGCCGCGTTGTGCCACAGCCAGCGGCTAGGGTGTTGAATTGATGGGGATTTGCCTTGGTCGATTCATTCAGAATTTGTTCCTCAAATCACGATACCAATCAAGGAACAAGCTCCTTAAGCCTGTTTTTGCTCAATTCAACACCCTAGCCCTGCGCTTGCCCCATATGAAAAAGCGGGACAAAAGCCTCGCGATTCTGTATTCCTTGGGCGATGCAATCAACATCGTCCATCAAACGAATACTGGCAGAGCCCGAAAACAGGAGCTTGGTGATCG
>CAIUEN010000098.1 GCA_903898185.1 uncultured Verrucomicrobiales bacterium
ATTGATTCTTGATAATTCACTTTGAGTTCGTTCATCGCCCTGTGTTTCCGTTTTGGAAACATTCAAAGCAATGATTTTCGCCTCAAAGGGTGGGTGATTTTGAACCCGCAAATGGTGGGTGATTTTGCCCGCAAGCTGACATTCAAGCGGAATCAAGCCGCCGCCGGCAACGGGTCCACGACGAGGGGACGGGTGTCGGGGGGTGCCGCCCAGGGCCCTATGCGCGGCTTGGGTAATGAGCGCGGCTGGTATCCAAAAATTCTTTGACTGTGGAGTTGTCCCAATTGGCGAAGTCGGCAATGAAATCGAGAAGGAGGGGCCGGAGTTGGACAGGATTAACAAGATTCTGGCGGAGAGCTTCAAAATGCAGGCGGCTTTCCGGGCTCAAGAAATTCAGGCGTTCGTGGGAAGTCCATTTCTGCATTTCCATCCGAGCGGCTTCAATGAAGGCCGGTGGGCAATCCGGTTGACCAGGGGCGGGCCAGAGTGCCGCGCAAATGACTGCCCAGCATGCCGCCAGCGGACGCCGCGCCCACCAGATGTGCAATGTCGAAATATGCCCGTGCCGAATGGATTTTTCCCGGCGCGCGTGCGCGGAAATGCGTTTGATAGGCAGGTCAACTTCGATGAGGCGTTTTTGGTAGGTCATTTTTTGTCGATCAGATTTACCTGGATGATTTCTATCTGGCTATCCTCGGTTCGTTCATCCTTGAGTTGTTTTGCCAACGCTCCCAATTCCGCATGATCTTCGGTGACGGTTAGCTGGTCAGCGAGACCAACGGGTTTGAACGAAAAACTTTTGCCGTCTTTTGCCGCAAAATCAAAAAGGTAACAACGACCGTGGTCATACATGTGGGCCTTGGCATCTTGCCACCACAACACCATTGGCGAGAGAGGAAGCGCAAGGCTCGATTCTGGAAAAAACAGGTAGGGCATTATTTCGGGCGGAAGGGTTGCCAACTTGACACAATAGTCGCGGATAAACGGCGGCTGGCCATGGGCCACGCGGAAATGGCCAGTAACTCCTTTGCCGAACTTATCCGTCCGCAAGTTTTGAAAGAACCCGAAACACACTTTGCTGAACAGGCGGTTGCAAAGATTGGCGGCGATTCTTAGAGGGCGGTGCAAATCGGCAGATTCGGATTTGTCATGCTTTTCGCTCGCCACGAAATTAACCAACGCATCCAAGGAATTGTAAACCTCGCCGTCAAAACACTCGGCCAACGGCGCGGTAAATGTGGCTTTATTGCGAAAGTTCTGCTGAACGTACAATTGCCGCAACATGCCCCAAAGCGGCCCCGCCGAGCGTTGGCTCAGGGAACCGAACATCTTAGATTTGTCCCGGCGCTGGTTTTTCAGCCGATGCCAGCGGTAGTCGGCCAACGCGGCGAAATAACTTAATGTCAGCATGGCTTCAAACGTCTGGCGACCGGACTTGATTATCCGTTCGTTGTTGGTCGTTTCAGCCAAATACGAAAGCAGCGGATCGGCAATTGGATAGGGCAATTCGTACGCCAACTCATGCAATTCTTTCCAGGAGGAATCGCCGAGCCGCTTTTTGTATTCCCGCACGCTCCTAGATTCGACAAATGAAACAGAGCTGTTGCTTGTGCCAAAATCAAAGCCAATATATGCCTTTGCATTGGGTGAAGAGGCTCCGCAGGTCATGTCCAGTGCGAATGGTTTTCCTTGGGTGAAAACGTCATCCGCGTCCGTCCGACCCTGATGGTAAATAAACTTTGGAATTGCGGTACCGTCTTCGCGCACGATGAGTTCAACTTTGAGTTGATGGTCGAAATTGCATCGGCTCGGTGCATGAGCCGTGGTCTCTTCAAAATTCAGCCGGTTTTCGATGTCGTCAGGGTCAAGACTTGAGCGCAGAAAAAATATTCGAGTCTTTTTGGTTCCGCGTCAAGCTGGCCAACTTTCCACCGCATCGGCTGGCCGAGAAATGCGCGAATGGCACTGGCAGACTGCAATAAAACGCCCGGTTGGCCGGGATTGGGTAATGATGATGTCACCGGCTTAAAAAGGCGAGGCCGGCAGTCGCTCGATTCATCCGTGCGATTAACGTCTAGCATCAAACAGAGGCGATTATAGACTACTGATCCAAAATCACCTGAGTCCGAGTAAAACCGCCGGGCACATTCAACCGCCAGACCTTTCGACACGACTTCTTGGAAGTCAGGCAGCGGAAGCACTTGGGCCTGCGCGAGCTGGCTGTCGAAATCCCTGTACAATGCATGCTGCAACCATCCGATATTGGCCGAACCACCCGATAATAAAACGATGGTGATTGGTTCACCGTCAAGCGCGTCGAGCGCACGCTGAAGGCATAATTGAACTGCCGGCTGAAGTCTCTTGGCCCAGACTTCCTGAAGAAAAATATCGCGCATTTCCGTCGCCGAAAACGGGACGCTTTTGGAAGGCGAGTTATCAAAAAATGGATCGCTCGGCAGTCGCACTTTGGTTTGGGCTGACAGGGGCGTGCCGAGCCCCCAATCGCTTACCTGTTTGCATAAACCAATCTTTAAGGTCTCCAACTCGAAGGATGTTCGGTGAAAATTAAGCACGAACTTCTGGTATTCGTCGCGCATGGTGGCGAGGTCTTGTTCATTGCGACGCCATTTTTCATAGAGCTTTAGTCCCTGCTTAAACTGGTCGCGCTTGGAATTTTGGAAAATATGTTGACGATAGAGATACTCCGCGATGGCGCGATTGAGGAAGAACCCGCCAACCGGCACTGACGATGCGCCAAACGGTTTGGAGTTTCGCCCTGAACCACTGATGTCCCCCTCTTTGGTGGTTTCAATAACACAAACATCAAACGTCCCACCGCCGAAATCCATGATGAGCGCCTGGTGTTTGATTTTTTGTGACATCAGAGGGTGATTGATGCCGTACCGATAGTATTGAAAAACCGCGAATGGTTCGGGAAGGAAACTAACCTCGTGAAAACGAATATTGGGATAATCCGTGCTGGTTCGGCCGGCCAATATTTCACGCAGGTTGCGCCGATAACTTTCCAGCCAACCTGAATCGTCCGCTTCCTGCATGGCCAAAGGTTCTGCAATCAGTACGTGGGCAGCCTCCTCAACCTGATGAAGATTGAGCCAATGGTTAACCTGTTGAAGGACTTTCGAGATGAAATCCCCCGTCATGACATAGGCTGACTTAAACTCACCGCAAGCCGTGGGGAATTTTTGGTTTTGCTTTGGAGCCGTCGAATTGTGCCGACCAAGATCCACCTTGAAATCCTGATTAATATTCAAGACGTCGTCAGTCGCGGAAAGGGCGTCATTCCCGATTACGTAATCATTCGCAGATTTGTAGTGGAGTGCGGTAGGTATATTTGTGCCCCCGTCTGTTTCAACTTGGCGGATTGCATGGATAAAAAGGTCTTTTGTGGCCATAGAATTGCAAACATTTGTTCTTGTTAAGCCCGGTAAGGCGTTCGATCTTTCTTTAGCTCAACTGGGCGCTTAATGGAATCCTGGCGCAGGCGGTATTGTTCGATTTTTGTGACCGGCTGCCAGTCGAGCGTCAAGGGATCGCTGATGTTCAGCGACGGCTCGGTGGCGCACTGGAAGACGACGTAAAGCCAGTAATCCGTTTTAAGTCGCTTGGCGGTATTGTAATCATTGGCTGTAAGGGCAATTTCGCCGGTAAAGGCGCGGCCCTTGACCTCAATGAACCGAACATCAACCGCGCTCTTCGGATCTTCGGGGTGCGGTTTTCGGGAAATGAGATCGAAACCGCGATTGTCTGCTTCGACGCTTTCGACGACGCGCCCTTGGGATTCCTCGTGTTTGATGGCGAACTGGACGGCAATCTTTTCAATATCGGGGTCGCTGACCATGGGTGCAATGGCCTGGGATTGGAGATCGGGATGAGGCAGAACCCAAGCGCAGGCAAAGTGCTGGATGTCGCCGATCATGCACTCGCGCTCGCGCTCCAATTCGGCGCGGCGCTGGTACAACCGGGCGTTCAACTCGTCAATTCGATCTTCAGTCTGCTTGAGATTGGCAGCCAAGGGCTGGGATGTGTCGTCCCGCTCGTGCATTTCGTGGAGGTCAGCCAGACGGACCTGCTGGCGATTGATCAACTCGTTGAGGCTGATTTCAATGTGCTTCAGGATCGTTTGAGTCTCTCGGGCGCGTTGGGCGGTGACTTCCGCAAGCATCGAGTTGAGCGCGGTCTGAATTAGAAAGTGCTCGGCGGCGTGCTTGTCTGGATGGGTGGCAGCGGTAACTGGGGCTTTGGCCGACGGGGACGCCACGGAAAGATCCAGCAGAACGGTGGGCTGTTTGACGGTCATCTGGCCCGCGTGATCAGTCTGGATGGCGAAGAGGCCACGGTGGATTTGATTGCCGCGCCCGTCTTTGACGGAAGCTGCGAAGAAGTCGAGCCGGTAGGGGGCTTTGGCGTTGAGATCGTAGAAGATGCTGCCGCGCTGGAGATCGGGTGCAGCGTTGACCAAGAGGTCTTCGCAGACAGCCTCAAACAAGGGATGGCCGGGGGTGACACGCTCCAAAGCGGGGCCTTTTTCAAGGAGTTTTTTGTCAAAAACAATATTCTTGTATTCGCGTCCGAGTTTGCCGAAGCGGGGTTCGAGGCGTTCGCCGATGGGCCAGAGCTGGCGGGGAACGCGGCCAACGCGATAGATTTTGGAATCGTCATTGGTTTCCTTGGGCTGGATGCCAGAGGCGGGAGCGGCATCAACGAAGAAATTCTCAATGACCTCGGGCACGAGGCGGCGTTCCTTGGCCTCGGCGGATTTGCCGATGATGGCGGAGATGTTCAGCTCTTTTTTGGCAAGAAGTTCGAGGGTGCATTTGGTGATACGCTCGAACCGGGTGATGTCCACGTCCTCGATGATGCGCTGCTTGATGATTTCCTCGGTCATCTGGTTGTGGGCGTACATGTCGCGAATCATCT
The DNA here is from genome assembly GCA_903898185.1 of uncultured Verrucomicrobiales bacterium. GTDB lineage: Bacteria > Verrucomicrobiota > Verrucomicrobiia > Limisphaerales > Palsa-1400 > CAIUEN01. Next base: position 4,939 of record CAIUEN010000098.1, read on the forward strand.
TTTCCAACTGATTCTCGGGGAAGACGTCCCCCAGCACATTGAAGACTTTGCCGGTGTGCTTGGGATCGAGATCGGCTTCGATGGCCTGGATGCGCTCGAAGAGTTTTTGAGGGCCCGACCTTCGCGTGTGTTGGTGGAGACGAAATTGAAAATGAGACAGTCCTTTTCCTGCCCGTAGCGGTGGATTAGTTCCATGCGTTGTTCCAGGCGGACGGGGTTCCAAGGGATGTCGTAATTGATCATAAACCAGCAGAATTGCAGTTTTATGCCTTCGCTGGCGGCCTCGGTGGCGACCAAGACCTGGGCGGACTCTCGGAATTCGCGCTCGGAATAAATACGGGTGCCGGGGGGTATCGCGGTCGCCGACTTTCATGCCGCCGTGAATTTGGGTGGTGGAAAGGCCCCACTCGATCAGTTTGCCAAGAGGCCAACCGTCATTGCCGTTACCGACCAGAAAATCGAGGGTGTCTTTGTGCTCGGTGAAGATGAGGAGTTTCATCTTCGGGTCTTTGAAGATGCCATGGTCGGTCAGGAGCGCCCGGAGTTTGACCAATTTGGATTCGACTTCGGATTTTTCAAGGCCGTGGGCTTGGGCGATAAGGTGGCCCAACTCGGTGATTTCTTGTTTGAGAACCACGGGATCGTAGGAAACGACCAAGTCTTCCAACTCGGCGATGAGCTGCTGCTGCTGCTCGTCATCGGACAAGTCGTCAAAATCTTCGGGGAGACGTTTATTGATCTGGTCTTTGCGGAAGCCTTCTGAATCGGCAAGTATTTTTTCCCGCTTGTTCCTCATGTGCTCCAAGCTACGCCGGACGGCGTAGATGCTGGAGGCGAAACGGCGCTGCAGCATCGCCATAGTGAAGGCGAGTGCCCGGCCACGGACAGATTCCTCGGAAGCGGCTTTAATGGACTGATCTTCCACGAAACGGGTCAGAGCGTCGTAAAAATCGAGTTCATCGAGGGTGATCTTAAACTCGGTCGTGCGCACATTCGAAGGACAGTGCCAGACGCATGGCTTCGACTGCGAGACGGAAACGCAGTGGGTCGCCGCGAACGGTTCGGTTTCCGGCGAGGTTTCGAGCGAAGCGAGTTGGTCAAGGGTGAGGATCGGTTCGTAAACTTTATTGGAAGCAAGCCCTTTGCCGATGAGTTTGACCGCCGTCCTCATCGGAATGACGATCAATACTTGGACCGGTTCTGGAAAAATCGGCCCGCGCAACACTTTATTTGGCTTAAGCTGGTCTATCGTCATCGGCCAATTCCCTCTGCAATTGCGGCTGACGGGCGATATTGTAAACGTATCTGGGGGAATTTGATAGGAAAAAAGCGTGGAAATTGGAGGATCGATCGAGGTTAGTCAGAAGGGTATTTCCAAGCATAAAATACGCGCATTTGCTGACATCCCCGGGATTTCCATCAAGAATTACCATCCGATTCGATGTGGTTGCGACCAAGGAACCGATCAGCCAATGATCCTATGAAATCAAATCTTCACTCCCATCACGGCGGTCTCGCCGACCTGAACATCACCCCGCTGCTAGACAGTGGATCAAGCAGCACTTGCGAATTAAACACTTTTATGGCAACAGCGATAATGCGGCAAAAACGCAGATATGGATTGCCGTATGAGTTTACGTTTTGGTGGCAATTGCAAAAAAGGCGGAAAAGTCAGAGGCGAGTCTCTACACAATCTTGCAAATTTTGAGTGTCAACGCTTTTGAGAAAAGTTACTCTTGCTGAGCTACTTGCGGAAGCACCGTCCCAATTTGGAGATAACGACTCTTGTAACCAATTGGTATTCAATTACTAATAACTGGACAGCAGTGATTGGAACTATACTCTCTGCCCACGCAATAATCGGAATTAGTTTTTGCATGGACCCTTAGGCAACTGCCATGCATTTATATCACAAATTAGGAAATCACAGAATCTTTCGTATGGCTCGCAGGAGGGCGTCCGCTTCGGCATCGGTACCAATGGTGATCCGAAGAAAATCCTTGATCTCTGGCTGCTTAAACCAGCGGACCAGAACTTTCTTGTCGCGCAGGCGTTGAAGCCAGGTTTCGGCTGGAAACTGCGGCGGTTTGGAAAAGATAAAATTCGTCTGGCTGGGCGCAACCGCAAACCCGAGTTGCGTAAGTTCATCCGTCAACCGTTGGCGTGCGGCAATCACCCGCTTGAAGTTCGCCCTGTAATAGGAAAGATCGGCCAGTGTGGCCGCTGCCGCCACTTGCCCCAAGCCATTGACATTATAGCTGTCGCGAATCTTATGCAGCGCCGCAATCAAAGCGGGGTGTCCGACGAAGTAGCCAATCCTCTGAAAACAGAGCGAATATGCCTTGGAAAAGGTTCGGGCGACGATCACATGCGGGTATTTCAGAGCCAGGGACATGGCGTTTTCATGGGCGAAATCGACGTAGGCCTCATCCAGAATGATCACGCCCTGGTGGGATTGACAGAGAGCATCCAACTCAGCCGTGGAATAGCCCCGTCCGCTGGGAGCGTTGGGAGTGGTGATGAACGTCAGCGCGGCATCGCTTTTCCAGGTTTTTCGGGTGCGTTCGGGAATGCCACTGGACTGCTCTGAAATTGGCGGATGTCCACGGAACCGGAGGTTCCTGGAACCGGCAGACCGGAGGTCTGCCCCACAAGGGGGCATCTGTGGAGTGCCGATGAGAATGCTATAATCTTCCGCCAATGGCACAGGGTTGACCTCAGCGCCGTGAATTGAGGCTAAAACTGGGTAGAGCGAGTAACTTGGAGTGAAGAACTGGATCAGCGAGCGCGAATTGGCGGCTTTGCCGCGTACCGCTGGCTCGACAAACCCGCGCGTAGCCAAGGCGAGCAGTTCGTCAGATCCGTTGCCCACAATGATGTTCTCGATACGGCATCCGTGCAGACGGGCGAGTCGCTCCCGTACGAGATCGGCGGTGGGGTTGGGATACAACCTGAGTCGATCATCCACAGCCGCTTTGACCGCCTCAATCACTTTGGGCGAAGGCGGGTAAGGATTTTCGTTCGTGTTCAGCTTGATCAAACCCTTGATTTTTGGCTGCTCACCCGGAACGTAAGCGCACAAGTTTTCAACCAATGGCCGTACCAATGATTGCGAATGAGGAAGGGATTGTGCTCTCATTTTGTGCCGCTTCACTTTGCCTTGCGCGCTGCTTTGATTGGCTGGACGCGAATTTCAGCCGACCGGCCATGAGCATCGAGGCCCTCCATTTCAGCGATTTTGCGAACGGACGACAACGATGCCTTGAGAGATGCGCGGTCGTATTCCACAAGGCTGGTGCGCCGCTGAAATTGGTCCACTGAAAGTCCTGAAAAAGAAACGCCAGCGCCGCCAGTAGGCAGCGTGTGGCTTGGCCCCGCCACGTAATCGCCAAGGACTGTGGGTGAGTAATTACCGAGAAAAATGGCCCCGGCGGTCAGCAGTTTTTCTCCGACTTTGTCGGCGTTTCGAGTCGCGACTTCGCAGTGCTCGGGTGCCAAGCGGTTGGCCAGTTCGATGCCTTGGGCAATGTCCTTGGTTTGGATCAGCCAGGCGTTTCGAGCCAAGGCGCGTTCGATAAATTCACGCCGCCTACAACCAGGCAACTGGCGATCCATCTCTATTTGAACGGCCTTGAGAAATTTCAGCGATGGCGTTACCAGCCAAATGCGTTCATGGCCGGAGCCGTGTTCTGCCTGAGCCAGAAGGTCGGAGGCGATGAATGCCGCGTTTGCGGTGTCGTCGGCCAGAACGAGTAGTTCGCTCGGCCCAGGCAGGAGGTCCATGGCGACATATCCGAAAAGAAGACGCTTGGCGGCAACGACATACGCATTGCCGGGACCGTAAATCTTCTGAACTCTAGGAATGGTGGGCGTGCCGAACGCCATCGCAGCAATTGACTGCGCTCCACCGACCCGATAAATTTCCGTCGCTCCAGCGGTCTGCGTCGCAAAGAGCAGTGCGGGGTTGATTTCTCCATCTTTATTGCAAGGCGTGCAAACGACGATTTCCTTGCACCCTGCTACTTTGGCCAGCGGAATGGTCATGATCGCCGTCGAAACCAGCGGAGCTGTGCCGCCGGGAATGTAAATGCCGACCCGCGTGAACGGATCAAATTTCTCACCCACGCGCGCGCCGTGGGAGTTGCGCATCGACCAATTCTTGCGGAGCGATTTCCTGGCAAAATTGGCGACGTTCTTTGCGCCGTCGGCCAATGCCTTGCGCAGATTCCGATCCGCCTTGAGCGAAGCAGTCAACAACTCCGCTCGGCTGACGGCCAGTTGATCAGGCTGGAGCGCTGCCCCTTGGAATCGCTCGGTCAACTCAATCAAGGCTTCGTCGCCGCGCTCATGGACAGATTCAACGATGGCGCGGGTCTGCTGTTCGATGGTGGGATCGAACAAACTCGATGGCGCGGTCAACTTCACGAGTTGATCGGCAAACTTCGAATCCGTATGCAAGATGACGTTCATAACGGCCTCGAAATTAGAGGAATAGCAGGGGAAAGTCAAAGATGGGAAGAAAATTAATGGATATTCAAGACCCTCAACTCTACTCTGGGCAAGCGTTGGGCTGTCTGGTAGTCTGGATGCCGTCATGACGAGTTTGGCAATAAACAGGAGCCTTTGCTCAAGAACGCTGACTAACTTCGGAAATGCCATCGGCAATTTTCAGTCGGTCACCGAAAGCGCGTCACGCATGTCCGCCAAGGTCGAGCAATAACCATGTCATCTCTTTGGGTCATTCGAGTTTTGTTCCTATCAATGTGTACGGTGGGAGGTTTCGCCGTTTCTCAAGTGCGCCCGGAGTTGGTTTCCAGCGGTCAGTATGGGCTGATGGTAGGCTTTGGCCTAGGCTGGCTGTTGATCGCCGTTGACGAAATGCTCAAAGGCTTTTCACTTCGCGCCTTTTCGTCGGCCACATTTGGCCTGATTCTTGGCAGCGTTATCGCGTTCATGGTCGATAATTCAGGTCTCTTCCAATACGCCGAGGAGAGGCAGCGCTGGATGATTCGTCTGGGATTGTTCCTTGCGTTTGGTTACATCGGCATGATTCTGGCAATGCGTAGCAATAAAGAGGATTTTTCGCTGATCATCCCGTATGTTCGGTTTGCCTCTCAATCCAAGCCCGAAAATCTCCTTCTTCTGGACACCAGCGTCATTATTGACGGACGTATCGCTGATTTGATCGAAGCCAATTTCATTGAAGGACTTCTAATTGTGCCGCAGTTTGTCTTGCGCGAGTTGCAGCACATCGCCGACTCCAACGACCCCATCATGCGCGCCCGGGGCAGGCGGGGCTTGGAAATGCTCACTCGCATCCAGCAGAACAAGCGCAATGAAGTCAAAATCCATGAGGGCGATTTTCCAGAGGAATCCACCGTGGACGGCAAACTGGTGTGCCTGGCGAAAGCTCTTGGCGCAAAGCTATATACCAACGACTACAACCTCGGGAAAGTTGCTGAATTACAGTCTGTCCACTTTGTCAACTTGAATGAATTGGCCAATTGCTTGAAAGCAGTCATCCTTCCGGGCGAGGTCTTTACTCTGCGGGTGGTCCGCGAGGGCAAGGACAAGGGGCAGGGAATCGGCTATCTTAACGACGGCACCATGGTGGTTGTTAACAACGGCCAGAACATGATTGGTCAGCAGGTGGCGGTGCGTGTTGTGAGCCTCCTGCAAACGGGGGCGGGCATTATCGTCTTTGCCGATCTTAAGAATACCGCGTGACATCTCATTGGACCTCCCAGCTTAAGGAACTGCTTCCTCCAGACGAACTGCGCACTGAATCGGAGATTTGCGCGGAAAACTCCGGGGACAAGTGGTTTGCCAGTCATCTGCCCGAAGCGGTGGCATTTCCATCAAGCGCCCGCTCCGTCTCTCAAATCCTGACCTTTGCCAACGAACGCAGAATCCCGGTCACACCCAGAGGGGCTGGCTATGGCTATGAGGGCGGCTGCGTCCCGGTGCAGGGCGGGATTGCTCTCTCGTTGGCTCGGATGAACCAAATCGTGGAGATTCACCAAGATGACTTTGTGGCCGTGGTGCAACCGGGTGTGCTGGTAAAGGGATTGCAGGATGCGGTGGAAAGCAAAGGACTCTATTATCCACCCGACCCCGCAAGCCGGGCGGATTGCAGCATCGGTGGCTCGATTGCGACCAATGCCGGCGGGCCGCGTTGTCTGAAATACGGCGTTACCCGCGATTATGTGTTGGGTCTGGAGATCGTTCTTGCCGACGGTTCGGTGGTGCGGGTTGGCGGACGAACTCACAAGAACAAAACCGGATTTGAGTTCACCCGGTTTTTTGTCGGTTCCGAGGGCCTTTTGGGTGTGGTCACCGAAGCGACTTTGAAGCTCATCCCACTGCCTCCTTTCCGCGCCTTGTTGTTGGTGGGATTTGAGTCAGCAAAAGGGGCGACTCGCGCCATTCGCGCGATTTTCAAGGCGGGTTTTCTGCCGTGCGCTTTGGAAGTGGCCGATAAGTTCACGCTCGCTGCGGCGCGCAAATACACCGGCAGCAAACGATTGGAAGGCTCCAACGCGATTCTGTTCGTAGAACTGGACGGCCAGGAGGCTTCGGTGCGGCAGGAGTTGCTCGTGCTGGAACAAACGCTGCGGAAACTGGAACCGGTTCTTCTGGAACCCGCGTTTGGGACTGAAGAATGCGAGAAGTTGTGGCAGCTCCGGCGGGATTTTTCATTTGCGCTCCGCGATACCGGTCTGATCAAGCTCAACGAGGACATTGTAGTTCCCCGCGGGCGTTTGGAGGAGCTTTTCGATTTTGCCGAGCAACTTCAGAATAAGCACGAGTTGCCAATTGCCTGTTTCGGCCATGCCGGCGACGGAAACATCCATGTCAACATCATGTATGACGCGAACTGGCCCAACGTCGGAGATCGCACATCGAAAGCGCTGGACGAACTGTTTCGCCAGGTATTGGCTTGGGGCGGCGCGATCACGGGCGAACACGGAATCGGACTGGCGAAGAAGACCTGGTGGCCGATGGCGGTTTCACCCGAACTGCAGGATTTGCACCAGAGAGTCAAGCGCGCGCTTGATCCAAATGGGATTTTAAACCCAGGGAAGTTTCTTTGAAACTATTCAGGGCAGAAGGAGAGATTAGCGTCTCGCTGACGCTCGCCGTGGGAAGGGGCACAGGCAAGGATGCCTGCGCTACGGAACAGTTACCTTTTTGGAAGCGATTCTACAGAGACTTTTTCCTGAGAAAGATGCCCTTTGCCGCTGTTCACGCCGTTGTATGCATTGACTTTTCGGCCTTCATGATAGGGAGCCGGTTTTGCGCCGAAATTGTAGCGAATATTCTTCCATGTGTCGCCACTCTGATAATTAACACCCAGCGCGCCGCTCGGGTCGTAGCCGCAATGCACCATGCAGTTCTTGCAACGTGAGTCGCGGGCGATGCCATCGACCACACCGTAATTGTTCCAATCGACTTTTTCGAGCATCTCTTTGTAGCTCGAATAGTGGCCATCGGTAATCAGATAGCATGGGGCTTTCCAACCTTTGATGTTGCGGGTGGGAATTGCCCATGCGGCGCAGGTTAATTCGCGTTTCCCGGCCAGAAACTCCTGGTAAACCGGCGTTCCAAAAATGGTAAAGCGTTTACCCCATTCCTGTATTTTCGCAAATTTCTGGCGAGTCATGGCGCGGGTCAGGAAAAATTCCTCCGGCTGCCTGCCGGTTTGCTTGATGACATGTTCCTTGGCTTGATCGTAATCGTATCCTGGAGAAATGGTGTGTCCATCCACATTGAGGGATGAAAAGAATTCGAACATCTGTTCGATTTCTTTGATTTGGGTTTCTTTGTAAACCGTGGTATTGGTTGCCACTTGGTAGCCAAGGATTTTGGCCATTTTAATCGCTTCAACCGCTTCTTTGAACACGCCTTCGCGCTCCACAATCAGATCGTGCGTATACTCGAGTCCATCGATATGCACGTTCCAATACATCCAACGCGACGGCGCAATGACAAGGCGATCATTGGTCTTGCCTTTGCGGATCGTATCGGCGTCTTTCTGGGTGATGAGTTCTTCTTTGAGCAATATCTCCAGCGTGGCCTCCTGACGAGGAGAATAGATCGACGCCAGATAATCCTTGAGCTTGCGACGCATCAACAAGGCGTTGGTGCAGATATAGACAATGCGCTTTTGTCGAAGCAATCCTTGAACCAACTCTTCGATCTGGGTGTAGATCAGCGGTTCGCCACCACACACCGAGACCATTGGGGCATCACAATCCTGCGCTGCTGCAAGACAGTCTTCCAGCGACATGATGTCTTTGATGCTGGTCGAGTATTCGCGGATGCGTCCGCAGCCGGTGCAAGTCAGGTTGCAGGTGTGGAGCGGTTCTAATTGCAGCACCAAGGCAAACTTGGGCGTGCGCAATATCTTGTGCTTAATGATGTGAGCGGCAATCTTTGCCGTCAGCGCGAGAGGAAATCGCATAGATTATCAGTTTGCTTTGGCCAGGACTTCGACGGGCTTGGACTCGGGCTGGAATGCCCTGCTTTTCTCTGGAACTGTCAGCATGGGTTTGCTGACTGGTTTGGTTTCAGTCAGTCCAGGAAGAAGAAAATCGAGAGGCGAAACGCTCTGAGATGTCGAAAGCCCGCCACATCCGACTCCGAATAAAAGGATAAACGGAACCAAGGCCAGAGTTCTAATCATCAAGCAAAATCGCACTGTTGGAACTATAGGAGAGGCGCCAGGATTCGGCAATATCAAAAAAAATACTCACGCGAAGACACAAAGGACGCGGAGATACGGGCATCCGTAATTTTTCATCTTCGCGCATCTCCGCAGCAATTCTCATTTTGAGAAAGGAAGGCGAGAAACGCTGATCTGCCTGCGCTCAATGTTTCCGACTCCGAGCGGAGCCAGAGGCACCGCAACAGTCAGCACAATAATCACTGCACCTCGATAGCGAGGTGCTGGCGGACCAGAGGTCAACCTCACATAATGAGAATTGCTGGCATTTCCGCGACTCCGGGCGAGTATTGTTCCCTATTATGTAAGGTTCTTATCTTGCCATTCTTCCAAGAGTCCGCCCGATTCCCCGGTTCAACGATTCAACGATTCAACAATTCCCCTCTCTTCATCGAATTCCCCGCCAGAAACTCAGCCGCGTTCATGCGGCGGCCGCCCTCGCGCTGAAGAATGAGGATTCTCAGCGATCCCACCCCACAGGCAACGACGATGCCCTCTTTGCCTGATGTGAGAATCTCTCCCGGCGCGCCTGACAATTCCGTTTCAACGCGCGCCTGCCAAATTTTCAACAGGCGCGGCTTGGGCTCCGCAGCCTGAAATGTATAGGCTCCCGGCCACGGGGTGAACGCACGAACCCGGTTCCAGAGAGAAGTCGCTGGCTGGCTCCAATCCAAGCGTCCGTCCTCCTTGGAAATTTTCCCGACATGAGAGGCATCGGACTCGACCTGCGGGCGCGGTGTGATTTTTCCGGCTATGTAATCGTGAAGGGTCGGGCCAAGCAGTTGCGCGCCCAGTTGCGCCAGGCGGTCATGAAGAGTTTCCGCGTTGTCGTCCGGCGCAATGGGGGTGACGCATTGGCTGAGAATGTCCCCGCTATCAAGCGCTGGCGCCACCTTCATGATCGTCACGCCAGTTTGCGGATCACCGTTTATAATCGCCCATTGGATTGGCGCTGCGCCGCGATACTTTGGCAGCAACGACGTGTGGACATTGACGCAGCCGAAACGTGGCAATTCCAAGATCGCCTTGGGCAGAATCTGCCCGTAGGCGGCGACGACGATCAGGTCAGGCGCCAGCGCGCGCAGTTGGTCGATAAAGCCGGGTTCGCGCGCCCGCTCCGGTTGCAGAACAGGGAGATTCTTTGCAACAGCCAATTTCTTGACGGCGGACGGCTGTGGCTTCAAGTCGCGACCGGCCGGGCGGTCTGGTTGCGTAATTGCCGCCAAAACCTCGAATCCCGGCTCCTCAATCAATGCATTCAGGCTCGCACAGGCCAACTCGGCCGTTCCCATGAAAACGATTCGTAGCGCCATAACAAAAAGTAGCATAGGCATCCCTGCCTGTGCCCCTCAAAACGGCGAGCGTCAGCAAGCCGCTAACATCTCCCCCTCGCCCCAAGAAGCACGATGCTTATTCGTAACTGTTCAGGTTACGGGGAGAAATTAGCGTCTCGCTGACGCTCGCCGGAGGGCACAGGCAAGGATGCCTGTGCTACGTGAATGGTTCTACTTGAGCTTGGAAATGATGTCGAGCAGGTCCTGCAGCACCTTGATTGGCGTCTGGAGACCATCAACAGTCTTTACCAGGCTGGCACCATAGAAATCGATCAACGGCTTGGTTTGGCGTTCATAGGTCTGGAAACGCTCGCGAATGACATTCTCGTCCGCATCATCGGTGCGGCCTTCCTTGATGGCGCGCTTTTTCATGCGCTGAACCAAGTCTTCGAAATTCGAGCAGCCCAGATTCAGTACCGCTTTGACATCGACTGTCTCCTGCAGTGCTTTGGCTTGGGTCAGGCTGCGGGGAATGCCATCCAGGATGAGGGTATCGGTGGCCGGATTGAACTTGCCGGATTTGGCAACCTTGCCAATGTGATCGACGCACAAGCGGATCGTCAATTCGTCCGGAACCAACAGTCCCTTGGTCGAGTATTCCTTGAATGTTTTTCCCAAGTCACTATTGGGATCGAGGCTCCGAAACGCGTCTCCGGACGAGAAATGGAACATGTTTGGAATGGCACCGAGAACTTTGCCTTGGGTGCCTTTGCCCGAGCCGGGGGCGCCAAACAAAACGAGCGTGCGATACTTCATTACGATAATTTTCTGAGTTGTGGTTTTATACGGCGATGCCCTGGTACGAAATCTGGACTTCCAGGATTTCAACAAAATAACCAGCGCATGCGCCTAATGGATAACAAATCCTTATCAGAAATAAAGCTAAAAAAGTAAAACAGGCATCCTTGCCACGGGTGCGTGACAGGAAAGTAAATTTTCCTATACATGGAGGCGGGTTCTCAGCTAGTTATAAACGCATGAATTTTGTAATGCCGAAACTTAACCGGGATGATCCCGCAACGGTTCGCGCATTGGAACTGTTTCGCAATCAACAGGCTGATATTTATCGACATTCGGATCGGATGTTCATTTGGGTCATGGGATTGCAGTGGGTGGGGGCCGTTTTGCTGGCGATTCTTGTCTCACCGCTGGTGTGGCAGGGGGAATCGAACACTCGTTGGAACCTCGTGGCTGCAATTTGCCTGGGGGGCATCTTCTGCGGCGTTCCTTTATGGATGGCTGTGCGCCATCCGGGAGCAACACTCACTCGCGCAACTGTCACTGTGGGGCAGGTGCTGACTTCTGCGCTGCTGATTCATTTGACCGGCGGTCGTTTGGAGAGCCATTTTCATATTTTTGGGTCGCTTGCGTTTCTGGCGCTTTATCGGGACTGGAAACTTCTGGCTACCGCCACCGTGTTGCTTTCGCTTCATCTGGTCGGGTTTGGCCTCTGGTGGCCTCGTTCGGTTTATGGGACTGTTGATGTGAATCCGTTGCGAAGCCTGGAACATATCGGTTGGATGCTCTTTGAAGATACCTTCCTGATCCTGGCCACGCGCGCCAGCCTGCACAGCATGTTCGACATGGCTCAACAGCAGGTGCAATTACAGACGATCAACGAGACGATCGAACGTAAGGTCGCCGAGAGAACCTCTCAGCTCAAGGAGGAAAACGCCGAACGCAAACGCATTCAGGCCGCGTTGCGGAAAACCGAGGAAAAGTTTCGGTCACTCAGCGAATCGTCGCCTGTTGGCATTTTCCAGATGGATATGATGGGCCGGTGCATTTATACCAATGCCCGATGGCAGAGCCTGATGAACGCTTCGTTTTCCGAAAGCTTGGGCGATGGATGGTTAAAGGCCATCCATGCCGATGACAAAGCCAAGGTGCAAGCGGAATGGAACGTCTGCATGAAAGAGGGGCGCGAGTATTCCGAGGAATTCCGCATCCTGGATTCCAACGGGAAGATTCGGTGGGTTTACGGACGGGTGGGTGCCATCCGGTCTGAAGGCGGCGAGGCCTCGGGTTATGTGGGCACGGCCGAAGACATCACCGAGCGCAAGCAGGTTGAAGTGGAGTTGCGCAAGGCTCACGCCGCAGCCCAAGCCGCAACGCAGGCCAAGAGCGATTTCCTGGCAAACATGAGCCATGAGATTCGCACTCCCATGAATGGGGTGCTGGGAATGACCAACCTGCTCATGGACACCGATCTCAATTCCCAGCAGTTGGAGTTTGCCCAGACCATTCACGCCAGCGCGGAATCTCTGCTCACGTTGATCAACGACATCTTGGATTTTTCGAAGATCGAGGCCAAGAAACTGAGCTTTGAGAATCTGGATTTTGATCTTCAGGAAACGGTGGAAGGGGCGCTGGAATTGGTTGCAGAAAGCGCTCAGACCAAGGGGCTTGAGTTGGTCAATTTTGTCATGCCGGAAATCCCGAAAGCGCTTCGCGGCGATCCAGGCCGACTCCGGCAGGTGCTGACCAATTTGATCTGCAACGCTATTAAATTCACGCAGAAGGGTGAAGTGGTTGTTGAGGTGACAATGATCGAGGACACAGAGAAGCATGCCACCCTGCGCTTTGAGATCAAGGATACCGGTATTGGCATCTCCAAGGATGTGCAGCAGCATCTTTTCCAGGCGTTCCAACAAGCCGATGGATCGACAACGCGCAAATACGGCGGCACTGGGCTGGGGCTGGTCATCTCAAAACAATTGGTCGAAATGATGAACGGAACCATCGGTGTTGACAGCGAACCCGGCAAAGGGGCCGCATTTTGGTTCATTGTTCAATTCGAGAAGCAGCTCGCGAAGATGGATTTGATCTCAAAGACGCGTGATTTGAGCAACATGAGCCTGCTGGTCGTTGACGACAACGAAACCAACCGAAAGGCGCTGCTGCATCAAGCTCGCGCGTGGAACATGCGCGTGGCTGAAGCGGCCAGCGCAGATCAGGCTTTCGAACAACTTCGATCCAACCTGGCTAATCCTTTCCAAGTGGCGTTGATCGACATCAGCATTTCCGGGGCCGATGAATTGGCGCTTGCGCGCGCCATTAAATCCGATCCTGAAATCAATAAAACCCGGCTCATCGTCATGTCCACATGGGACAAATTACTCAATGATGAGCAAGTCAAGGCTGCGAATCTGGATGCCTGCCTGGTCAAGCCGATCAAGCAATTGCGGCTATACCAGGCGCTTTCGGGAACGGCTCCCACTGCCCAGGTGCGAGTGGAATCGGCGATGGCTGGAAACGTCGATTTGCAGGATCGCAAACTGCGCATCCTGCTGGCCGAAGACAACATCATCAACCAGAAAGTCGCGATGGGGCAACTGCGCAAAATGGGTTGCGCCGCAGACGTTGTAGCCAATGGACTTGAGGCGCTCGACGCCGTCAAACGCATCCAGTATGATGTCATCCTGATGGATTGCCAGATGCCGGAAATGGACGGTTACGAAGCAACCCGACAGATTCGCCAGCTCGAACGCCATTTTGGGCGCCGCATTTTCATCATTGCAATGACAGCGCATGCCATGCAGGGTGATCGCGAGAAATGTCTTGAAGCGGGAATGGACGATTATATCACCAAACCAATGCGCGAGCTTGAGTTCAAGCGCGCTCTGGGACGCTGCCGTCCATCCGGCATACCCGGCAAGTTGCCCGTCGCGCGCAAAGACAAGACCGGCTCGGCCAAGAAGAGCATGGTCGATTTGGATACCCTTGCTTCGGCTGCCAATGACAATCCCGAACAATTGCGGGAATTGGTTGAGCTTTACATTGCGCAGGCAAAAGATTTAATGAACGGCTTGCAAGCTGCGATCAAAGCCGGTTCGCCCAAGCAGGTGGATCATTTTGCCAACAAGCTGGTGGGCGCCAGTTTGGCTTGCGGCATGTCGGCAATGATTTTTCCGCTCCGCGAACTGGAACGGAGGGGCAAAGAAGGGCGGCTTGATGACGCCCAACAATTTTTCGACCAAGCCAGCAGTTACCTTCAGATGACTAAAGACAGCCTTAACGATTATCTTCGCGAGTATTCCAAGTCTTCCGCAACAAAATGAAACGCGTTTTGATAATTGAAGACGACGTGGTGGTCGGCAGCATTTACCGCCGAAAGTACGAGCTTTCGGGCTATGATGTGGAGAACGCCCTTGATGGTGTCGCCGGGCTGGCAAAAATCGTCGAGTTCAATCCCGATATCGTTCAGCTTGACCTTCAGCTTCCGAAGATGGGCGGGCTGGAGGTGATCAAAGAGGTGCGATCCAAGCCCGAATTTAAGAACCTGCCCATCCTCGTTTTGTCGAGCTTTTACAAGCATGACATGGTGAAGGATGCCTGGAAGGCTGGGGCTACGAAATGCGTTACAAAAATTGACTGCACCCCCGTGTTGGCGTTGGGAATCATTGATCAGATGCTCTCTGAGAGGCAGCAGACGCAACCAAGCCCGGGAGGGGGATCGTCAGCGCCAATGCCACAGCAGCAGCCAGGTGGGGCGTTTGGGTTTGGTGGATTTCCTGGGCAACAGCCAGGTGGCTACCCGCCTCCGGGCTATCCGTCGCAACAATCTCCAGCGGGGTCATACCAGCAGCAGCCGTATCCTTCGGCTCCGCCGTCGAGTTATCCTAATGCGTATGCCCCGCCTCCGGGAGGAGGCTATCCGTCGCCAGCAGGTTATCCAGGGCAACAGCCCGGAGGCTATCCTCCCGTCGGCTATCCTTCGCAACCCGGAGCCTATCCACAAGGGCAGCCCCAGCCTTATCCCGGTTACCCGCCTGCTGGGAATGAAACCTCGGCATCGGTGCCGTCTGAACAAACGCCGTTTCAGCCGCAAGAGCCAAGCGACCCGCCATCATTTGATATTCGTCAGGAATTCTTGAGTCGTGTTTCGAGCATTCAGGCGAATCTTCGTGATCGCGCCAATAATTTGATTCATGCCAAAGGCGTTGCCGCGCAGTTGCCGCAATTGCGCGAGTTCCATGAAGTCTGCCACACTGTGACCAGCTTGGCGGGGACAACCGGTTTTGTTCGCGTTTCTCACATGGCTGAAGCTCTTGAATTGCTTCTGAAGGAATTGCATGCCAAACCGGCGCGTGTGACCGTTTCAAGCCTGCGCACTGTCGCCCATGCCGCCGACGCGCTCATCGCCCTCTGCCTGGAGGCCCAGGATGGCAGCGAGGGCACCCCGCAATCAGGCATGATTTTATCCGTTGACGACGAGCCAATCTCTCGCAGAGTTCTTGCCAACGCCCTGAGCAAGGCTAACCTGAAGACCATCAGCCTGGACGATCCGCATTTGGCACTAAGGGTACTGAACGAAAATCAATTTGACCTGATTTTTCTGGATGCTGACATGCCCGGAATGAGTGGGTTTGAACTGTGCAAACAACTGCGCGCGCTGCCGAGCAACAAGGCGACGCCAGTGGTTTTTGTAACGAGTCTCAACGACTTTGATAGCCGTGCCCAATCATCCCTTGCGGGTGGCAACGATCTGATTGCCAAGCCGTTTTTGATGATTGAACTTGCTGTCAAAGCGCTGACCTATCTGATGAAGCCCAAAACCCAGGCGCAGCCGGGCAGGCAGTTGGGACTTACGCCAGGTTCCATGCCAGTCACCCCGTCCGCAGGCAGCCCATTCGTCAGCAAGATGTGAGGCGCCTATTTTTCCGACGTCTCTAACCCGACTTTCGCTACTGGATGAAGTCTCCACCCGATCATTGAAAGTCGCTTTCGTCTCGCGGATCGGCGTGACGAATGGGACGCCCCATAAAAAACCCGCCTTGTTCAGGCGGGTTTGCTAAATCTCTCAACTCTCAACTGGTACTATGCTTTCCCCGCGCTGCCCAACACGCTGTTGATTTTGTGTTTGTAGAGCGCTTTGAGTTGGTCGCGAGCAGGTCCAAGGTACTTGCGAGGATCGTATTCGGCTGGGTTTTCCGAGAAGACCTTGCGGATTGCCGCAGTCATGGCGATGCGTCCGTCGCTATCGATGTTGATCTTGCAGACAGCCGAGTGGGCGGCGCGACGCAATTGTTCTTCGGGGATGCCGACGGCGTCTTTGAGTTTTCCGCCGTAGGTGTTGACCATCTTGACGAGGTCAGCGGGCACCGAAGAGGCGCCGTGCAGAACGATCGGGAAACCGGGAATGCGTTTTTCGATCTCTTCGAGAATCTCGAATTTCAACGGAGGCGGGATGAGGACGCCGTCCGCATTGCGGGTACACTGGTCGGGCTTAAATTTGTTAGCTCCGTGACAGGTGCCGATGGAGATTGCCAGCGAATCAACGCCGGTCTTCTTCACAAAATCTTCGACTTCCTCGGGGCGCGTGTAGGAGGAATGCTCAGCAACCACATCGTCCTCAATGCCAGCCAGCACGCCCAATTCGCCTTCGACGGTAACGTCAAATTTATGCGCGTGATCGACCACCTGTTTGGTCAGTTCGACATTCTTTTCGTAGGGAAAATGCGAGCCGTCGATCATCACGGAGGAAAATCCAGATTCGATGCAGGATTTGCAGAGTTCGAACGTATCGCCGTGGTCCAAGTGCAGGACAATGGGAATTTCGCAGCCGAGTTCCTTGGCGTATTGGACAGCGCCTTGGGCAAGGTAGCGTAAAAGTGTCTGGTTGGCGTATTTGCGGGCGCCACTGGAAACCTGGAGAATGACAGGCGATTTGGTTTCAACGCATGCGCCGATAATGGCCTGCATTTGCTCAAGGTTGTTAAAATTAAAGGCTGGAATGGCATATCCGCCAGTAATAGCCTTTCGGAACAACTCCTTGGAGTTGACCAAACCAAGTTCTTTGTAGGTAATCATTTTTGTTATTGTATGCTCGTTCGGCAGCGCAGCATGCAGCCAGCGCGGCTCTTGTGGATTAACATAAGCCGCGCGTTAAGGGAGTCAAGACGGGAAGAAGCAGCAATTTCATTGTAACGGATAATGGCAAGCCCCGCTGGCGGTGACGAAAGCCGGAAGCCGCCCACCGAAGCACGTCGGCTGGATCATGTTTGATTCGTTTGCTTTCTGGTCACGCATCAAAAGATTGTGCAATGCCTTTTTGTGAAGTTGTCAAAAATTGTGAACTCTAATAGATTGGGCAGCGTGATTTTTTTGATTCGATGGACATTGGCTGCGAGTTGGTTGTTTCGTCTCTCGGTTGCGTTAGTGGTCTGTTCGTTATCCGCGCTCGCGCAGGACGGAACGAATTTGTTTTCCAAACCTCTGACGCTGGCTGACGCCCTGGAAATTGCTCTGAAGCGCAATACTTCAATCCTCCAGGCCCGGGCCGATATTCGCGCTAATGAAGGCGTGGTCATCCAGACCCGTTCGATTGCGCTGCCGCGAGTGAGCGCCACAGGAGGTTACACAGCGCAGGATGAGGGACTAATCGAGAACATTCCAATGCCGGGCGCCGGAATCGCGCAGCCCAGCCAGAATTGGCAGAGCGGCATTCGTGTCCAGCAATCCATTTACGAGGGAGGACGTCTGACTTCCGCGTTAAGGGCCGCCAAGCTGACGCGCGAAGCTTCGCAGTTGAATTACGAGACCACGGTGTCCGATACTCTGCTTGCCGTGCGAATTGCCTACCTGGACACGCTCTTGGGCTCTCAGCAAATCGTCGTGCAGGAGGCCTCGGTTAAATTGCTCACCCGCGAACTGGATGATGTTCAACGGCGTTTCAATGCTGGGACGGTCCCGCAATTCAATGTTTTGCGAGCCGAGGTGGAATTGGCCAGTGCGCAACCGAAGCTGATCCGTGCGCGCAACGCATGCCGCATCGCCAAGAATAACCTGGTCAACCTGCTGGGTTTGGATCTTCCAAGAGACTTGCTGGAGAATATCCCGCTGGAACTGAGTGATCATCTTGATGCGCAGCCTTTTGGCATCGATCTGACGATGGCCGTTGCCAAAGCGCTGGATCAACGGACTGAACTGGCAGCATTGCGGAAGCTCTATGCATTGCGCCGCGAAGATATCGTCAATGTCCGGGGTGGCTATAAACCGAGCGCTCAAGTGTTTGCTGGCTGGCAATGGCGCAGCCCTAATTTCAGCAGCGACCTGACCCGTGATTTTAACGGTTGGCAGGCGGGCGCACAACTCTCATGGAACATTTTCGACGGTCAGTTGACGCGCGGCAAAGTCCTCGAAGCCGAAGCCCGTTTCACCCGGGCCCGGCTGGATATAGAAGACACCACTCGCCGCATTGAGTTGCAAGTGCGCACCGCCTATTCGGATCTGATCCAGGAAAAAGAGGTCTTGGAATCCCAGAAAAAAGTCCAAGAACAGGCGGAAGAGGCACTGCGCCTGGCTGAGGCGCGAATGGACGCCGGTTCCGGCACGCAGCTTGACGTGCTGGGAGCGCAGACCTCGCTGACGGAAGCGCGGACCACTCAAATCCAAGGGCTCCACGATTACGAAGTCGCCGTTGCGCGTCTCAATCGCGCGATGGGGAAGTAGAAAAGTGATATTAGCGTCTCGCTGACGCTCGCCGGAGGGAGGGGGCACAGGCAAGGATGCCTATGCTACCTTAACCCACTCACTTCTTCAATGCGCGAATGTATGCGACCAATCCTGTGATTTCAGCATCCGAAAGATCGTCGTAAGCCTTCATCCGGATCTTGTCCCCATCTTTGATGCCCTCTTTGATGGCGGAGGCCGCTTGTTTATCTGTAAACGTCCCTTGGAAAGCTGCGGTGGTAAAGTCCTTGATTTCCAGTTTTTTCCCCATTTTGGTGTCACCCTTTCCGTCCAAGCCATGGCATTTGGAGCAAGTCTTCTCGAAGATCTCCTTGGGTTCGCTGGCGGAGAGAGTCAAAGCGGTGGCAGTCATTGCCACAGCGACAGTTATCAATTTTGATATCGTCATAATGAAGTTAAAGAATCTAACTTATTTTGTTCCAAGACAAGTTTTATTCCAGACATCAGCTATTTTCCATTGGACGGCGCAAAGAACGTGATCACATAGCCATCTGAGATTGAGCGACCGGCGTACACCGCGAATGAGAAGTATTTGGCCACGGATTCGAAGGGCGGGAGCAGTGAGACATCCAGCCACTCGCTGGGGTTAAAGCCTTTGCCTCCGGAGATGGCTGGTATGGCGGGGCTGGTGCCATTCTTACGCCAGTTTTCAAACGCCACTCGCAGTTCCTCAACTTGGTTGTTGTAACCAAAGAGTCCGGTGCCCATGCCTCCCACTTTTTGAGCCGCCTCGGACAAGCCCGGGACGGCGCTCAGGGGTTTTGTTTTTTCGTCAGCCCCACGGAGATATTCTTCAATCATCGTTATGTCTGACGAAAATGCGACATACCCGCCGCTGGAAGCAAAGTTCAGCGACTGGCGCGAATCAGCCCCACCCAGCGAATAGAGTTTGCGACCGAGAAAATCGGATTCCTTGATCGTTGACGTCGGCGAGAAAGACTCGGCCGCCACGCGGACGGCCGCAGCCAGCAGTTCGGGTTTTGGCGAGCCGATCAAAAAAATCGAAGGGGATGAGGCCAAAGCAGCCGCAGCATTGCCGCGCGGGATCTTTTGGTAGGTGATAACGTCATTGCCCAACGCGCCGACCAGTTCAGCGCGCAAATCGTATTTCTCGTCCCGGGTCTTGCCCGCGCCTTTGAGCATGAAGTTGATGGCATCTTTGGCGCCAGGGTTTATTTTGCCCAGCAGCTTCTCCAACGTGTCCCAAGTCTCGGGCAAATCGACGCGCCAACGAACAAACTTGATGGCGTCCGCCGGGACAAATGGCGGCGGACTCGATTCTTTGGCATCAGGGAGAAGAGCTTTGAACAGACCGGCGCGCTCGGGCATGCGCAAGACGATCTGGCTTGAAAAGCCCTCGCTTGTTTCGCGCCAAGCGCAGGAAACGGTGTTCAGAGAGGCGAGTCCCGTTGCCGCAACCAATGCCTTGGCGCTCATGTTGGCGGGATTGGAAGAGTCGGCTTGGTCGCCATCGCCAGCGCTGGCGAGCATCGCCTTGGCATTGAGCCAGATGTAGGAAGTGCTGTCGCGAAGACCCGACGCAAAATCGGACTGAAACAGAGGTTCTTGGTCGAGCGATGGAGCCAGGCCACCGGTTTGCAGCGCAAGCACCTTTTCAATCACTTTTTTCGAATAGCTGACGATCAGAAGCGAATCTGACTGGCCGACCAACACCTGGATTTTTTCGCTTTCGCGGGCCGAATCATCTGCCTTGGCGGAGCCGCTCTTATTGGATTGCGCGGCTTCGTGAGTGCCTTTGTTGTCGGAGAAGATGTTCTTGATAGAGTTGGACAGTTCGCCGCTGGTGGCGATGAGAGTTGTGAACTCAATGCCGTGGATCTGTTCGGTCTTGAGCTGCTTGCCGGCGGCAACCCACTTTTTCCGGGCGTCGGACAGGACGGCTTTCAATTTCTCCGAGCGGTCCTTCGCATCGATCAGCAAAAGCGGACTGAAATCGGTTGAGCCCTCTTCGCGAAGCAGAGCAAAGGTAAACTGGCCTTGAGCCAGGCCGCTGTAGTCATCCAGCTTGACTCCCAATTGCCGATCCACAGGTCCCATGATGTCAGATCGAAGCTTTGCGGTAAGCTTATCGCGGAACGGTTTCATGGCGGGGTCGTTCCAAACCCGACCGTAAGTCGAGCCATTGAACGAAGCCCAATACTTCGGCGCGTCGGGCGCGGTGATGACGAGCATCGTCTCCCGTGGCAGGAGCTTTTCCGGAGGCGGAACCGCCGCGTAACTTCGCGCGCAAGCCAGTGCCAGCGCCAAAAACACAAGTTGTTTTCTCATAATCATGGGTGGTGACCCAAATTCAGGTTTGACAAGATGAAACGATATTCCAGTTCTCCGGGCTTACTCGGACACACTCTTGCGGGTGCGTCCAGGCGGCTCAAGATAATGATAGGCATTGCTTGGATTATCATTTTCGTAGGAGAAAGAATCCCGGTGATTCAAAAAGAACTTTACCTGTTCGATCGGAATGGCAAAGCCAAGACCCTCGCCAAACGAAATTTTCATGTTTGTGACGCCGATCACTTCGCCACGGAGGTTGAACAGCGGTCCGCCGCTATTGCCGGGATTGATTTGGGCAGTGGTCTGAATGTAAAGATCGCCTTGGATTTGGCGGGTGGTGGTGCTGACGATCCCCTCGGTGACCGTACGTTCCAAGCCCAGAGGGCTGCCGATGGCAAAGACGCGCTCACCGACTGCCAAGGCATCCGAATTGCCGAATTCGGCGCGGACAAATCTGGGTGCGTCCTTGTCTTCGATTTTGAGGAGGGCCAAATCGGCGAACTTGTTCAATGCCACGATTCGTACCTGCTTGTAAGCCTTACGTTCGAGTTGCCCGCCCTTTTGATGGTAAACTTCGACAGAAATCTGGGTTTCGCCTTCGGTAACGTGGAAATTAGTGACCAAGTAGCCATCTTCGTTGATGAAGAAGCCCGAGCCCAGTCCAGCGGGCGTCCGCACTTGCACGACCGCTTCGCCCAATCGCGTTACCAGTTCGCGCACACTGCGCTCATTGCCGGGGGTGGATGCGGCGGAATAAAAACCTGTGGAAGGAGCAGGCGATGAGATGGGTTGTACAGATGCCAGCGATGCCACGACTGCGACCGGGGCGTTGGGTTTAAGAACGATATTGGAAGCCTGATCGACCGGCGCTCCATCTTCCAGAATTTTAGTAATTTCGGCGCGCGGTATCACTATTGTCGTGTAGCTAATATCCACGACCACCTGATCAGGTTTTTCAACCAGGATTTTGCCAGTGATGGCGGCTTTTTCCTTCAACTGCACCGTCGCGGCCGAGACCGCCGCGCAGCAGAGTAACCAAACCAGAGCCGAAGCTGATTTCAACATGACTTGAGATTATCGGAATTGCCAGAAAAGACAAGGAAAGTAGAACGCATCGCGCCTTTAACCATTGCCAAAAAGTTGGCCTTTGCCTCGATCTTTGCTAATACTCCGCTGTCCGGCTGGTTGTCCGGCCCGCGCATGCGTCTTATTTATAATCTATTGTTCACGATTCTTTTCGTGCTGAGCTCGCCTTACTACTTTCTGAAGATGTGGCGGCGCGGCAACTGGCGCTTGGGTTTTGGCCAGCGTTTCGGGCTGTTTTCCGCAGACTTGCAGGCCCGCCTGAATGGGCGCCCAGTCCTCTGGCTGCACGCTGTCAGCGTGGGCGAAGTCGGAATTTGCGCGCAACTGATCCAGTTGCTGGCGCCACGGCTGCCCGATTGTCAACTGCTAGTGTCAACAACAACCACGACGGGCATGGGCGAGCTGCAAAAGAAGCTGCCGGACAACGTCATCAAGATTTATTACCCCGCAGATTTTTGGTGGGGCGTCAGACGGGCTCTCGCTGTTATCAAGCCCCGTGCGATCATTCTTGTCGAGGCCGAGTTTTGGCCCAATCTGCTCTGGCAGGCTTTGGACCGGAAGATCCCTCTTTTTCTGGTCAACGCCCGCGTTTCGGATCGTTCTTTCAAGGGTTACAAACGCGCGGGATTTCTTTTCCGCTCGATTTTCGCCCGCTTTCGCGCGGCAGGCTGTCAGGACGCCGACGATGCCGCGCGCCTGGAACAGCTCGGTTTTCAAAAAAGGGCAATTCATCTTGTTGGGAATTTGAAATTCGATCTCTGTGTGCCTCCCGACCGGATCGGAGTCGCGGCAATGCTAAACCAACTGGGGGTACACAAGGACGCTAGGGTGTTGGTCTGCGGCAGCACTCACGACGGCGAAGAAGCGATTCTCGGAGCGATGTTTCTGCGGTTGCGTCAGACTTATCCCGACCTGTTCCTGATCATGGTTCCGCGCCATTTTGAGCGCGCCAAAGAGGTGTCGGACGATTTGGAGCGATGCAAACTACAATTTGCGCGACGAACCGAAATCACTCCTGAAACTCGCTTTGCGCCTGGGCAGGTGAACTGCCTTCTGGTTGATAGCACGGGCGAACTGGTCTTTTTCTATCGCCACGCCACGGTGGTATTCGTAGGCAAGAGTCTGACCGCAAAGGGCGGGCAAAACCCGATCGAAGCGGCCGCGCTTGGGAAAGCAGTTGTTTTTGGTCCGAATATGCAGAATTTCCGGACAGTTGCGCGTGCGTTGGTGCGGGCCAATGGGGCGGTGCAAGTGGCCAACTCCGAGGATCTCGAGAAAACAATCTCAAGCTTACTCGAAAACGCCGCCCGTCGTTCCGAGTTAGGCGCCAATGCGATGCGTTTTGTTCAGCAAAGCAGCGGGGCTACGGCGCGCACTATTGATTTTCTGGTTGCCGAAGGGGTGTGACGCCAAGAAAGTGTGTGGCTGCTGGTAATGATTTCGCCGACGAAGCAGATTCAGTCGGCGAAATCAGCAATACATCATTTCGGAAATCAGAGGTTCGGCACGAGCAAGACGGCCTTTGGCGATCCTAACCCGGTCACGAGATCGTAACCTTGGACGGCAAAGTCGTCCTGATCGGTACCGTTGCTGCCGCCGATGATGTCGAAGAAACAGCCTGGGCGAGTCGCCAGATTGTACAGGGCGACCGTAGGGTGTTGAATTGATGGGGATTTGCCTTGGTCGATTCATTCAGAATTTGTTCCTCAAATCACGATACCAATCAAGGAACAAGCTCCTTAAGCCTGTTTTTGCTCAATTCAACACCCTAGGGCGACCGGTCCACCAGAAAGCGGCGAACCCTGCGCCTGATTGGAGAGCGCAACCAAAGCCGCCCATTGTGGAGCGCTGGCACTGGTGCCGCCCACCCCATACAGGTGTCGGCCATAATATACACCCACACCGGTGTTTGGGTCTGCGACAAGACTGACATCCGGCACACCCCGGCCACCGCCCCAGATTTGCCAACCCGTTTGAAAAGCGGGCCTTTTAGTGTAGGCACTGATGCCCCCGCCGCTCCCGGACCAAGCCGTCTCCGCAGTCCGATTACCATTGTTATCGAGATATAAGCTTGTCCCGCCGACCCCGATGACGTTAGGCGAACACGCTGGCCATTCGACGCCGGTGCTCTCGCCGTAGTCGCCAGAGGATGCTACAAAAGTCACCCCGGGCTTGTTGAAGTGGCTGTCGTAGGCCGCCTGACCGGCAAACTCCGGGGCTCCCCAGCTCATCGAGACGACCTTGGCCCCAGCGTTGACGGCCGCATCCACAGCACCGATAAGGTCGTTGATGCTGGCGGATTTGGCTACGGAAACAATGATAGTGGCACCCGGCGCAATCGCGTGAGCCCACTCTACGTCCAGCGCTGTTTCCAAGGCCCAGCCGGTATCGGTGACTCGAGGTTGTCCTTGGGGATAGAGAATCTGAACGGTGGTGGTGGAAATGCCATAATAACTGCAGAAGTTATTCAAATCCGTCTGAATGGAAGGATCGCCGTAGGCATCGACGATTGCGATTTTCTGTTGACTTCCAGTAACGGTCAGTTGGTCAACGCCATAGGCGTGGCGGATTTGCTTTGGAGAGTATGGAGCCCAAGCTGCTGTTGCCAAAGGCTTTATGGTTAGGTGGACCGGCGGTCGGGCCATGCCGTGACGCACCCCCCCACCCAGCCGCAAGCTGTCGGCCAAAACCAAGGGTGTGAAGCTCAAAGCAATGACGGGAATTAACAATGCGCGGTTAAAGACATTTTTTTTTATGCTCAGTTGTTTCATATTTAGTGTCGGATTTCTTCCGAGTGTCGGATTTCTTCCATAAGCACCAATTGTGCCGATGAAGCATAAAAAACTGCATTCGTTAGGTAGTCGGATACATAAAATAAGAGTGCGCAACCGAAAGAATATTTTTTGGCTAAACCAGCCACACTTCTTCTGTCCCCATTGTGGACGCTGTGTGGACGCTGTGTGGCTCAGAAACAGACGCAATTCAGATGCATTGTCAACGGCGATTATTCTTCGACAATAACTTCAGACCTCACTAAAACCGGCAAAAACGGGGGGAAACACTCGCAAGTTTAATTCCTCGAATTTACAGCCAATGCGCTGACAATTTTGCCGACTTGCGTCAACGCTTCGAAAGTGTGCTCTCGCGGGCGCGCCAGGTTTTGGATTGGCCTCAGAACAAACAGATCACCCTCATCGTGGACCGGGGAATCTTTGGCATGGAGGTGTTCGAGAAGATATTGGCCGGCCCATTGGTGCATTTGTTCACTTGGGAAAAGGGTTATGACAAAGGGCAATGGTGCGCAAATGAGAATCGCCGCAAATCTACTGGACAGGATTCATCCGATCTGTTGTTATCAAAAAAATGTATTACCTGGGTAAAAATGGACAACAGACCGGTCCCTATACAGTTGAACAACTGCAAGCCATGGTCGTGAGCGGACAGGTGGTGCCGTTGGACTTGCTTTGGACGGAAGGCATGGGCGAGTGGAAACCGGCAGGCACGGTGTTGCCTGGAATATTTCCAATGTTTCCAACGCAAGGCTCCGGGCCGGGAATTCCGCCGCTTTTGTCCGCAACTCCAAGTTCAATAACAACGGTTCCTGGCACTGAAATACCGAACTATTTGTGGCAATCCATCGCGGTGACCCTGTGTTGCTGTCTGCCATTTGGCATTGCAGCAATTGTCTATGCGGCGCAGGTTAACTCCAAACTGGGCTTGGGTGATACCGTGGGGGCTCAGAACTCGTCGAAGAAAGCGAAAATGTGGTGTTGGATCGCGTTTGGCGTTGGCATACCGCTGAACATTATTGTTTTTGCGATTCAGTTTTATGCGTTTTTTCAGCAGGCAATGCGCCATTAATTCCTGCATGACCTTGCCGCGTCGCTCAGTGCTGAGCTTGGCGATGATCCTCGGGATTGCGTTCGGACTGCTGTTTCTGAGGACTTATCATCCTCAGCAGTTCAGGTTCTATCCGCCTTGCGCTTTTCACCAGTTCACGGGGATCAACTGTCCCGGATGCGGCGGCACGCGCTGCATGAATGCCCTTCTCAATGGACGCGTCCTGGATGCATTGAGGGACAATGTCCTGATCGTCCTTTTCCTGCCGTTCTTTGTATTCGGCGCGGCGCGCCGATGGTGGTTCTGGGTGCGAGGTTTGCCGCAGCCGCCCCCTGTTCAAATGAAATCGTCGGTGGTTTATACGATTGCCATTACTGTGATTTCGTTTGCGGTGCTGCGCAACCTCCCTTGGGAGCCGTTCTATTACTTGGCTCCGCCCTAAGCTTTTCCAGCGATTTCGCATTTATTTCGTAAGTAGTGTCTGGCAGAAAACGACTCTTTTTCAAAAATGCATTAGAAAACAAATTGAAGTATATAATATACACTTATCGTTAAACATCAAAACCACCCTCTTTTTCTCTCCCCCTGGATTTTTATCGAAAATTCACCGTTTTG
>CAIUEN010000099.1 GCA_903898185.1 uncultured Verrucomicrobiales bacterium
CAGGTAACCATAGAGATTCCGCCTGATGACCCGGTTTTTCCGTATTCCGAGTATTGGTGGAAGGCGGTTGTCTTCCTGTTGCTCTCTGGACGGATTAAGAGCACCTATACTCGCGACTTGCCGAATTTGACCGACGTGAATCGGGTTTGCAAAGAAGCCAATTTCAACCAGTACTATTTCCAGACTTATGCCGAGTTCTTCATTGCCTGCGAGGTTGTGTCTGCCACCCGGGATGGACGCTATGTTCCTGGCAACCTTTTTGAAGAATTTTGGTGTCGCAATCTTCCAAGAATCAAGACTGCAACCCATCATGGACTAAGCTCTCTGATTGGCAGATTCATTTCGCCCAAAGAATCACGGCCTAAACCGATTTGCGGTGGAGTTGTTGCATTTCTTCAAATGTTTTTTCGTGTTTTCGCCGGGAAAAGCCTCCGGACAGACATGATTGGCCAGGCTTTCCGAGCGTTTAGCATGTTGCCAGCGAAAGATCGGGTGGCATTGGGGCAAGATGCGGGTATCGGTGGTGAGGCGTTGGATAACGATTGCCAACCGTGGCTAGACGCAGCGGGACAGGCGGCGCTGATCCGCGCTCTCTATGTTTGCGGTTGGGCCTACCAAGTCACCCAAGATGGACAGAAGTGGTTCAGCCTGAATCATACGGGACTGGTAATGCTGGGTTTGGACGAACCACCCCAATACCCAAAGGAATCCACAGATTTGAAAGTTTTGGCCAATTTTTCCGTTTTTGCGGGAATTGATCTTGCCCCGCAAATACTAATCACGCTCTTTCGATACTGCAAAATCAAGGCTATTGGCCAAATCGTTACATTTCGGTTGGATGAAAAGACAATGACTGAAGTTGCCTCGATAACCCCAGCGGTTGAAGAGCTTTCGCGCATATTGGAGGGATGTGCGCCGTTGCCAGCGAAGGTAGCGAATTTCTTGAATAGGGAAACCATTCAAGGCGGAGAACTCCATCTTCTGTTGTGCGGTGGTTTGGTGAGGGTTGATGACCCGAGAGTTCTCGACCATATAAAGGCGCATCCCAAGCTCAAAGGCTATTTGGTCAATGGAGGCCCTCCGGGCTATTTGGTCATCAAGGAGGGCGTGAGATTGATCAATTTTGTCCAGCGATGCAAAGATTACGGATTCGAGGTCAAGATGTTGGAGTTGTAGAGATGGGGCGTTAAAGCATCCGAGAATCAATGCTCATGCCAGAGGCATGATGTAATGGTGATGGAAATGATATGCATAACCCTAATGGTAAACAATCAAAGGTATGCGTCAGGAGATGTGAGGCTGGTGCCAGTTCAAGAACACGATCCGTTGATAGTCACTGAAGTGGCTTTTGACAGTGTTGGGGCTTGAATCCGACTTCACTTTCTATTTCAATATTTCAGTGATTTCATTCGGACCATATTTAACTCGTCGAGGAAAACCGGAATCTTTGCGTTCGGCGATCTCCTATACGGGGTTCGTCCTTGAATTTGCCAGTGAAAATTGCTCGGGCACAGTTCCTCTTTATTTCATCAAAGACGACGACGGTGCCTTTGAAGATTTGTCTTTTTTGGAAAAGGACCTGATTTGCGACGTCCAGTTGTTTAGGAGAGCTTTTGCTGAACCGATGGCTGGAAGACCTCACCCCCTGCAACACCTGCTCGCCGCCCTGTATCTGAATCACAAGCCAGCCACACCTCTGACGGAATTTGTTACCGCTATTCGAGAGCATATCCCATTGAAAACTGGCTATAATAAAAGAAGACCAGGTTTTGGGGGATTGCTAAAGGAAGAGTTTGCTGAGGCTGGTTTTGAATTGATCGACCTGTGGCAATATGGACGAACTTTGCAGGTGAGCTTTGGGTGGATATTTCCGCAAGATCGACCGAATCCACGTTCTCGTTTATGCCTGTATGGTGGGGCGTTTGTCTGCACACCCACCCCTGATCGAACATTAGGAAAGGGAAAGTGGATGATGCCTTTGAATGTTATCGTCGGCTATCTTTTCGCCACGATGCTCAAAAAGATGTGTCATGGAAAGAATCCAGTGGAAATGCTGACAGATCAGGGAAAGGAGATAGCGCTGGAGAAATTTAAATGGACTCAAGTTTCGTTGCTGACTCCCAAAGAACTGAGGAATGCTCGGATTGAGTTTGTCCGCCAGCATAGAAGCCAGCACCAATCACCGAAGGAACTGGCTAAGGCGATGATGAACGAAGGGCTGTATTCTGATACGGTAGAGGTCTACGCTATAACCAAACAGTTGCCAAGATTGATTGAGGCGGCGAAAGACAAGAAACCATGAAAGATGCACAGAATGTTATGGCTGAATTATTTGAACCGACTCTTCTTAATGGCATGGAGCTTTCCAACCGGTTTGTGCGGTCTGCGACATGGGAAGGATTAGCTACCAAAGGGGGAGCGCCTTCCCCACAGCTCAATGGCATGATGGTCGAGCTTGTCGAGGGGCAGGTTGGCCTTATTATTACCGGTTATGCCTTTGTTCGTGCCGACGGGCAATCCAGTCCCGGTCAATTGGCCGTCCATGACGACACATGCGTGGCGGGTCTGCGCACGATGGTAGAGGCGGTTCATGCGGTGGGCGGCAAAATTGCTCTACAGATGGTCCATGCTGGCAGGTTTGCCAACACAGGCATCATCGGAATGGGAACAGTGGGCCCGTCCAGTGTCGAACAGGATGGCAAAGTGACCTGTCAGGCCATGAGCCAACTGGAAATACAAGGTATGATCTCTGCTTTCACCCAAGCTGCTCTTCGGGCGAAGCAGGCGGGGTTCGATGCCATTCAACTTCACGGGGCGCACGGGTTCCTGTTGAGCCAGTTTCTTTCCCATGCCTTCAATAAACGGACAGACAACTACGGCGGTTGCTTGGAAAATCGCGCACGATTTTTATTGGAGGTAGTGCGCAACATTCGCAAAGCCGTGGGCACCCGCTATCCATTGCTTATAAAGCTGAACTCCGAGGACTTTCTTGACGATGGGATGACAGGTGAGGAATCGATTCAGGTCGCAAGTCTTTTGGAAGAGGCTTCGCTGGATGCCATTGAGCTATCCGGTGGCACCGTTGCCTCCCCACAAGAATTCCTGCCGCCCAGGCCCGGCAAACAGGAACATGAGGTCTTCTATTTGGAAGCAGCACGCCTGTACAAAAAGAGAGTCGGAATTCCGCTGATGTTGGTCGGAGGAATTCGCTCGTATCAAACCGCTACGGAGTTGGTTTCAGGCGGGGTAGCCGATTACATCTCGCTTGGTCGGCCCCTCATTTGCGAGCCTGGACTCGTCAAACGATGGCACGATGGGGATAGACGCCCGTCTGAATGCGGATCGTGCAACGGGTGCTTTGAACCCGCAACAGCAGGCAAAGGTGTCTATTGCGTGCGGTTGCAAAGAAAGCGGAGCTAGGCAACCAAATGAACGCAATGAATTCTAAGCGTGAATGTCTGAATGCCATCTTCATGGCGCGTTTATGACGCCATACCTACGATTTGCCGTAGAGTTGAACCGTTGATCCTAAATTCGGCAGTCGAAACCTCCTTCGTTTTGCAACTACCTCATTTGGGCTGATTTCCAACTGCTCTGCAGTTCCCCATTATTTCCATTTCAAGTCAGGCACGCGCAGTGTCAATTCGCCTCAATGCTTTTTGGCATTAAGCACGCGGGAGATGGGGGTTCATTTGCATGTGGTGATCAGTGACGTTCCTGTCATCGTCAATGCCTTTCGGCAAGAAGCACCCAGGGTGAGCCGGTTTTAGCAGTAAATTAGGCTTTTGGTTCCTGTCATCGCCAGTGCCTTTCGGCAGGAAGCACTTCGCCCTTTCTGGAGTTTTGCTTTCCAGACATCGCCACGTTCCTGTCATCGCCAGTGCCTTTCGGCAAGAAGCACTGAGTATTCCAGTGCGTTTTGTAACCGTTCGACTCTTGTTCCTGTCATCGCAAATGCCTTTCGGCAAGAAGTCCCAGGAGGACTGCAATTATGACCTGACCCACCGATTGACTGCGTTCCTGTCATCGCCAATGCCTTTCGGCAAAAAGCACCGGCCAATGACCAGAAGATCCTCAGCCTGTATAAATCGCGGTTCCCATCGCCGGTGCCTTTCGGCAAGAAGCACAGCTTTCCTATAACACGTTGATACCGTGCAGGCAAATTGGTTCGCAGGTCAGAAGTAGGTCTGTGAACACGGCGCGATATGTGCAGTGCCAATTCGTCTCAATGCCTTTCGGCAAGGAGCACGCTTCCTGAACTTTGTGACTGCATTTTCATCTCGTTTTGTTCCTGTCATCGCCAGTGCCTTTCGGCAAAAAGCACAAAGTCGAGCCAGATTCATCTCCACGAATTTTTCAAGGAGTTCCTGCCGTCGCCAATGCTTTTCGGTAAGAAGCGCAAAAGAATCATGACCGACCGATTACCCACGAAGTTCTTATCTTCGCTTCAATGCCTTTCGGCAAGAAGCACGGCTCAATGACTGCTACTGCCAAGACAACGGTCGTGTCGCGTTCCTGTCATCACCAGTGCCTTTCGGCAAGAAGCACCCGAGCCTCGATATGAATCGATTGAACTGGTGGTGGGTTTCCTGTCATCGCCAATGCCTTTCGGCAGGAATTGCGCCTTTGCTGTACTCTTTACATACACAGTCGCCATCCTTCGTTTCTGTCATCGCCAGTGCCTCTCACCAAGAAGCACCCAGGGTGAGCTGGTTTTAGCAGTAAATGGGGCTTTTGGTTCCTGTCATCGCCAGTGCCTTTCGGCAAGAAGCACGGCTTTCTTGTAACACGTTGATACCGTGCAGGCAAATTGGTTGGCAGGTCAGAAGTAGTTGGAGAACACGGCGCGACATGTGCAATTGCAGCTCAATCAATGAATCATTTTATGTCATACCATTCTTATATTCATGGTGTTAAACCTGAATGCGGCAGTTCAAAGCCACAACTTATCCTCTCGCTGGCTTCCACACGATCACCCAGTGGATGAGTCAAATCCCAAGCACTCTAAAGCAGAAGTTTTTCGACAAACAGACTCAATTACAGTTCATCGAGTAGAATTGATACGTTTTTTCGAGAGGGGACTCCTTACGGAACTGCCGAATTTAGGTTCATTCCACAGCAGGGCTTCACAAGTCAGCAGTAACTTTTCCGTAGCGAGCCTCAGCACTATCATTCCCATTTCAAGTCAGGCACGCGCAGTGCCAATTCG
>CAIUEN010000100.1 GCA_903898185.1 uncultured Verrucomicrobiales bacterium
CCCAAACTGATAACCCCCGCAAAAATGGAACTTCCAGGGGGGGCTGTGTAGTGAAGACCTTTGGGGTGGAACCCCTCAAAAATCGAGGGTTTTTGAGGTCTGGCCTCAAAATAAGTGCCCAGTATCGAAAGTCGGGTTAAAGGCCGAGCACGGCCTTGCCATTCATTTGCAGGTTGGGGAACAAAGCATTCTTTTCGACACCGGGCAAAGCGAACTGATTTTGGAGAACGCGACGCGCTTGGGGATCGCTCTGGAAAAACTTGATGCCATTGTTCTAAGCCATGGCCACTATGACCATACCAGTGGTTTGGAAGCCGTGTTAAGAATCGCGCCCAACGCCACGGTTTATATGCATCCTTCGGCGGTGAGTTCAAAGTACGTCTGTGATAAGGATGGAACCTGCCGTTCGGTCGGCATGCCTCGTTCGTCTTTGAATGCGCTGGATAACAACAATAGAAAAATTGTCTCCACCATCGCAATGACGCCAATACTTGGCGGCGTTGTTGCTACCGGCGAGATTCCTCGCGTTTCAGAATTTGAAACGTCCGATCCATCGTTCTATTTGGATGAAAACTGCACAAGACCCGATAGTGTCGTGGACGATCAGGCGTTGTATTTTGACTCGAACCAAGGTGTTGTGGTTATTCTTGGCTGCGCTCATTCAGGCGTGGTGAACACGTTGGAGCACATTCGCAATTTAGCTGGCGGAAGACCCTTTCACGCCTTGCTCGGGGGATTGCATTTGTTGAAAGGGGATAAGAAGCGGATCGGATTGACACTGAAAGCTCTGCGGCAGTTTGATTTTAAAATTCTTGCTCCGGCGCATTGTACCGGTTCACTGGCCACAGCCATGATATGGGCAGCGTTCGAGGGGCAATGTTTTTCGTGTACGACAGGAACAATTCAGTCATTTTGAGTTGATTGTAACTTTTTGATCATCTGAGCCTTAGAGCAAGTGGCAGTCCTCACTATTAACATTGAGAGGCTCGGCCAACCTGGTGGCCGGAATGAGCCAGATTGAGGAGAGGGGGAGGGGGGAAACGCAGGCTGATCACCGGCAGATACGGCGCGGTTGGCGCTTGGGGGATGATCAATTCCGAAAGGAGCTGCTTGCCGTTGGCAAGTCGGCTGGTGGCAGCCACTACGGATCGGAACGCCAAGAGCGTGACCAGGAGAAAGCCAATCGGCTGGTTGACGAAGAACTCAGGCACTTGGGTTGGACGGAAAAAGAGTTGGAGCAACGCCCAAAAGGAGATAAACAGAAGGTCGAAACATCACGAATGTTGCGCCAGCAAACAACGATGACACTCAAATGGATAGCCCAGCGCCTGCACATAGGCAGTTGAACCTATGTGTCCAACTTGCCCACCAAGACCATCACCATAATGTCAATAGTGAGGACACTTGCTTTTACAAAATCTTCTCCACGTCGATAATCCTCACTTCCAAGACTGGTTCATCCAGCCAGTACCGCACAGCCAGCGTCCAAATCGCTTCACTTGGAGTTCTCGACCAGTCATCGTCCTTTGTTGCCAGTCGCCGCGCTGGTATGGCGATGCTGCCAGAGTTGAGAATATCCGCAAAAGCTCCTCCCGTTGGCGCTTCGTGCCGCAGGAAAAGTCTTCAACCACCGCATCGTCCACTACAAACTTGTGCTCGCGCATCATCGTCCCTGCGCCAGCAACTCAGCATGCAGTTTCTTCAACTCCGTCTCCGTGGTTTTGCGACCGGCATCCATGTCGGACATTCGCTGATCCAAGTCGGACTGAAAAGCAGAATCCTCCGCGCTGTTCAAGTGGGCAATTAGAGCGGCCACTTCCAACCGTTCTTCCAGGCTCATCTCTGCAACAGACGATTTAACTTCTACCAAACTCATGCCATGAATTTATCGCTTTTCATGCCAAAACGCAAACTGTAAGCGGGTCAGCCGTGAGAATTAGACTTGATGAATTGGAGTCGGCCCGAAATCGGTTGAGCAAGGAACTTCCTTCCTTGCTCACTGCTGATCATTGCAAGTTCTTGCTGAGCTTTGTGGCTGGTCAACCTGAATGGCATAGGGCTTTACCCTAACCCCGGCCTGATTTGCATTACGAATGCAAATTTGGCTTTTCAATGAAATGCCCTGGTTGTAGGCTCATTTCGGTATGCAAGGATACGTTCACTTTCGGCCTGGAAGAAAGAGCGCGTTGTCCGGGCAAGGAGCATTTGATTCTGGAGCCTCGTGTGGCGTTTGTTGAGGCGTGCTTGCGGGGTTCCTATCCGGAACCGTTGTTGCAGGCGCATTTTGACGCCCCCCGCTGGTATGGCTCCTATGTTCGCGCCTATTTGGAACGGGATATACGGTCTTTGTACGACGTCGGGAGTCTGAGGGAGTTTGAACGATTCCTGCAACTCCTGGCGGCCCAGTGCTCGCAAACTCTGAACCTGTCCACCTTGGCGGCGGAAGTCGGGGTGGTTGTCAACACCATTAAACGCTGGATTTCCATTCTGGAGGCTTGTCGGATCATTTTGTTTCGCTGACAGCCTCGATCCGGACGCTAAGCGCGGACGCGCGGTTGCTGACATTGCCCGATTTCCTTCATCAAGCGGTTGAAAAGGAGTTTTTTCGCAAGCGCCGACAGGAGAGTTGCCAAGTATGGAATAACTTAAAGAATGACGGATACTCAGTCCGCTCATTCAACAGCTTCCTCTTTGAGGATCCGTACAGGATAACCACCCAGAGCGGATCTCCGTTCAAGGTTTTCACTCGATTCTGGAAAGCGTGCCTGGCCTTGATGGATGTTCCCCGCCTGATTTATTCAAAAGGCGATTATGTCCGCCGCTGGGTGCCTGAATTGGCCAGGATGCCCGCCAGATGGATTCACCAACCCTGGCGCGCGCCTGAGCCTGTCCTGAGCGCCGCTGGAGTCAAGCTCGGCAAAACCTATCCCCGCCCAATTATCAGCCACGAAATCGCCCGCAATGTTGCTCTTGAAAAATTCCGCGCGATCAAGACAACCTCATCACACTGAACGGATGCTCTGTTGAATTCGCATATCGATTCCATCGGCCACTACGGAACAGAACGCCATGAGCGCGACCAGGAGAAAGCCAATCCGCTGGTTGACGAAGAGCTCAGGCGGCTGGGTTGGACGGAAAAAGGGTTGGAGCAACGCCCAAAAGGAGATAAACAGAAGGTCGAAACAGCACAAATGCTGCGTCAGCAAACAACGATGACATTCAAATGGATAACCCAGCGCCTGCACATGGGCAGTTGGACTTATGTGTCCAACTTGCTCCACCAAAACCAACACTATAATGTCAATAGTGAGGACTGGTTTTTCCCCCGGCCCCGGCATTTTTCCCGCATTGACCCCCTCCCGCATTATGCTTAACTTTCCAACATGAGCACGGTTGCTGAAATCAAGGCGGCGATTCCCTCGCTGACGCCCGCCGAGCGGGAGGACATCTCGCGCTATTTGCACGAGTGGACGGATGACGACTGGGATCGCCAGATGGCCGTGGACGCCGAGCCGGGCGGCAAATTGCACCGGCTCATGGAACAGGCGGAAGCCGAGGCCAAAGCCGGGACATTGCGTGATTTTCCCGGCCTGGAACAGGAATGAATTCCAAGGCCGCTTCGTCCTTCTGGAAATGTCACGATGAGTTGCCAGCACTGGTTCGCAAGCTGGCGTTGAAGAATTTCCGGCTCTGGCTGGCCAATCCTGATTATCCTTCGCTGCATTTCAAACCTTTCAAAAAGAATTTCTGGTCTGTCAGAGTCGGCGAGCATTACCGGGCGCTGGGTTATTATCGGGACAAGCAAACCTTCGTCTGGACTTGGGTTGGCACGCACGAGGAATACAATAAATTTTGACGCTCCATAATGAGGGCGGTTCGGCAACCAACTGCACCAGATTCCACTTTTCATTCTTCATTCTGCCTTCGCATCCCGACATAGCGCGTTGCATCAAATTAAATGTTAAAACCCTATTCAACGAAGAGCTCAGGCGGCTGGGTTGGACGGAAAAAGAGTTGGAGCAACGCCCAAAAGGAGATAAACAGAAGGCCGAAACAGCCCGAATGCTGCGCCAGCAAACAACGATGACACTCAAATGGATAGCCCAGCGCATGCATACGGGCAGTTGGACTTATGTGTCCAACTTGCTCCACCAAAACCAACCCCATAATGTCAATAGTGATGACGCTCGTTGCCTTCGCTCAGTCCGCCTACCTCCAGTCTCAAGCCTTCAGCGTAAGACGGCGGTCATAAATAGAGGTAGCAAACTTACGCTAAATCACCAGAGGATTCCAGATTTAGTTGCTACCTTTATTTATGATCGCCGCCTAAGCTCCGTGTTTTTCAAACTAAACCTTGTGTTAAGCCATAAAAACGGATAGACTATCTTTGATGAAAGACGCAGATCGAATCACCTTTAACCCCGGCCAATGCAGTGGACGCCCCTGCATTCGGGGTATGCGCATTCGCGTCAAAGACGTGATTGACATGCTGGCCGCTGGCGTGCCCGAGGTTGAAATCCTTGAAGATTTTCCCTACTTGGAAGCCGATGACATTCGGGCTTGCCTGGAATACGCCGCGCAGGAAATCGATCACCCGGTTTTGGTTGCCGCCGAACGGTAGGAAATCGAAGTGAAGTTCATCATCGACGCCCAACTTCCCCCAGCGCTGGCCCTCTGGCTTGTCCAAGCGGGGCATGATGCCAGGCATGTTGAAGACGTTGGCTTGCGCGAGGCTCCCGACACGCCCATTTGGCGCTACGCCATTGAGCATGAGACGGTTATTTTGACCAAGGACGAAGACTTTGCCGTTCGTGTGGGGCAATGCCCAACAAGCCCTACAATCGTGTGGTTGCGGGTTGGCAACTGTTCCAAACGTGCCTTACTGGAATGGTTCGTGCCGCTCCTGCCCGCCATCCTTCAAGAGATCAAACAGGGCCAGCGGTTGATCGAAGTGCGCTGACATCGCTTCTTTTTGGGCGCTTTTGCGATTTCAGTGAGGGTTCCATGCCGCGAAATGTGGACTTGGCCGATTGCAGGCGAGGTCAGAGCGCTCAACGATTCGTGTGCAGATAAAGAAGTGAGGATCATACGCTCGCCCATCTCTTGTGTCCGGTGACCAAGGTTGCGTAGCAACCCAGCCAATTACTTATTTGATTGCAAGGTGGAACTCTCTATTTTTCAGGGCGGTTCTAAAGCTGCGCATTACCCACATCTTTTCTATTTATTCATCCGTTCGGTGTCAAGGGTATGCTTTGGCGTTCGGGGCCAAAG
>CAIUEN010000101.1 GCA_903898185.1 uncultured Verrucomicrobiales bacterium
CGCCGGGTGCATAACCTCAAGGGCGTGGCGGGCGCCTTGGGCGCGAGCGATCTGCAAAAGGCGGCCGCCCAAATGGAATTGGACTTGGGCCGGGGCGAAAGCAACGCTGACCAACGGCTGAATCCCTTATGGCAGCAGCTCCAGAGCATCCTTCTTGCAATCGCGACAACTATGGAGCCGGAGGTAAATTCATTTGAGCTTCGGACGGATGAATCGCGCAAAGCAGGCACTGCGGAGCAATTGAAAGCAATGCTGGAACAAATGAAGGAACCTCTGCTGCAATACGACCCCCTGCCTTGTCAGGAACTGATGGAAGCGATCCGGTCCAAAACATGGCCGGAGGAGTTCCGCCTCAATCTGGCCGAGCTGGATCGTCAAATTGGAAATTACCGGCTGACCGAAGCGGTCGCCACCTTGGAAAGAATGTTATGAATCAACAAGAATCAGTTTCTTGCGAAGCGCATCAACCTCCAACGCCCAAGAGGGATGTATTACTCATCGTAGATGACGTTCCAGCCAACACGGATGTTTTGGTTGCGGCGCTGTCCGACACATACTCGGTGCGTGTCACCATGGATGGTCCAACCGCGCTCAAATCCGTAGCCGTAGTGAAGCCGGATTTGATTCTCCTGGATGTCATGATGCCAGGGATGGATGGCTTTGAGGTGTGCGCCAAGCTCAAGGCGAATCCGGACACCCGTGACATCCCTGTAATCTTCCTGACGGCCCTGACCGGGAGTTTCAGCGCGGAAAAGGGACTGAACCTCGGAGCGGTGGATTACATCAGCAAGCCAATCAATCCCTCGCTCGTCAAAGCACGGCTGCGCAATCACATGGCCTTGCGCCACGCGCAGGTCGAGGCGTTGCGCCAACGGGACCAGGCCGAGGCTGCCTATCAGAAACTGCGCAAGCTGGAAAAACTGCGCGATGATCTGGTTCACATGATTGTTCACGACATGCGCTCTCCATTGATGAGCATTCGGTTCTTTCTCGAAATTCTGTCGCCGGAGGAAGTCAACGCCCCAGAGTTCCAGAATAACCTTCGCGATGTGCGCGATGTCACCCAGGGATTATGTGAAACAGTCAGCACTTTGCTTGATGTCAGCCGTCTGGAGGCCGCTCAAATGCCTCTCCATCGAGAGGAAAGCGACCTTGGACAGCTAACCAGCGCCGTCCTACAGAAAATGAGCGGTTTGGTTGGCGACCGCCATTTATCAGTTCACCTTCCCGCCCAGCCGCTCATCACGTATTGTGACCCGGCCATCACGGAACGGATCATTCAGAATCTTTTTGGGAATGCCCTTAAATTCACCCCGGATGGAGGTTCCGTTCAGGTCGAACTGGTTGCCGATGAGCAATACGCGCGTCTTTCCATCACTGATACCGGTTGTGGTATTCCCTCTGAGTATCAAGAGAAGGTGTTTGAAAAGTTCGGCCAGGTGGAGGCCCAAAAAGAAGGGCAGGCGCTTTCGAGCGGACTGGGCTTGACCTTTTGCAAACTGGCGGTTGAAGCGCATGGGGGCAGCATTCAACTCGATAGCGAAGTTGGGCGCGGTTCCACTTTCCATGTGCGCCTGCCCTTGGCCAATCAAGAAGCGGGAACCAAGAAAGCAACCGTCGAGCCGTTGTCAATAGTTGCCGTGATCCAGGAATAAGCCGCCTATGAGCAAAGGACTTATTCGCATCCGGCAGTTAAGAACGGAGCAAATATGAAACAAAAAGCCATTTCGTACAGCGGCCCCGTCACGGTGGGTACCATCACCGAGGTCCGGCGCGAAGATGTTCTGCTCAAAGCGGGGGCATTGCAGAATGCGATTTTCAACAGCGCCAACTTTTCGAGCATTGCCACCGATGCCAAGGGCGTCATTCAGGTATTCAACGTTGGCGCCGAGCGCATGCTCGGCTACACAGCCGCTGAGGTGCTCAACAAGATTACCCCGGCGGAAATATCCGATCCGCAAGAAGTGATCGCGCGGGCCAAAGTCCTCAGCGTCGAGCTCTCCACGCCCATTACGCCCGGCTTTGAAGCTCTGGTATTCAAGGCTTCGCGCGGCATTGAGGACATCTACGAGTTGACCTATATCCGCAAGGATGGGAGCCGCTTTCCGGCGGTCGTCTCGGTTACCGCCCTGCGTGACGCGCATGACACCATCATCGGCTATCTGCTGATCGGCACTGACAACACCGCTCGCAAGCAGGCAGAAGAGGCGCTGCTCAAAGCGGGCGCTCTGCAACGGGCGATTTTCAACAGCGCCA
>CAIUEN010000102.1 GCA_903898185.1 uncultured Verrucomicrobiales bacterium
AGGTGTTGCTTGCGACCTTTCTACCCAGGAGAGATGTGGATCAAGCGGAAGTCCTCATGCAGATGCGCCAAAGACATCGCCTCAGACAACAAGCTATCGAATCGCATGCGCGCGCGCAAAAACACCGTGAAAAAGAAGATGGTTAAAATAACAAAGTCAAAATAACCTTTGTAGAGCCGCAAGGAGTAATTTTCACGTCGCTATTTTTCAACAGATTGCAGCTCACCTTGCCTCGGTTGTTGACATTATCCCAAACCTCCTTGCGATATTTCTCAATAACCGCGTCCGCCAGTCCATCCAGACGGGCTTCCTTTGGCCCTTCACTGGCGCCCAGCACGATGATGCCGCCATCGGTGTTGGCCATTGCGCTGTAGGTTTCCCACAAACTGCGAGGAAACCCGCCTTTCGCCGATTTGAATTCCCAATCGACGGATTCGCCCACTTGGGCGGCATCAAGCAAGGCTTCAATGGAAATGGAAGTAGTGTCGTTGCTCATAATTCCTCTGGGCAAAGATCAACTTGTTATCAAACAAGTCATTTTCGGTTATCCGATGCGGCGCATGATAAGATTTTGCGGGGTCCTCCAGCAAAATGCGCGGCTCCAGCTTGGGGCGGTTTTCCTTCCCAATCCAAGTGAGTTCGAGTTTTGGATGTTGTTTTTGACTCATGATGGAACACCTAACAATACATGATACAAGTTAAATATTTCATTTGTGCGGTCATGTAATGTGTCGGCGCTCCATTCGTAATCTGGCAGAGCTTTAGATGGAATCTGTATATTTTTCGTGGTTTGCATCTTCAAGACTTCGCAATTGGATGCGATTTCTTTTCGCACAGCTTCAAACGCCTGGCTGATTTGATTGTCCATAACGTAACCCATCATGCCACCGCACGGAATTGACTTGGAATACTTGCAATCAACAAATCGCATAATCCCCTCCTTCACGTATTTGTCAGCTAGATGAACGAAGCCATGCTCGGTTTTAACCCTCAAACGTTTCGCTTCAACGGTAAAATAAACCGTTTGGCCGCAATTCTTTGGGGGATAAAACCGAATATCATTTCTACCCAATTCAGTGCCGTAATCCGGGTCGGTTATAGGATCTTCGAGAGTGACAAACCAATTCCGTCCCGCGGCTACGTAGGCTTTAATCAAAGCGTCTCGAAAAAGAGCGGTAAGCCGATTCTCGCGACGAATCCCAACATGGTTCAGAGAGAAGCTTTGCCATGTTTCCAACATAAGGAGCATAACCTGCGCCCCGAAGCCCCCATGAAACAGCTCTCTTCGTAGGGCAGTTGGTGAGCCTATATGATTTAAGCTCCCCATCCACCATCCTCCATCATACGCGTGATAATTTCGTCCGCGTCATTTAGCGCAGCCGTGGCTGTCCAATGGCGATAATTTATCGGTTTCAGAATATGCACCTTATCAGACTCGTAAAAAGCAAAACCATGAAGACGGCGGAACACTGTGCCAGAATCATCCGATGTCGCGGCTTTTATGGAATCCAGGACGTTCAGAATCCGATCTTCAGCGGATGCTTCCTCGAACTTTTTCGATCTGTCATTGATAAAAAATGTAATCAAAACCAGGCCGATTTGACTGGCAACGGTGCTCGTTGCGCAAAGTGTGCGTTTCCCCCGACTCCAACCACGAAAGGTTTTGATCAGCGTATTCGCGTAGTGTTCCCGCTCGGATGATGTTGAGGGGGTCGCCGTCGAAAGTTTATCAGAATCAATCGAACCCGGGGTTGAACTGGGGCGAAAGATTTTGACCGTGTCCTGAATCAATAACTTTTCCCATTCACAAACCTCGAAATAGTCATAAACGTAGTCATTGATTTCACCATGGGCGGTCTCAACCAAGGAGTCACGCTTGATGAAATTCTCCGGTTTCTGCAAATCAGCCTGGAGTTTCCGCAGCCTTTTTACGCAATCATTTATGATTTTCTGACTGCGCTCTTTGTTGCTTGTGTCTTGCGGCAGTGGAAATGGCAATCGAAGCATTTCAGCCAAAAGAGCCACGTCTCGTTCAATTCCCATGTTAGCGGTTGTATGGAAAAGAAGGTATTGAGCAATAGGACTCGATAAGTATGCAGTTAGGAATAGGAGGTTATCTTCCTCACGCTGTGGAACGCAAATTGATAAAAAATCATCCTGGAATAAAACATCAAAATCCGAAAACAAAAACTTTGTGCAGGCTTGATTGATAAGCAATAAGGGGGCCTGAAAAATGACTGGATTGGGACACCTGCGAAGTCCATCGCCATATAAGTTACCAATAGTTTTGCATTCTGTTGGTTGAAGAAACAAATTATGAACATTCGATTTTGCAGAAAGGAAGAGCGTGGTTTTCTTCCAAAAAACAGGGAATAGTTTGGTTGCGCTAGGACTCTTTGGCTGAAAACCTTGCCCAACATACCACGCTCGCTTGCCATTAACGATGGCATTGGCTTCATCCTTTGGCGGAGATTGAGTTAGGCGATCTAACCTGGGCATCTGCAACAAACGGTCTATCAATCTTTCATCGCGCGGAGTGCCCCAATGGCTCTTTTTCCACGCGGCTGCCGCCTCTCCATGTTGGGCCGCCTGAACAATGCCGGCTTCGGAAAGTATTTTTTGATCCTCCGGCAACACGGGAATCAAAGCCTCACGCGGGTCAATTCTGGTGACTTTAGGAGTAACGAACTCGAAATCGTCATAAGTCCCTTTGGGCTCCCGAATCTTATAGCGGTTTATCACGCATGGGCAGTCTGCGCTGGGGAAGAGAATAAAACTCCAATCCGCCAGCAGCCAAATCTTTTCAAGCCGGTGTGTTTTTAACCAAGCAGATTGAAAACGATCTGTATTGTTGCTTAAGAAAACTCGCGATGGCAATACTTGGCAAACATGCCCCGACTTCTTCAGGTGCAATCCGGCTTTCCACATGAACGCGCAAGCCAGCTCTTTTGTTGGGAACAATGTTTGCGACAGGTCGTTTTTCTTTATGTCTTTCGCGTATGGATTATCGGCATTTGAAAACAGCCATTGAGTCGCCTTGGGTGCGTCTTTTCGGCTGACCCACGGCGGATTGCCGATGACCAAATCGAACTCCTTTTCAGCAGTAACGTCAAAGAAATCTGACGTGCGTATAGTCTCAAAATGCGGTGCTTGCGGGCGCGGTTTTTCTGATTCCCGGAGGATTATAGGGAGAATCTTTTTCCGTGCGTCGCGCTCCAAGACATCCCTCAACTCCATGATCTCCTTGGGCTCCATCTGCTCCAAAAACGCCAAATAGAGGCTGAAACAAGAAACCAAGCAGGCTGTTGGATGAATATCAATTCCTCTCAGATTTTTAGAGAATATCTCCAGCAACCCGTCGTAGCGCTCTTTGGTGGTGGCCGTTGGATTGCGCTTGCGCCACTCTTCTGCCATTCGCGTGAAGAGAATCACAAGGAAGATGCCGGACCCGCAGGCTGGATCAAGACAGCGTTTATCCAGCAAAGTATCCCAGCCTTCGGTGGCAATATCCACAACCAACTCAGCCAAGCGCGGCGGAGTGTAATAGACCCCCTTTGCACGCAATCCCGTCTGCTTGGACGAAGAGTTTGCCGTTTTTGCTTTTTCCTCTTCAACTTTGGCCTCCGCGCCAAGGAACTTTTCGTAAATAGAACTGATCAGTTCAATGGGTATGAACCGAAAATCATACAACTTGAAAAGCGTTGTTTGACCGGATTTCTGATCTTCCCCCATCAAGAAACGCTGCAATTGTTGGACATCGGTGGTCTCAATTGTAAAATCATCCAGCAGATCGCCAAACAAGGAACCATTGAAAACACGATGAAGAGCATTAAATAGTGACTTCAAAGCTTCAGGCGCGTTATTAGAAGCTTTCAACAACCCGATCATATCTTGCGCTTCCGGCAGTCCTGTCTTTTTCAGGTAAGCAGGCCCAACAATGCCTTTATCTAATAAATAGCACGAAAAAAGAAACCGACCGATAAAAGCGTGGACTGTCTTGGAATCTGAATGTTTTTTATATATCAAATCCCTCGCATCCTCCAGATTCTTAAGCAAGGTCTGATCCACGGCCGATTTGGGGTCAAACTGCGTTTTATACTCACGATAAATCTCACCTGTCTCGACGCGATGAATCAACCGGCGCAATCTCAAAGCCGTTTCCACTGCTTCAAGGTTCTGAATCGTTTCATCGGAAAGCTGCGCACTGTTTCCTATGTCATCTGATGAAGAAGGCTTTGAGAGTGTTGAAAAGACTTTAATGTCGTTTTTTGACTCGGCGACGAATATCGTAGTTGCCCCAAGATTCCACAACTGCCGACGAATGATTTCGATTTCGGTCGCGGCAAGATTCCGCGCGTCTTTCACGCAAACAGTCGGACGTCCTTCAATGCAAAGGACAGCATCAATCTCCAAATCGACAAACAACCGCCTCAAAGCATGTCCGTGTTTCTGGAAT
Organism: uncultured Verrucomicrobiales bacterium; assembly: GCA_903898185.1. Lineage (GTDB taxonomy): Bacteria > Verrucomicrobiota > Verrucomicrobiia > Limisphaerales > Palsa-1400 > CAIUEN01. Next base: position 4,457 of record CAIUEN010000102.1, read on the forward strand.
TCCCGTGTCTCCTCCCACTGTTCCTGCGCTCGAATAAGACGCGCATCGACACAGGAATTCCACCCCTCACTGACTAAGAGTGGCGACGATGGGTTAGCATTGTTTTTGCTCACAGGAACATCAATTTATTTGTTTTTGGCGACCTAGTATAGCGTTTCATTCATAAGGCATCATACAATACAGCTTGTAACGAATGCGTGCTTATCAATGAAACGCTATACTAGTGGTCACTTTAACAGGCGCTCCGCCATAAAAGCGAGCCAGAATGCCAATGCAACAACCTATCATGTGATGCAAAAATAGCATGTCGGGTTGGACATTGGCAGTCCAAGCCGACATCTCCCTTCCAATCCTCCATCTGACAGTGAAAACATGGCTGTTTCTGCCATTATGTTTTAACCGTGTTTCAACTTCCAAAAGGAGCGAATCCTTAATTCTCTTAAACTACTATTCATTCGAAACAAGACCTGCTTATATCCCGAACCCTCCTGCTTCATCATTGGAAATTCCTTGTTCGATATTGGATATTCACCGGAAGAGAAAACACGAAAACGAATATACAATATCCAACCGCCGTTTCAGGTTAAATCTATTCCTCCCGCAATTCTTCAAGGACTTGCCGGGCATATTCGCAGATTTCTTTTTGCTGGAGTTTATCGGTCCAGAAGTCGGGATTCAGCGTGGCTTGGTAGAGTTGATTCACGGTTTTCATGCTCACCAGCAGTTTAGCCCGCGCGGGCCGACGGCACGCCAGAAATGGCTTCATCTGATCGCAGTAGCGATAAACCAGGCGGGAGCAGATGCCCAGGATCTTTCCGGCCTCTCGCGGCGTCAGCCATGTGTCGCCACTGGCTGTGATGCGCGCCGTTTTGGGTTTGAGAACAACACTGCCGTCTCCCATGCTGATCACTTCAGCCAGCACGGGAACGGTCACCTGCCCGCGCCGGTTTGGCGTCACGCAGCCTGTTTGAGGACGATTTTGAGACATCATTGAGCGCTTTCACTTTCTGGCCAATCAAAGAGTTCGCGCATCAAAAAATTGCGTTCCTGCAATTTAATTCTTGACGCGCCCACGTTTATGGCATTGATTTTGTCTTAATATGACTTGTCACGTCATGACAATTGCATGTCATAACTAGACACGTCAATGAGAAAATGTGAAAAATTGACTTATTGTGCCAATTAAATACCTAAAGCAGGCAAACGAGATTCAGCGGATTTGCGCCTCGGCAGTTCTTACCCCTGATCAAATGGCCAGCCGCGCTGCCGTAAAGCCTGATTCAATGCGCAAAATTATAAAAGGCTATCAACCGTGCTCGCCTCAGTTGATGCAGGCATTCCGGGTCATCGCTGAGAATGAGAATCTCCACAGAGATGCGCTTTCAGCCGACAATTCAAGCGGGGTGGCTATGAAAAAAAAGGTGGGGGATAAAAAGCGAGCTCCAAGATACCACGGCGGGCCTTTTTGGGGAACCGCAGACGCGGTTCCAATCATTTCATGGGCGAGCGCGGGGATGGGAGCTGCCTATGAGGATCAGGGTTCTAACGTGCCCCATATCAAGAGCGATTGCGGAGATCCGAATTGCTACGCGCTCACTATTGCGGGTGACTCAATGGAACCTATTTACCGTGCCGGAGATGTCGTTGTAGTCGCTCCGAATTCAGAGGCCAAATCGCGGGACTTGGTCATTGTCAAGACGGTCGAGGAGGATGTGTATTTCAAGGAATTGAGGTTCTCACAAGACATGCAGACCGTCCGGCTTTTTTCCTTCAATCCCAATTATCCAGTCATGGAATTCAGTCGCTCTCAACTGCGCTTCATTCACCCTGTCCACTCCATGACCCGGTCTTTTCGGTCGAGTCCAAAACTGTAACTGGCTATTCCCCACTTCAATTCTTCACCATGCGATAAAAACGATGCGGATAATTTGCCGCGTCGGTTACGGGGAAGGTAATCGGACCAGCGAATGCATTCGTGGTCTGAATCGTTGCCCAAGTCTGAAAATCTTCTGTCGCTTGAATCTCGTAGATTCCGGCGGAAGGCGCTTGAAATTCCAAGGTCATTCCAGAATCCCTGTCATTCTTCATCTGCAAGGCGATGGGTAACGATGGGGCAGTTACTGCTTCTGGAACGATATAACCAATTTCATTTGAAGGTTCGCTTTCCATTCCGGAGCTGTCATAAGCGGTGACGGAGAAATAGTAAGTTGAGCCCGCTTCCAACCCAAAGACCGTCACATTGGTCGCCGCGCCCGCGTCCAGCAAGTTGGTGCAACTTTCGGAAGAGAAACCGTAGCGAATCAAATACCCAACTACATTGGTGTCCGAACTGGGACTCCAAAACGCCGTTGCAGAGCGTCCCGAAGCGATTCTTGGCGCAGCCGCTTGTTGGGTGCGCGTCATCAGTTGAAGTTCAGCGTGAGCCGTCTGTCCCAGAATCAGAAGCGCCACCGAAAACATACACTTTTGGGCCATTTTAATCATACAGTTCTGCCTTTAGCAGCGGATATGCCATGCTTGCGCATAGCGCCAGGCATCCTCGAATGGCCGATTTTCTTGTTTTGTAACCTGCTTTAGTTTAGAGTCTTACATCATCATAAAAAATGCTCATAAAATTGCGATTTTGAACAACCTGCGTTGCGGGAGTTGTGGAGACGGTCTGATTCAGTTTTTTGTTTGTCCCAATAGTGTGGTGGATGTCCAGAGATTGGATAAGCAAACCAACACTGACTGGTTTTCTGTGGTCTCAATTTGAATGTCCCCAAATTCACTGCACAACAATACAGCAGTTCTCATTATGTAGGGCAGGCCAGAGGCCTGCCCTACATAATGAGAACTGCTGGCGGGCGAAAGAAAGTAACTTCCAAGATGTAGCATTTCGGCTATGATGGGCTGGCAAGCGTCAAATAAGCGCAGGCCGGTTGTTGAATGCGTTAGCGCTGTGGAACAGCGTGATGGGTGTTTCACTGTTCTGCCGATGAGCATTTATAAACAAGTATAGATTTTACAAAGACTATGCCAAAGGTTGCTACGAATGAGTCGCTCGAAAGACTCGGAAGTTTGTGCGCTCGCACGTTGGCAGACGTGTTTTTGCTGTTCATATTATTTTGTGGCTTTGGCGCTTCTTCACAAACCAGCCACAAACACACGCCTCGCATGAGTTTCATTGACAACGGCATGGTTCGCCTGGGCGTCGATCTCAACCTCGGTGGCTCCATCACCTACCTTTCACGATCGGGAGCCAACAGCGAACTGAACATCATCAACAGCCACGACTGGGGACGGCAGGCGCAGCTTTCGTATTATTCAGGTCCGGTTCCATTTCAGCCCAAGGGGGTGCGCATGGCCAAGGAATGGTCAGGATTGGGATGGAACCTGGTACAGTCCGGTGACTGTTTCGGTCATGCTTCAAAAGTGCTCCAGCACACCAACGAGGGACATTCTCTCTACATCAAATGCGTCCCGATGCAGTGGCCGTTGGAAAACGTTCCCGGCGAATGCGAATGCGAGATATGGCTTATCCTCGAAGGCCCGGTGGTCAAAGCTCGTTGCCGCCTCACCCATCACCGCGCCGACCAAACCCAATACCCCGCGCGCAACCAGGAATTGCCGGTCGTTTACGTCAACGCTCCCTTTTACCATTTGATGACCTATAGCGGTGATAAACCGTTCACTGGCGACGCGCTGAGCGCCATTCGCAAACGCCCCGAAGATCCCGGCTTTTGGTCGCACTTTACCGCCACTGAAAACTGGGCCGCCGCAATCAACGACGAAGGCTGGGGGCTTGGCGTTTGGAACCCGGATACGTTCGAGTTTAACGGCGGTTTCTTTGGCGCGCCGGGAGTGGGTGGTCCGCTGGACAACCCCACCGGGTACATCGGCCCCCTGCGCACCGAAATCATCGATCACAATATCATTTACGATTACCGCTATCAATTTATCGTCGGCACGATCAAGGAGATTCGCAACCACGTTCGTAAACACACCCTTCGATCCAAAGAGATCTCGTTTACTTTCGAGAATGACCGTCAGGGGTGGCATTACTTTGATGCCACTGACGCCGGCTGGCCCATCAAGAATGAGTTGGACGTCTTCCCTGAAGGCCGTGAACCCCAAATCATCAGCCCAGTCTTCTTTGTGCGAGCCGAAGACGCGCCTCGGCTCAAGTTCGTGGCCGCCTTCGAGACCGGCAGCACCAATGCGCAAATCTACTGGCGCAGGTTGGATGGAACTTTTAGTGAGGATCAATCGCTCCCGATTGAAGTCTGGCCGGACGGCAAATTTCACCGCTTCGACATAGATCTTTCGACTTCCTCCAATTACAGCGGCGCCATTGTGCAATTACGTATCAAGCCCTTGCCTATCGGCCACCGTGGCGCCAGATTGCGTCTGAAGTCTCTCACTCTGAGCAAGTAGCAGCTTGCGGAATTGCCGGTATATGATTGGGTAAATGCGAGGTGCGTCAGTGTTTAGCAAATCAGCCTGGCTTCGCTCCATTTACCGGACATGGCGGATATTCCCAAAGCAACCGGCATTTATGGCATGAAGATCGGAGTTCTGTGGTTTTGATGTCAAAACTCCGAAACAATTTACTTACTTTCGAGCGCGGCGGAGCAAGGTTCCAAGCATCCCAACACAAATGCCAACTCCAGTTATCCAAGTGGAAGGCTCGGGGACGGCACTAAAGGCTTGTATCTCACTCACGGAGTAATAACCATCCCCATTCACGGCTGTGAAACGCAGTTCGGACGTCGTAATCGGAGAAATGGATTGGATTTCCGAGTTGTCGTTGGGATTCGGTCTTATGGTCATACCCCAACCAAGAGCGTCATAGTTTGGCACATCCCAAGCGGTCTTCCATGTTGACGCGTTAGCGTCCCAGTATTCAACACGGTAAGAATCATTATCGTCCGCTTGCACAATGAAACCGCTGATCACGTACTGACCTTTGAGTTTGAGTGTGATGCTATTCCTGTTATTGATGGGATCAATATTGGTATCCCACCAGACAGTACCAGTTTCCCATTCTGTTGAAGCCGGCAGGAACACCCCGTCCACGAGGGTGGAACCGCTCACACTTGATCCAAAATTTCCATCTAATGTAACGGTACTGCCCAATGCCACGTTCGCAAGAGCGCCAAATACACTTTTAACGCCACCCAAACTAACCCGACTTTCGATACTGGGAAGGGTTTTTGACTATTTTCGTTGGAAGGACTTTTGTAACCTGCTGTAAATCAGTTGGCCTCCAGCATCAAGAACCCAAAAGACGCTGTAGTGAAGACCCATCCCCTTGCGCTTGCCC
>CAIUEN010000103.1 GCA_903898185.1 uncultured Verrucomicrobiales bacterium
ATCGGCTGGGTTAGAAAAGAAAAATGCTTATACTTGGAGAAATACTTACAAAAGCTGGTAATTGTCGTTAGAGACCGTTTCTAATTGTCGCTGAACAGTTTATGTGGTTAGGACGCGTAGGACGCCTGAAAACGAATCGAACTCAACAACCAGCAAGAAGTTTTTGCGATAACCACAACCAAAAAATAAACCGTAGAAACCCCGCTGGCAGACCGGACAGTCTGCCAAACCAAATGCAACTTATGGAAATCACAGAACTAGCAAGAGTCAAAAAAATATCATGTGACGAACTATGCGTGCGCAAACTCCTATCCAACGGAACCACCGTTGAGAAAATAGGCAATTTCGGATGGACAACAATCCGAATAGCCGCCGACCCACTAACTCCGGAAACGTGGGTACAAATCCACGTTAACGATGGATTTCAAGCCGTCAATACATCCAAACTAAATTGGTCAGCCATTGTCGTATTGGCCACCAACGTAAACAAATGAAAACACTCCACCTAAATCTCCACCGGCGAAAAAAGTGCGTCTTGTCTTGACCCTAGATGAACCGGCACTCCAAGCCGCGATTCAGTTGGATGGATGTTACGTACGGAGACGCAACGGGCGGCAAGATGACGAAGATTGTTCCAGCCTTGTATGCAGTGGTGTTAATTTGGCAATTTGAACGCGAATGGGCATTCTTCAATGTGCCCTTCTCATTTCCGAAAAAGAAGTGACTATGAGAGTGATGTTTCGCTGGGCTAGAAAGGTTGATTTTACGGGCATTTATCATCAGCCTTAGCCGCACCACTAGTCTTTTGGTCAGCTCTGGTCTTACAAAACTCCTTGACCCCGGTGCATGAGAAGCCGCGGAAGAACTCCCAACCATTCAACTTCGTCCTGGTCATTTGCCAAAAGACGACTGCCTGCCCAAGTGGTGGAAGTTCGACTACAGCTATTTTGTCCGGCATAGGGAAGACCCACACTTGCACACCATTTATCAGCGTAACCTTGAATCCCTGTTGGATTTGGCATCGCAAGTCCCACGGCTCTGGTAGTATTGGTTGCTCTTTCGCATCAACTGTTCCGTTGGAAAACAGATCAATGCGTGATATTCGTTGGCGAATTTCCAGTCGCAACTTTGACCGCATTTCTTGGTCGTCACGTTTATCGTAGATGCTATTGACACCGTCCAACGGACGTAGCATCTGTTGCGCGGTCTTCCGCGCTTGTAATTCGGATTGGGTTTCTTTCAATTTTCTTTTGACGTCCAACAAAAGTTTTTCAATTTCGCGCATTTCGTCATTGATAAACGCGACATCGGCCCCACCGGCTATTGCTTTGGCAATATTCTTGCCCTGTTTATTCAAATCTGTTTGCTGATTTTCTAGAGCAACTAAAGCACTTTCAAGTCGAAATATTTCAGGGTCACTGTCGTTTTGCTGCCAGTCGTAATCCAGCATCGCTCGAAAGAAAACATCTTCAAAATCCCTGTATTTCCACCTCATGTGTTCTTCTTCGGGATGGGTGCGTCGCCGATCACTCACCAAGTATTGCCAACGTCCATTTTTCGAGCCTCCCTTGTCCACGAAGTTCATGGTGCAACCATATACCCCGTCCTTAGTGATGCCGATGAACAAGTTTTTTACCGTGGACGCTCGACGACCGGGGCTGCTTTTGCGCAAGGACTGCGTGGCTTGCCACGTTTTTAGGTCAATCACTGGTGGGTAGAAGTTTTCAACCGGCTTTCCGACAGGAACACGGTGCCCCGACAGATGAAGCGTGGTATGCGGGTGAAAAATACCAATTACGGAATCATTGTGAAGAATCCTTTGAATGTAACTGTCATGCCATCCGTTTGCGGCTTTGCCTTTGACACCCCATGTCGGCACTTTGCGGATGTTAAAATCGCGAGCGATGGTTCGCTTGCCGTGACCTATGAGGGTTCGCGCAAAAATTTCCCGCACCAAGATAGCACGGTCGCCAATTAGCTCGTAATCGCCAGTCTCGTTAAGCCTTATCCAGCCTGGGCAGACGGCGGTCACAGCCTTGCCTTGGCCAATTTGTTGCCGTTTGGCTTCCCAAACAGCAGCCAGACGTTTTGCTTTCTTATCCGATTCCTCAAAGCTTTGGGTCATCCTGATTATCGAGATCAAAAGTGCAGTTTGGTCCGCACGCACACGCTCTCGGCTAAACCACATGCCGTCGGTTAACGTTACAACTTCAACTCCTGAGCGGATAATGCCCAAGAAGATTTCGAGTTGGTCCACAACCTCCATGCGCCCGAGTCGATCAAGATGTTCCACAATCAGAACTGAACCAGGTTTGATTTCGCCAAGGCGTATTCGTTCCAGAAATGCTCCAAGAGCCCCACCGTTGGTCAAGTGCTCTCCTTTATAAGCGGAGCGTCCAAGGTCAAGAAGCTGGTCGTCAAGTTGCAGAAAATCGGGTTCTCCGCCCTCTTTTTCCTTCTTTGTTTGTGCTTCATTATGCCGTGCAATGAATTCATCGCGGGCAGCTCCCTGCCTGCGAAGAGAATCTCCTTTTTGTTGCTCGGCAGTACTGAACCGTATGTAGCTAAAAGCTTTTCTCATTACCATAATGTAATGCAGTATATGGCTTAAATCAACATAACATGATTTTGATCGGGCCTCCGGGAACCGGCAAATCGATGCTTGCAAAGCGTTTGACAACCATCCTTCCGCCGTTGACGCTCGAAGAAGCGCTGGAGTCCACCCGAATTCACAGCATCGTCGGTTTGCTCAAGGCGGGACAGGCGTTGCTGACGCGGCGACCGTTCCGTTCTCCGCATCACACGGCCAGCGACGCCGGGTTGCTCGGGGGCAGCATGAACCCCACGCCGGGCGAGATTTCGCTGGCGCACCACGGGGTCTTGTTCCTGGACGAATTGCCCGAATTCAAGCGCAGCACGCTCGAAACGATGCGCCAACCGCTTGAAGAGGGCAAAGTGACGATTTCGCGGGCTGCGGGCACCATGACGTTTCCCGCCCAATTCATGCTGGTGGCGGCAATGAACCCGACGCCCGATGGCAAAATGCCCGCCGAGTCGCGCAGCTCGCCGAATGAAATTCAGAAGTATCTCGGGCGCATTTCCGGGCCGCTGCTGGACCGCATCGACATGCATGTGGAGGTGCCACAGGTCAAGTTTCGAGACATCACGGGCGAGCAGCCGGGCGAAAGCTCGGCGGTGATACGGGGGCGTGTCATCGCAGCGCGCAAACGCCAGCAGTCCCGCTTTGCCGCCAAGAAAGAGATCACTTGCAACGCCCGAATGGGATCGCGCGAGCTCAAGGCATGTTGTGCGCTGGATGAGCCAACAAAAGAGATGCTCAAGTTTGCGATGTCCGATATGAATTTCAGCGCCCGCGCTTACGATCGCATTCTTAAAGTGGCGCGAACCATCGCCGATTTGGCGGCCTCGGAGGCGATCACCTCGGATCATATCGGCGAGGCGCTGCAACTGCGCTCGCTGGACCGACAGATTTGGACGTGACGGAAATCGCAGTTGGGTTAACCGCAGAACACGCGGAATACGCGGAAAGAAGAGGAAGAATGAGGTTTTGAAGATGCCATCCGTCAGATTAGAAATGCA
>CAIUEN010000104.1 GCA_903898185.1 uncultured Verrucomicrobiales bacterium
ATTTACGAGCTGACATAAATGTGTTTTGTATAGCACAAAACACAAATCAAGCAACACTGCGAAAACCGCGAAACCAGATCGAATAAATCATCGAAAAGTTAGTGGCATTGGACATTCTTGTCTGCCGTTCCGCAGGTTTTCCAACCTGCGAAGCGCGGGTAGGGTTCCAGCGTCTGTTTTGCTACCGGGACCTCGCCGACTGGAAAGTCGGCGGAACGGCAGACAAGAATGTCTGCGCTACGTCCCAAGCTGGCACGATTCAACGATTCAACGATTGCCTACCTCCCAAGCTGATCTCGCACCTGCGTAAGCAGAGTTTGGGCGGAGAAGGGCTTGATTAGAATTGGCGCAACCTCGCCTGATTTGTTGTTGGACATTCGGGATTCGTCGAGCCTTTCGCTAACGCCCGTGGACAACATGATTTTGACGGCTGGGTTGATTTTGCGCGCCTCCAGGGCCAAAGCCAGACCATCCATTTTGGGCATCACGAAATCGGTCAGAATGAGGCTGATGGATTCGCGGTGTTCTGTGAACAATGCCAAGCCTTCGGCCCCGTCGCGGGCAGTCATTACCTTGTAGCCGTTTTTCGTAAGCACTTCGTTGGTAATCTCTCGAATGCTGACCTCGTCGTCCACGAGCAGAATGGTCTGGCCGTGTCCCTGCAGGAAGCCGGGCGGTTCAATTCCAATCGGAGAAGCGGATTCTGTTTCCAAGGACGCTGGCAGCAAAATCTCAAAAACAGCGCCATGTTCTGGCGCGCTGGTGACGTTGATGGCTCCCGCATGTCTTTTGACGATGCCCAGCACGCTGGACAGCCCCAGTCCGGTGCCTTTGTCGGCTGCTTTGGTGGTGAAAAACGGGTCGAAAATCTTGTCGAGATTCTCGGTCGAAATGCCGGTGCCGGTGTCGGCAACAGTGATCTGAATGTACGGCCCCGGCTGAACCTGGCCAAACATGCCGTCGCGAGGCTTATCGAATTGGATGTTGGCGGCGCTGACGGTGATGACGCCGCCATCAGGCATGGCGTCGCGCGCATTGATGCAGAGGTTCATAAGCACCTGATGCAACTGGGTGGCGTCGCCGATGATGACCCATAGGTCGGAGGGGCATCGACATTCGAGCGTGACAGACTTGGGAAATGTTTCGCGAATGATCTGGGCCATCTCCTTGATCAGGTGCCTCAATTGAATGGGGCCGGGCTCGCTATCAACACCGCGCCCAAATGTGAGCACTTGCTTGACAATGCTGGCGCCCCGTTTGGCGCTGGCCTCAACCGTGTCAATATAGTTTTTTGCCTCCTCGTTGGATGCCTCCTCGCGCAGAAGCGGCATTACCATGAGAATGGGCGCCAGCACGTTATTGAGATCATGGGCGATGCCGCTGGAGAGGCGTCCGATGCTCTCCATTCGCTGCGAGCGCAGCAATTGGGCTTCGGCGTGCTTCCGCTCGGTGATGTCTTCCATGCAGGCGAGCGCGACGGGGCGGCCTTCTATTTCGAGTCGCACAGTTGACACAAGAAAAAAACCGGTGGATTCCTTGCCAGACTTCATCCGCGCTATCTTCACCTCAAGCTGCCGATGCGGCTGGCCACTCAGGAGCGTGTCCAATACGCAATTGCGCAAAGTGCAGTCGGGGCAGCGCGAACTGGAACCGCATCCGCGGGGCTGGGTGACTCGGGCGCAATCAAGCAGATAGCCAGGGCTCTGACTTTGCAGTGTCTCGGACGACTCGCCTATGAGGCTTGCGGCGGCGGCATTGACTTTGACGAGGCGAAACTCCTGATCCATGACCAGAATCGGGGTGGGGATGTGGTCGTAGATGATCGCCAATTCCCGCTCATTTTGAAGGCGTTTGCGTTCGGATTCACGCAAATCTTCCCGAATTTGGAAATCACTGATAGCGCGGCTCGCAACGATGGACAGCCGGTCAAGGAGCTGTGTGTCCTTGATCAAGTAGTCCCGCGCGCCCAGCTTCATCAATTGGACAGCGACCTGCTCATCTCCACGGCCGGTGATCACAATGAATGGCGGCACCGGCCCCGATAGCGCAAGAGTCTCCACCAGCGTCGCCGCATTCATGTCAGGCAGCGCGTAATCAAGAAGAACCAGGGAGCCAGGATTGGCAGTCAAAGCAGAGATTGCCTCCTTGCCAGTGCGTACCCACTGGATCGGCAGGTTCAATTCTGCCAAAGTCTGCCGAAACAAGTCGGCCAACCCCTCATCATCCTCGACAACAAGGATCGAATTGAGAGCCATCGCATGCTGCTCTGAATGGATGCCGAGAGGGTTTGCTGGTGCAGTGTCGGTCATGGAAGAGGGTTTCATGCTTTGGTGGTGGAAAACGGCGCGTCAGTTTTGAACTTCGGGCACTTTGACGATCATCAGAAACAATCCCAGGTTGCGGAGCACTGCGGTAAATTGTTCAAACTCAATCGGTTTTGTGATATAACTATTGCAGCCCAGCTCGTAGCATTTCTGCACCTCGCGCGGATCATCGGTGGTTGTCAGCATGGTTACCGGGATGCGCTTGAGGCGTTCGTCGGCTTTCATATACCGAAGCACTTCGACGCCGTCGAGGCGTGGCATTCGAATATCAAGCAAAACCAAGTAGGAGCTTCCGGCTTGGAGGGTCGAATTGGGATCGGCGCTGTTGAAGAAATCGAGCAGTTCCTGCCCGTCGCGGAACCGCTGGATGGGATTGCGAACTCCGACCTCAATCAGCAGTTCCTGGATCAGTTCAGCGTGGCCGTCGTCGTCTTCAGCGATGAGTACGTTCACGCTGTCGTATTTGTTGGTGGACATTTTTTCTGTGTGTTGAGTTGATCTTGTGGTTGCGCTACCAAGACCGGTACTGGCGGCGTTTCAGGCAGCGAGACGAAAAACCGACTGCCTTCGCCAGCAGTGGATTCGACCCATATCCGCCCGTGATGCCGGTCGAGAATGCGGCGCGTCAGGTTGAGTCCGATGCCTTCGCCTTCCGAACTGGACGGGTTGAGTCGGTGGAAAATCTCCCAAATTTTGGGCTGATGCTCTTTTGCAATTCCAATGCCGGTATCCGCAACGCAGTAAACCGTCTGGCCGCGCTCCGAAGAGCCACTGATCTGGATGACCAGCGGACGAACGGGGTCGCGGTATTTGATGGCATTGTCCAGAAGATTGGAGAAGACCTGATTGATCATCAGCGGATCTCCCTGGCAGGGGGGCAGCGCGTTGTATTTCACCAATGCGCCAGTCTTTTGAATCTGGTAAGCCATCGCAGTGATAAGTTGCCGCATTATCCGGTTCATGTCCAGAGCGCGAGGCTGCAATGCTGCCTGCCCCAGCCTTGAAAGGTGAAGCAGGCCGCTGATCAATGCATTCATTTTGGCCACGCCCGCCCGGATATAGTTCAGGGATTTGGGGATTTGCGATTGGGCCATCTCCAGCGCATTGCGGCGCGCCACATCGAGCTCGGCGATGCCTTCCAGCGAAGTGATCAATTCACGGCAGGATTTTTCAAGCCGTTTGCTGAAGCCCTCGATGTTCACCAGCGGCGAGCGCAAATCGTGCGAAGCGGCGTAAATGAGGATTTCGAGTTCGCTGTTCTTACGTTCCAGTTCATCCGAGGTGGCCCGCAGCAGGGAATAGGAGTGTTCCAGGGCGGCTTCGGAACGTTGTTGCTCGGACAACTCATTGCGGACAAATTGGGTTTCACGGCTGCGCCAGATCAACATAATCCCAAGGCTGGCTGCAATGATCAGGGTTGTTGTTCCCGAGATCGCGATCCATGCCCACTCTTGAACTGGCGCGTGGATTTCTGCCATATCCTGCTTGGCTACGATGAACCATGGAGAGCCTGGGACGGTGCGAATGGAGGCAAGAACGTTGATGTGTCGATAATCAGGGCCAGCAACCACCCCAGACTCACCTTTGACAGCCCTCGACGCTGGAAGGAGTGGCGAAGCGTTCAGACTAAACCGTAACCGCAATGCCGTGTTGGACTGGTGCCGGAGCTCATTGAGATAAACCACATCATCTCCCTCCCGGCGCACCAACAGCGTTTCGGCGGTTGCGCTGGGCGTCGGCCAGGATTGAATTTCAGGAAACAGAAAATCGTCCGGATCAATCTCCATGAAGAAGCACCCAATGGGTATTAATTGCGGTCCGTCAAAGAGCGGCACAAGAAGATTCATGTCGGCTGAATTGGAGGTGCCAATATGCAGGTCGTTGATGATGATCTGGTTGGTTCGGCATGCGGCTTTCATCCAAGCGAGATCCTGCTGGCTAATCCATTGTCCGGCGGGTGGCATCGACAGGCATGGCCTCAACTCAGAATCCAGAAGCGCAACCCGCTTGTAGTGGGCAAATTTCTGAAGAGTTTGCAGTAAGGGGACAATTTGATTTTGCGTGGAACTGTCCTCGGGATTGGTCAAAAAATGTTTTACCGCGCTGATGATCAGCGGATTTCCGACGATCAAGTTTCCGTCATCAATTCTTTCCTCGCGCCAGCGAACCAGTTGAGCGACCTTCAAATCGGCGATGGCGTTGAGTTGCGCTTGTGCCGCCGATTCAAAGAGGCTTTTCTGTTTGGCAAAGAATCCGTACCCGCCTGCTCCAATCACAAGGATGAAGCCCAAGAGTAGCAGTGCCAACAGGGGTTTAGATTTGCCAGACTCTCCGTTCATGTGGCCACAGTTTGGACTGCAATTCTTGGAATGGCCACAAAAAAACAACTACCTACACCGCAGTGACAGTGGCTCTCCTCTTCGTAGGGCAGACCTCCGGTCTGCCGGTTCCCGGAGCCTCCGGCTCCGTGGACGCTAGCATCATTGCTACTGGAGCCAGACGACTCCACCCACACGCGTCCGCCATGTCGCTCGACAATCCGACGCACCAGGTTGAGTCCCAATCCTTCACCTGGAACGGGTCCGTTGGGATTGAGCCGACAGAAAAGTTCCCAAATCCGCTCGCACTGTTGGAGAGTGATTCCGATGCCGTTGTCGGCCACACAGTAGATCGCCATGCCATCTTCAACCACGCCTGAGATGCTGATGTTCAAACGCCGTTCCGAAGCTCGATATTTGACGGCATTATCGAGCAGATTGGAAAAAACCTGGCTCAGCAACGTTGAATCTCCCTGGCAGTCCGGCAGCGGAGATTTCATATCAATTATGGCACCGGACTCTTCGATTTGAAATTTCATCGAGGCCAGGCAGAGTGTGAGCAATCGATTCATATCCAGGTTTTCCAAGCGCAGCACAACGCGCCCCAGCCTGGATATGGCCAACATTCCACCGATAATCGCCTCCATTCTAGCGATGCTGGCATGGATGAACCCCATTGATTTTGGGATTTGTTCTTGAATCATTGGGGCCGACTGCTCCCGAAGCGTGTCCGGAACATCGGGTCGATCAAGCAAAACACCCAGTTGCTTGCAGGAAATTTCCAGGCGCTTTCCAAAGCCCTGGATGTTCACCAGAGGCGATCTCAGATCGTGGGATGCGGCGTAAAGAACGCTTTCCAGTTCGCGGTGTTTGCGAGCCAATTCGGCAGCCAGGTTTTCGCGTTCACGAATGGTTTTCTGGAGCCTCTCGTAAGCGCGAGCGCTACGGATTGTCAGGGCGCAAACCCCCGCCAGGCCGAGGGCAAAGTTGAGATATTGCTGACGATATTGCGGAAATGAAAAGCCGGACACTTCGACGATTCCGAGCATTTCTTCAGGGGAGCCGATGCGCAAGGCGAAGGAATCCCCGCCGTCCCAGCGGTAGTTTTCCCGCAAGGTGATCATCCGCGCGATCAGCGAAGGGTCGGGTTCGCGGTCGTTCGGGAACAGCGCGCCTGGCCCTGGTTTTCCGTCAAACATGGGAACGTAGCAGATATTCTTGGGAGCAAACAGAATCGTAAACATCTCCGCGATGCCCAAGATCGCTTGTTCCTCGGATTTCATCGAACTCAACCGCGCTACCAGGTCAAACGCCATGATCTGGTTACTGAGCATGCGGCGCATGTCCTGCGAGGCTGCTTGCGCTTCTGCGTTCCGGTCTTTCAATTGCCAATCGAACACGAGGTTTCTGACAAATTGTCGGATGAAATCCAGCCCGATTGGAATGATCTCGAAGGGGCGCTCGACATACAAGGCAAGCTCGGCGAGTTGATCGCGGCTGGCGGCGTTTACCTGCGTATCCAGCAGCACGATGCGCTTGGTCGATTTGGCGAAAAACTCGCGGGCGGTTATCAGGTTAAATCCCCAGGCGCGCATGTGGATCTTCCATCCGGCCAGCCAGCCCGGACTGATCAGCCAGCACCCTTGTTCCAAGAGTGTTTTCATGAACTCGCGGTTGACCAGGGCGCTGAAGCAAAGGTCCATATCCTGGCGTCCGCAGGGAGGTTTGTTATTGAGACCTTTGACCAGGCTGTTGAGCATCCCGCAACTGATCTCGGCGGAGGCCTTTCCGTCGGCACCAGGTTGGATGTGGAGTTGGTCCGCGTGCGACTTGAAACATGTCGCCGATGTAACAGACAATTTCACTTCCGTGAAATTCTCCGTCATCAATACAGCCTCCGCTTCGTGCCTGAGGTTTTCGCAGACGTTTAACTGGAAGTTTGCGCTCATGATTTTGATCCAGTCAAAAGGATGAGCGGAATTTGCACTTTCCGCGCTTGCTCGGGCAAGAAGAATTGTTTATCGGTCGCCTGCATTTTCCGATTACAATATAATGCTTGGAAGGCTCTGCGTCAAACGTCGCAGCAAGTCTCATTTTGAACAATATCCAATCCTCTTTCCAAATCCTCGCCTAAGAAATTATTACACCACGGAAAATGATGCTTTTGAGCGATGAATTGGTGGATTTTACTGGGTAAAATGAGAGTCCAACCGACTCACGAACATACGACTTACTGTACTACACACCCTTTGAAGTGGATAGGGGAAGGCTCACACAAAGACACAAAGGCACGAAGAGGCAGGGAAGGAACTCTTTTATGATCTCACACATAATCCCCGATATTTGAAAATGCGTGGGCGAGGTCACGAAGTCTGAAGCTGGGCTAAAGTCGATGGGGAAAGTTGTCGATTAAGAACGAATGAAATGGAGTTTGCGAAAACGAATTATTGCGCCAGCCGTGGCCTTGGTTGTGGTTTTGACATTGGCTTTGGGCTCTGCCGCTTACCTGATGAGTCGGAGCATGCTGACCACCGCGTATGACCAGCGGTTGGATGCGATTTGCGCCGACATGGTGACGGAAGTTGAAAACTGGGTGGATGGCTACCAGAAAGTCCTGTCGATTCTGGCCGACGACCCGAATGCTCTAAAAGCCCTTGAGGGAACGTCGGAGTCTGAGGCTGTGATTCGGTCGCTGTGTCGAGACTATGAGCGCATGGCGAACACTTATGGATGCATTGAAGGAATGAATTTGGTTAATCCCAAAGGAGACATTATCGCGGGATCCGTCAAGAAGGTGGTGGGCAAAATGAATCTTGCTGACAGGTCGTATGTGAAAGAGGGCCTGGCTGGACGACTAGAGATTTCCGAGGTGATGGCGAGTCGGAATTCAGGCCAGCCGATAGTGGTGATCGCCGTGCCAGTCAAAGAAGGAGAAACGGTGCGCGGAGTGATTTTCGCCGCCCTGGATCTCAATTGGTTCAGTTCCAAATTTGTGACGAAAACCAAGGTTCTCGAGACCGGCTATGCTTTCTTATACGACGCCCGCGGCCAGACCCTGGCCCACAAGGATACGAGCAAGATTCTCAAGATCAAGATTGACCAATTCGAATGGGGCCGCCAAATGCTTCAGGCGCGAAACGGACAACTGGAATATGTCTATGATGGCGTGGTGAAGAAGCTCGCATTCCGCCAGAGCGCCACGCTTCACTGGGGAGCGGCGGTGACGGTGGCCATGTCGGAACTCTACGCTCCGTTGCGACAAATGGCCATCACGATAACGATGATCGGTGCGGGAGTGCTGATGCTGGGCATTTTGATGATGATTCTTACCGCCGGCTCCATCGCCCGCCCAATCCAGAGGGTAACAGACGCGTTGATGACCGGAGCCGAACAGATCAGAAGCGCTGCGGACCAAGTCTCCACGGCCAGCCAATCGCTTGCGGAAGGAGCCAGCACTCAGGCCGCCTCCATTGAGGAAACCAGCTCATCGCTGGAAGAAGTATCTTCGATGACAAAGAACAACGCGGAAAATGCCAGAAAAGCTGACGCTCTGGCCAAGCAAACGCGCGAAGCCGCCGAAATTGGCTCTTCGGATATGCAAGGGATGAAACAAGCGATGGACGCCATCAAAGGGTCCAGCGACGATATCGCTAAGATCATCAAGACGATCGACGAAATCGCGTTTCAAACCAATATCCTGGCCTTGAACGCCGCAGTCGAGGCGGCGCGCGCAGGCGAAGCAGGCATGGGTTTTGCCGTGGTTGCCGAAGAGGTGCGCTCACTGGCGCAGCGCAGCGCGCAAGCGGCCAAGGAAACTGCCGCCAAAATCGAGGGAGCGATCAGCCGAACTCACCAGGGAGTCAGTATCAGCGCAAAAGTTGGCCAGGCGCTTGACGAAATAGTTACTCGCGTGCGGAAGGTTGATGAGCTGGTTGCTGCGGTGGCTTCCGCATCGTGCGAGCAAAGCCAGGGAATCGATCAGGTCAACCAAGCAGTCGGCCACATGGACCGCGTGACACAAAGCAACGCCGCCAGCGCCGAGGAAAGCGCTGCGGCAGCTCAAGAACTTAACTCCCAGTCTGAAATCATGCGCTCCGCCGTTGCCGATCTAATCCAATTGGTCGGCACCGAAACAGCCCCATTACGAGGCTCCGCTCTGACCGCCGCAGCAGACGTTCATTCCGTGCCACCTTCAAGCGGACTGAAAGTGTCATCAGCATTCCCGCCGACCACCAGCCCCAAGATTCCAAACTCTCAAAGGAGGATTCAGCTCCCGCCAGCCTAAAGGGTTTTTCGAACTTCGGAACTGCACTGCTTTCCCCAGGCAGGCTTCACTATTGATTCTCTTTAGCAGGTCATTGGACGCCTTGCCATTTGGCGGGGATCAATTTCAGCCCTGCCAGAGCCGCGACTTTACGTTGACGCACATCGAATGAAGCAAAGGCTGCGCAACCGGCTTCCACGGCTGCCGCGACGTGTAAAATGTCCGCCGAGCGAGCCAGCGTTGCCGCAGCATGTCTTGCGGAAAGCATTTCCGCCCGTTTATAGACGGCTTCGAGGTCGTAATCAGGCCGCACCAGAACGCCACTGGCAACGTCTTTTTCCACAGTTTGCAGCACAGCGCGCATGATCGCAGCCGTGAGTTCTCCGCGCCCCTGTTTGAGCCGGATGGCCGTCCGTAGCTCAAGCTCAAGGATATGCGAAAAGGGCGCTGGGGGAGCCTCCGCTTGAATGATCGACAAAGCCTCACGGGTGCCTGCCTCCAGGAGATATGCTTTGAGCAAAAGTGACGTGTCGAAGTAGGTCTCCATGCCTTAATAGTCCCCGCGCATTTTATCCACGAGTTCTTCCGTGCCCGCACCTGTTTCCGTACCGGTTGGGAAATTGCCCCGCAAGCGTTGCGCAAAGTCTGGCCAGGACGGCATGAGCTTCTTTTTCCGAACGGGTGACAGCGTGGCGAACACCTTGCCGCGCTTCTTGATTGTCACACTTTCGCCTTCGTAAATCCACCGTGAAATGGTGGCGAAGTTGTTTCTCAAATCTGCAACCGTTGCCATTTTCATGATATATTATCTATCATGGAGGCAGTGGGAGAGCAAGCCCATTAGATTGAAACGGCGGCAATTCTCATTATGGCATAAGCAAGAATACCCAATCAATGGAAAATTCCCGCCTTCCGGGCCTGCGCATGACTGGGATCGAATATCCAATATCGAACAAGGAATGTCCAATAATGAAGTGAAAAAACGTTCCAACCCGAGTTCAGTTTCAGTGCAGCAAAGGAGTTCGCGATACGATAGAAAGAGCAGAACAGCAGGCAGGATTGATGATGTTGGAATGGGTTCACGTTCCGCGTTTCTTATTCTGCGGTTTCAATTGCCCTTCCAGGTTTGATGGCTTCCCTACTTCATTATTGGACATTCCTTGTTCGATACTAGATATTCAGAAGCAGTCACGCGGAGGCGCGGAGGGCGCGGAGGCAGAAATATCCACTGAATGTTGGGGATTCTTGCTTGCCTGCCATAATGAGAATTGCTGGCCAAAAGGTAGCTGTTCGGGTCAGAGGGAGAAGTTAGCGGCTCGCTGACGCTCACCGGAGGAGGGGCACTGGCAAGGATGCCTATGCTACGTGAATGTTATAAGATCTGACAGAATGCGTTGGTGGACATTACAGTTTATTAAAGCGAAGAACCCGAAGGTTCGGATGAAAGCGGTACATCGACTGGCGATGAAGCCGGATGCCGCCTATATCGGCGTTCTGGAGTTGTGCTTATCCGACGAGGTCGCCGAGATCAGAGTCGCCGCCGTAAAGGCTTTGGGAGCCATGCCCCGACCGGGTTCGTTGAACGCTCTGGTCAAGGCGCTGGGCAAATCCCATGAAGATGTTCGGGCTGCTGCGATAGACGAACTGGCGCGGATTAGCGGTCCGTCAGCGGTGGGGTTGATCGAGAATTCCATCAAGGACGCCGCCCATGTGGTACGCAACCGGGCCGCGCTGGCGCTGGGAGCCATTGGCTGGCTGCCGGGAAGCCCCGCCTTGGAGGCGTGGAGATGGGTTTCCTTGGGCGAATACCAAAAAGCGGCCAGCCTTGGGGCGGCGGCTGTGGAGGCATTGGCGGCCGCATTGAAGGACAGCCCCTATTACCATCGGCAGACTGTGGTCGAAGCGCTGGGGCAGGTGGGGGACGCCCGCGCTGTCAAACTGTTGAGGACGGCATTGCAGGATGATGATTTCAACGTGCGCATCCGGGTGATCGAGACGCTGGCCGAGGCGCGTGAGACTGAGGCTGGGCCTGGATTCATTCGCGCGCTTGCGGATCCAGTTGCCCGTGTGCGCGCTCAGGCTGCGGAGGCTCTGGGTATTCTCTGCAATGCCGAAGCTGTGGATCCTCTGATCAAGTTGCTTGAGGATTTGGAGTGGGAGGTTCGCCTCGCCGCCATTGTGGCGTTGGGCAAGATGTCCAATCCGAAGGCGGCGCGAGGAATCGCGGCCGCGCTGAAAGATCCCGATGCGGAAATACGGGAAGCGGCGGTGAAGGCCATTGGCGCCGCCGCCGATCCCGCCGCCATCGAATTTTTGGTTCCCGCTCTGATTGATATCAAAACCACGGTGCGGCACAAGGCGGCATCCGCTCTTGCTGCCATTGATAAAGAATGGGAGAAAAACGAAATCGCCCACAGGGCGGTTCCGACGCTCAAGGCTGCTCTCAAGCACAAGGATTATCAGATTCGCCAGGCGGCGACGGATGTGTTGTCAAAGATGGGGATTGGCAGGTTTGGCGAGCCGGCGCTGGGTGGGATGATCAATGCGTCGAGGCTCCAGCGCGAAACGGTGCTGGAGTGTCTGGAGTCGATGTTGCGCGATGAGGATGCTGACATCCGCCAGGCTGCGGCTGAAAACCTGGGGCGTTTGGGTGACCGCCGGTGTTTCTCCGTGCTGGAACCAGCGCTGGGCGACGCCGATCTCTGGGTGCGGTGCGCCACGGCGGCGGCGCTAAAACAACTCAACTGGAAGACCGACTCCACTGAGGTTCGGATGAAATGGATCGCGGCGCTGAAAGTCGCCGAGGAATTGCCAATGCCCCCATTGAGGATGGCCCGATGAAAAAGAAGATTTTATACGTTGAACCCTTCGAGAGCGGAGCTGGCAAACTTCTCTTCGAGCTGATGGAATTGGAGCCGGAGTGGGAGCTGATTCATGTGCCCAACAGTCTGCTGGCGCTGGCAAGCCTGCGCGACGACGGGGTGGACGCAGTAATCGCTGATATGGATATGCCAGACTCCATCGGCATCAAGCTCTTGGACCAGGTGATGGCGGCGCGTCCGCGAGCAATCCGGTTCGCATTGTCCGCGATGAAGGATATGAACGTCCTGCTTCGCTGCCTGGGAACAGCGCATCAATATCTTGTCAAACCGTGCGACGCCGAAACCGTGCGCGCGGCGCTCAGGCGCGCCTTTGCCATGGAGCTTTGGCTACCCAGTGAAAAGGTGGTGCGGATTTTGACTGCCTCGCCGCAAATCCCCAGCCCGCCGAGGCTCTACTTTCAGGCTGTTCGGGCGCTCCGCTCTGATACTTCATCATTGGACGATATCGGGAAGATTATCTCGATGGATCCGGCGATGACGGCCAGGATGCTTCAGGCTGTCAATTCGCCGATGTTCGGGCTTGGCAAATCCGTGGTCAACCCGGCCGAGGCGGTTTTCCACTTGGGAGCGCAGGCCACGCTTTCGTTGATGCTTGTTGCCCATACCTATTCGTATTTTGACATGGCCAATGTTGGGCTGAATATGGAGGAACTGTGGAGGCATTCGCTCGCCACCGCGAGGTTTGCGGTGAAAATTGCTGAAAGCGAGGTTTGCCCCCGTTCCCTCTGCGACGAGGCTTCAACGTCCGGGATGCTGCATGATATTGGCAAGCTGGTGCTTGCGGCCAACCACGGAGATCGCTACCGCAAGGCGTTCGAGTTGACGCGGATTTCGGGCTGCGCGTCGTGGGAGGCGGAGCAGGACGTCTTTGGCGTCAATCACGCCGAGGTGGGTGCCTGCCTTTCGGTGATCTGGGGATTGCCCGCGTCCATCGTCGAGGCCATCGCCCTGCATCATCACCCTGTTTTGATGGTCAACGATCATTTTTCACCGCTGGCGGCGGTGCATGCGGCCAACGCGATTGAGCACGCGGAATCGGAGCGCAAAGAGCAGGTGGAGGCGGACGCCGGTTTTCTCGGAAGACTGGGTGTTTATGACAGGCTTGAACAATGGAGAACAGAGTGCAGGGAATTGGAAAACCCGTAAATCCGATGGCGCAAAACGCTACAAAACAGGTTTTGTTTGTCGATGACGAGCCAGCGTTTCTGTCGATGATTCGTCAGCTTGCGGCGCAGAGTTACGGTGAGGGATGGAATGTGCATACTGCGGTGAACGCCAGCCAGGCGCTATCCCTTCTGCAATCCCAGCGGATTGATTTGGCGGTCGTGGATGTTCAGATGCCGGTGATCGACGGCATCCAGTTCCTGGCGCTGCTGAATCGGCGATTTCCGCATCTTCAGAAAGTGGTGCTTACGGGATTCGCCAGCGAGCAGTATCGGACGGCGTGTCTGTCTGGGGGCGCTGAATTGTTTCTGGAGAAACCGCGAACTGTGGATGGATTTGAGGTGATTTTTGCGGCGATCAACGAACTGGCGCGATGGCAGCCCGAAGAAGGTTTTCGAGGTGTGCTGCGCAAAGTCGGCATCCAAGACATCATCCAGATGGAATGTCTGAACCGGCACTCGGTCATCATGGAGATTTCCGGCTCTGGCGCGAAGGGGGTTATTTACATTCAGGACGGCGAGTTTGTGCATGCGCAACTGGGGGAAAAGAGCGGGGAAGCCGCCGTCAATGCGCTGATGAGCCTGCGGGGCGGAGAGTTTGCGCTCAAGTCGTTTATCACTCCGCCTTCCAGGACCATTCATGGACAGTGGGAATTTGTGCTGATGGAAGCATTCCGGCAGCGCGATGAGGCAGGCGATCCGGAGGCCAAACCCCAGGTTTACGAACCTGCGGCATCTGTCATAGAATCGCTGGATGGAGGGGAACAGGCGGCGCTTGATGCTCATCCGATGCCTGCGCAGTCACGTCCGCGCTCCAGAATCGACGAGGTGCTTATCTGCTCTGACCAAGGGGAAGTTCTGTATGACCACCGATGCCCGGACGCAAACACCCGGATCAATTTGATGGAATTCATTTCACAGAGGTCGCGGCAGATGAGCCAGGCGCTGCCGATGGGACGGTTGGACCGGGTTGAATTTTCGGCCACTTCATCTCGCATGATTGCGCAATTCCAGAATGGATGCGGCATTGTCGTCCGATCAACCGCGCTCCCGCCGCCATGAATCCATGAACATGACCCCGAGCGATCAATTTCAATCATGGCTGGCCACTCATGCCGGGTTTAACGGTTTGCTGGCGTGTTGTGTCGGGTTTTCCAATAAGACATGCATCTGCGCGTCAGGATTGGAAGAATATCAAGGGGCGGCCATGAATCTGGTGATGCGGAGCCTGTCGGACGCGTTTGACGTGGCCGGACTGCACAAAATCCCGGCGTCCGAACAACGCTGGACGTTTGATAAAGCGATTGTTCTATGCGCGCGTCGCCCCGACCGGCACTTTATTGCGCTGTTCCTGGAAAAAAATGAAGGTGCCGCAGATATGATCCAGGCCCGCCAGGTGATCGAGGAATTCAAGACGTTTCCACTATTGACACCATGAATCCGGATTCTTCAAAGGCCAGGGAATTGTCAGAGCTGGAGAAATCCGGTGTGATCATGTCTCGGATGCTTCACGAATTGACCAATCACTTGTGCATCCTGATCGGAGGAATTCAACTCATTGACTCGTGCAAGGATGACCCGGCGACGGTGGCCACTTCGATGGAGGCCATTCGTGACTCCAGCAAAACCATCGGCGAGGTGATTGAGCGGTATGCGTCCTTTCACAGGGAGATTCCGAATGAGGCTGGAGTGGTCAAGATTGAAGAGATTTTGCGGGAGATTGAGGACGGTCTGCCCAAAGCCGAGCAGGGCGGGATGAGTGAATGGACGTTGAACCCGGCTGACGACCTTTCCGCGCTGGCGCAAGTGGAACCGCGCTGGGTGCGTTACGCGGTGATGGAGGTGATCCGACAGAGCCGTTCTTCCGCTGGGCGGATCTCGGTTTATACGCCGGGAATGTCGTTTGATGGACGCGGCTTGCGGCAGTCGGTGATTTTATCGGCCTCGCAGTTGTTTTTCCACATTGAGGTGAACTGGCATTCCGACAAGCCAGCCTTTCTGGACAGCGATTTGTTCAAACCGTCGGACTTGAACATCGCCACCTTGATAGGAATTGTCCGCTGGGCGCGAGGCCAGGTGAGCTACGCGTATCTCGCTCCAGGCGAAAGCAGGTTCTGGATTTCGTTGCCGCTGGCGGATGGGCAAAGTGGTTTTTAGACGGCACAAACCGGACGTTTTTTCCCTCGATTCCTTCCTGGATCAAGCAGCAATTCTCATTATGTGGGGTAGATAGGGTGTTGAATTGATCGGGTTTTTGCTCTGGAAAGGTCATGCATTATTCATGTCGTATCAAATCAAATAGAAGTAAAAGGATTACTTTGAAAGTCACAGATGGGTATCAGGCGCAAGTCAGTGAATCAATTTGTTTTAGCTTGGAAACCGCAGTTGGGTTAACCGCAGAACACGCGGAATACGCGGAAAGAAGAGGCAGAATGAGGTTTTGA
>CAIUEN010000105.1 GCA_903898185.1 uncultured Verrucomicrobiales bacterium
ATTGATTCTTGATAATTCACTTTGAGTTCGTTCATCGCCCTGTGTTTCCGTTTTGGAAACATTCAAAGCAATGATTTTCGCCTCAAAGGGTGGGTGATTTTGAACCCGCAAATGGTGGGTGATTTTGCCCGCAAGCTGACACAAATCCACTATAGGTGGTGTTTTACCATGGAAGCATGAACCAGGATGACTACTGCCCGTAGCAGTCTTGGGTGTCAACCGGATAGGCATGCTTACAGCCTTTATGCAAACTGATACGCCACTACAATTGCTTCTGCCCACCGACTGTCAGTGTTTCATATGTTTGCATTGTCTGTCCTTTCGTAAACTTTGAACCTAAATTCGGCAGTTGAGAAGTGATCAAACCCCCTATTTTCATAGGTGGATGACGTCAGATTTGAATAGTGTTTCGGTTCACCCGCAGGGTGGTGAGTCCCTGTTTTGTTGTAAAGGCTTGCTACGCAATGAAAAAGTCAGTTTTCTCGTGAGCAACTGCCGAATTTAGGTTGAACGGTTCACGAAAGACAGCCTTCTTAACAACTTCCGGAATTGTCAAACTCCGGGAGTCTCTCCAGCATAGCTGGAGGATTTAAATGGGATTAAGGCTTTATTGGGTTTTAACTATTAACTTATGGCACTTATCAAATGCCGCGAATGCGGCAACCAAGTTAGCACCGAAGCAGCAGCATGTCCCCATTGCGGAGCACCGCAGCGGGTTGTCTTGCCGCAGATTCCGCCGCCGATCATTGTCCAGCATCAACCACTTTCGCGCAAAAAAGCCATCGGTTTCTTCAGCGGCTGCCTCGTTATCTTATTTGGACTCTTCATTGTCGGCGTGATTATCAGCAGTGTAATGCAAATTACGAGAGGCACGTCGAGCCCTGCGTTACCCCGCACACCATCGCCGTCCATATCCACCTCATTACAGTTCAGTTTAACCCCGCCTCCTACAGGATTTAGGGATTTCAGTTGGGGTGATGCGCCGACCGACACGCTCAAAAAGATGGCTAGTCATTCCGACGGAAGTGCGATGTTTACGCGACCGACTGGCACGAAGCCATATCCGCTCTTCGACATTCCTGTCGCAGAGGAGGCATTCATGTTCTCTGGAAACCGTTTTTGTGGTGGGAATGCCTGGATGGATGGCAAAGACAATTTCGACAAGATGAAAGCCGAGTTGACCCGCCGCTTTGGTGAGCCTTCTTTCTCCAATCCCCGCCTTTTGCTATGGAAATGGAAGTGGCAGGAAGGTCCGATAGTGGTATCCCTCAATTATCAGGAGCAATTCGCTCGCACCACTGTTTCATTCTACAACGAGAAGTATTAAAAGGAAGGAGGATGAGTGAGCGAAGGCAAACATAATCTTTCAGTTTAGCGTCTAAACAGGAACTATTTTACAAATCCTTTGACATTCACTCATAAAATATAGTAAGTCCCTCTGGTGCGGGACAGGTCAATGAAACATCAACTGGCAAATTTTTACGGAAGCGATAATTCCGACCGCATCTGCCAGCAAGCCAGCCGCAACGGCATGGCGGGTTCGGCGAATTCCCACTGAGCCGAAGTAAACAGCCAACACATAGAAGGTGGTTTCCGTGCTGCCGAGGATTGTGCCCGCCATTTGGCTGTAAAGATGGTCAGGGCCGTAGGTGGTGATGATATCCGAAACCAGCGCGATGCTTCCGCTCCCGCTCAACGGACGCATAAACGCGAGCGTGAGCAACTCAGGCGGAAATCCAAAATAATCAAGCGCAGGCTTGAGTTGAGCCGCGATAATATCGATCCCGTGCGCTCCGCGAAACATTCCCACCGCAGCCAGAATCGCAACCAGATAAGGCATTATCCGCACCGCCACCGCAAAGCCTTCCTTCGCGCCGTCCACGAATTCCTCATAAACCTTGATCCCCCGCAACGCCGCATAGAGCGGAAAAAATGACAGGAAGAATGGAACCGCCAGAAGCGAGAGCGACTTGATGACCGACATGGCAACCAAGGAAATTACCCCAACCACCGTGTCAAAAGTGCCATGAGTGTTCGACAGATGGTCAGACAGCGAACGGCTGAAATCTGCGCCTCCATGCGGAAACACGGCAGAGAAAAACAGAAAAACAAAGAACAACAGGAATGCGCCCAACACCGCCAACCGCCAGTCAGAAAGCCGGGTCGGAGGCATCAGAACCTCGGGGATCTCTTCGGCGACCTGAGCTGCGACGGCCTCGGTGGACACGCTCGGAGCCGTGTCCGGGTTTGCTCGAAAAATCCGCATTCTCTCGAACAGCTTCACTGCCATCAGTCCGGTAATTTGAGCGCAGAGCGTGGCGAGCAGAGCCGTTCCAACAATCGCTGTCGGGTTCTTGCCGCCTTTAATGGTCAGAAGCGCTATGGCCGTGACTGGAATAAGCTGAACCGACGCTGTGTTGATGGCCAAGAAAGTACACATGGCATTGGTCGCAACACCCGGATAAGGATTGAGCTTCTGCAATTCGCTCATCGCTCTCAAGCCCAGCGGAGTGGCTGCATTGCCCAAACCCAACATGTTCGCGGCAATATTCATCACAATCGAACCCATAGCCGGGTGATCGGCTGGAACCTCGGGAAACAACCGCCGCAGGATTGGCCGCAGCATGCGGCCCAAGTGAAGGACAAGACCCGATTTTTCGGCCAGGCGCATCATCCCCAGCCAAATGGTCATGATCGCCGAAAGAGGCAGCGCAATATCCATGACCGCAGCCCTGGCCATGTCGAATCCGCCTTTGACCACATCGTCAAGGCATCCCTGCCAGCCCCCAAGAAGGACCGCAGCGACCACCAGTCCCAGCCAGATGAAATTGAGCATGCCGCAGGATATTCCCCAACCATGCCCGCTTTTGCAACGATCTTCGAGTTGCTATGAGTTCGGACTGCGCTCACGCGAAGGCGCGGAGGACGCGGAGGCTGTTTACTTCATTATTGGACATTCCTTGTTCGATATTGGATATTCAATCCCATTCATGTGTAGGTTCGGAAGGGAGGAATCTTCCATTGATTGGATATCTAACCGATAGTAGATTTGACCCTGGCAACAGGGAATAGTGACTATTCAGAGGGGGGGGGGGAAATTAGCGTCTCGCTGACGCTCGCCGGAAAGAGGGGCACAGGCAAGGATGCCTGTGCTACCTGGATGGTTGCAGAAAATATATTGTGAAATCCATTCCGATTGACTCTGATTTGTTCATCTCGAACCGCGAGCGTCTCAAGAAACTGCTCCCGGGCAATTCGCTCGCCTTGGTGAATGCCAATGATATCTTCCCGACCAATGCCGATGGCACGATGGGCGTTCCGAACTCCGACCTTTTTTACCTGGCCGGAGTCGCTCAGGAGGAATGCATCTTGTTGCTGGCTCCCGACGCGTTCGATGAAAAGAACCGCGAGATTCTATTCCTTCGCGAATCAACTCCGCACCTGGCAATCTGGGAGGGGCACAAACTGACCAAGGAACAGGCGCGAACAATTTCGGGGATCAAGAACATCCAATGGCTTTCGGAGTTTTCCTCCGTCTTCCACGCGCTCATCTGCGAGGCGGAACAGGTCTTTCTTAACACGAACGAGCACCAGCGCGCGGCGGCAGAAGTCGAGACTCGTGACACCCGGTTCATTCGCCAATGCCAGCAGCGATATCCGTTGCACCAATACCGCCGCCTTGCGCCACTGCTCCATCAGTTGCGCGCCGTCAAATCGGCCACGGAAATCGCGTTGATCAAGAATGCCTGTGACTTGACGAACAAAGGCTTTCGCCGCGCGCTAAGTTTTACAAAACCAGGGGTCAACGAAACCGAGATAGAGGCCGAGTTTGCCTGCGAGTTTATCCGCAACCGGGGGTGTTTCGCCTATCCTCCAATCATTGCCTCGGGAGCGAACAACTGCATCCTTCATTACAATCAAAACGATCAACAGTGCAAGAAGGGCGAGTTGATCCTGCTCGACGTGGCGGCGGGGCTTGGCAATTACATGTCGGACATGACTCGCGCCATTCCTGCAAGCGGACGTTTCACCCGGCGGCAGCGGCAGGTTTACAATGCCGTGCTGCGAATTTTCCGCCAGATGCTTAAGAACATCGCGCCCGGCAAGACCACCCGTGATTTGCGCCGTGAATGTGACGAGCTTGCCACTAAGGAATGCGTCGATCTCGGCCTGCTCAAAATGTCCCAGGTTCGCAAACAGGCTCCTGACAACCTGGCGGTCAAGAAATACTTCATGCACGGCGTTTCGCACCCCATCGGACTGGATGTGCATGATGTCACTTACAATCACTTCCCGATTCAGCCCGGCTGGGTAGTGACTTGCGAGCCGGCCATTTACATCCAAGAGGAAGGATTCGGCATCCGGCTCGAAAACACCGTCGCAATCACCGAAAACGGCGTTGTCGATTTGATGTCAGACATCCCCATCGAAGCGGATGAAATTGAGTCGCTGATGAACCCGATCAAGCGATAATAGCGCGATTCTTTGTCGGCGGAATATCTTTTCTCGGAAAAAGCGCGAACACTTCGCCAATGGCTTGGTTTGCGGCGATTGGCACATCGGCTTCGCTGAACCGTCCGGTGAACGCGCTGAACCCCAATTGCTGTTGAATTTTTTCCGAGGCTCCTGGCATGACTGGCCAAAGAAGCACCGAGACGATGCGGCATACGTCGGCCAACGTGTAGAGAATCTGGTCGAGTTCGCCAGCGCGTTGGGGATCTTTAGCCACCTTGAACGGCGCTGTCTGGTCGATGTACTGATTGGCACGAGTGACGAGCCCCCCGATATGCGCCAAGGCATCCTGAAGTTCGTTGGTCTGATAGTCGGCAATCACGCGAGCCCGCGCTTCGGTCGATTCGGCCTGCAACTGGTTTGAACCGGCTGGAACAATTCCGTTGCGGTATTTCTTGATCATCGTGAGCGAGCGATTAAGCAAGTTGCCCACGCCGTTGGCCAGTTCGGATCCATAGCGCGACTGGAATCCGGCATCGGTCCAGTTTCCGTCCGGCCCAATGGCCAGTTCCCTGATCACGTAGTAACGGAACGCGTCGAGTCCCCATTCGTCGATGACCGCGATAGGTTCAACCACGTTGCCGGTGCTTTTGCTCATTTTCTGACCGTCTTTCTGCCACCAACCGTGAACGAGTACCTGCTTGGGCAGCGGCAGTCCCATCGCTTTGAGCATGATCGGCCAATAGACGGTATGAAACTTCAAGATGTCCTTGCCAATGATTTGGATGTCGGCGGGCCACAACTCCATAGGAGCCGGAGAAGCTGTGGCGGTGGTATTGAGGGCGGAGCAGACCGTCGGATCGCCATGCGCGGAAGGAATGCTGATGTAGTTGCTCAGGGCATCAAACCAAACATACGTCACGTAGGCGGGATCAAACGGGATCGGGATACCCCAGTTCAAGCGTGTCGCTGGTCGGCTGATGCAGAGATCCTCCAAGGTGTTGTTCTTGAGAAACCCAAGCACTTCATTACGCCGATAGGAGGGGGCGATGAAGTTAGGATTGGACTCAATGTAATCGATCAACCATTGCTGGTGCTCTTTTAGGCGGAAGTAGTAATTATCCTCCTCCAATTCGATCACTTTGCCGTAGCTGACGTCGAACGTCCCATCGGGCAGACGGTCTTTTTCTGTCAGAAAGGTCTCCGCAGTTGTCGAATAAAACCCCTTGTAGGTCGATTTGTAAAAGTGGCCCGCAGCATGGAGTTTCGAGAGGATTGACTGGATGACGGCTTTGTGGCCGGAGCTGGTAGTGCGGACAAAATTGTCATTGGTAAGTTCCAGTTTCGCTGCGAACTGTTTCCAAATATCCGCCAATTCATCACAGTATTGCTGGGGATCTTTGCCTTGTGCCAAGGCGGCTTGCTGCACCTTCAGACCATGCTCATCCAAGCCAGTCAGAAAAAAGACCTCTTCGCCCAAGCTGCGGTGAGCTCGGGCAATCACGTCGGTGACGATTTTTTCATAGGCATGGCCCAAGTGGGGCTGGCCGTTGACGTAATCAATTGCCGTGGTCAGATAAAAGCGTTTACTCATCTCAATGCCACTCTGACTGAGGCGGCGCGGATTGGCAACAGGGTTTCAAACGCAACAATGTCGAGAAGAATCATCTTACGGTTTGTAGTCGCGGCTCTCGCGGACCTTAAATGGAATGCTGTGGTCCTTGGTTTTGCCCGAGGCTACGATTTCGTAAGTGCCCGCATCGCTGTAGGTGGCTGTGAATTTATCACCTGTTCCCGTGCCAACAGATACTCCATTGCGAAACACTTCCCAACCTTCGATGATAAAGCCGCGCTCTTTGTTTTGGCCGGTGTTTTCCATGTGGAATGTTTCTTTGTTACCTTGAGCTTCATCAGAAACAAGCTCCAGATTCCATTGGTAGGACTTCTGGGCTTGAGTGATTTGGCCGCTGGCGGATTTTTCCTTCCATGCTTCGGTTTCTCGGGAAAGGCGCCCGTTGGCTTTTCCTTGCGGGTAATAACCAGTGATTCTGGGTTTGGTTCTGGCACCCCCATTGATCCACTGGTCACTCTCGTCGGAGATCAAGACCTCCT
Organism: uncultured Verrucomicrobiales bacterium; assembly: GCA_903898185.1. Lineage (GTDB taxonomy): Bacteria > Verrucomicrobiota > Verrucomicrobiia > Limisphaerales > Palsa-1400 > CAIUEN01. Next base: position 6,565 of record CAIUEN010000105.1, read on the forward strand.
CGTTTGACATGTCCTTGAGCGCATCGCCGGGGTGGTCGATTGACTTGACACCGTTAGTAACGTTCTGATTCTCTGTCGCACTTGGGCTATTGGTTGCGCTTGGGCTATTAGTGCCATGTTTACTATCGCCGGAGACCAAATCATCCTTGTTTGACGTGTCCTTGGACGCGTCACTGGGGCGGTCGATTGATTTGACACTGTTACTAACGTTCTGACTCTCTGTCTCACTTGAGCCATTAGAGTCATGGTTACTCTCGCCGGAGACCAAATCCTCCTTGTTTGACCTGTCCTTGAGTGCGTTGCTGGGACGAACGATTGATTTGCCACCGTTAATAACATCCTGAATGTCTTTTGCACTTGGGCCATCGGGGCCATAGCCAGCCCAAGGTCTTGCGTTCTTGCCTAACAAGCCAGCATCCATCAGTTCTTGCCATATTGGAGGGGCAAGGTTCGGATATTTTTTCAAGATTTCGGCGACCGCAACCCAATCGCGCTTGGCGATCGCATCGGCCAAAGCGGTTGCATCCTTCGGAGTCATCCCTTTTGCCGTATAGAAATCAATGAACGCCTTGCGCGCGGACGGGTCGGCGGGATTGGCCAAGAAGTTCTTCGCAGCAGCCGATAGCCCTTCGCTTGGATTGAGAATAACGACCTGGACACCGGCTGATTCCGCGCCTTTTTTTATTGCCCCTTCCACGTCCTTCGCGTTTCCACCGCCGCCTATTGCACCATGAACGTATTCAATCAATTTTCTCAATCCATTCTCCGCATTGGGATAGCCTTTAATCTTCACAACCGCTCTCTTGTAAACATCAAACACATTGACCCAATCTGGATATATCCTGGTGAATCGCTGAATGAAGCTATCGATCTGCTCTTCGGTTCGACCGGTTTGATCAATGATTATTTGAAATTTTTCATTGTGCTTTTTCATGAAAGACCGTCCGAATACGGCATTATTTTTTGCAAGTCTTTCATGGAATCCATCTTGCTTTAGCACAGACATATCCTTGTAAGCCAAAGCGGCGATAACCGCGTCTCCCACTGCTTCGCACGACCGATTCTCGTCGAAACGGCGGCTCGCTATATTGAGTTGATTGGTTGAGGATTGAAGATACTCAGCGAACTTTTCCAAATCCCGTTTAAGCTCGTCTTTTGAGACTGTATTCTCAGCGGCGTTCAACGCGATTGCGGCAAACGCGACAGCCGAACCTATCAGCAGGCTTATGATTCTTGTTTTTATCATTTTCATTTGACGTTCCTTTTTTGTGTTTAATTGGGGGTAACTATTCAGGTTACAGCGGCGAAATTAGCGTCTCGCTGACGCTCGCCGGAGGGATGGGCACAGGCAATGATGCCTATGCTACGTGAATAGTTACTAATTGGGACTGAAGTCTGTTGTTAAATTATATGAATTGTTCTCTACGGTGGAGGCCCATTCCACATGGATATTCACTCTCTCCGGCAGAGCGCCATCAAGCGTCAGCGCAAATTGTGAATCGTATCGGTCTTCTTTCCCGTTTTCTTCCCCTCTTTTGTTGGCAAAATCTTCAATGAACTGTTTTACCACGTATTTGCGGCTCTCACGGGTGTTGAGGTCGGTGACAATGACAGTGAATTTCCGCTCGCTGAATGATTCCCGGTCAAAACCGTTGTCGTAAGCAACTGCCGTCAAGTGCAAGACCGAGCCTCTCCGTTCCTGTATGTAAATTTTCGGTTTCTTTATCAAGTGGCTTCCAGGGAACTTTTCAGAAACATTGCTGGGCGTTGGATTTCCCACGTCGTCTTTGATGTTGGCCCAACTCAGCGTGTAGTAACTCTGCCTGTTCAGAGACGACGCGAATGTCAACAGAATGGTATCAGGTCTTGGCTGGTCGATCCTGCTGGGATGTCCGATGGGCTTGCCTCCGCTGCCTTCCAGCGCCTGCGCCAGCGCGAACATGTTGGTATCAGCCGGGGCGACTCCAATCACCGGTTTGCTGAAAATCAATCGGATCTGATTTCGCGACAGCGCTTCAGGATTTCCTTTCAGCGTGGGGCTAACGATGTCCATTTCGCCCTGATAAGCGAAATCGGCCTTGCCGTCGCCAATATTGCCTGTCGGATCTTTGACATCATGAAACCGTAGCGTGTAGCGCGGCTTCTGTGACATCCACGAATTGGTCAGTGTAATTTCAACCGCCGTTTTGTTGGAAGAGAGCGCAACGGAGCCCACAATGAGATTGGCGCCTAAATCGTAATTCGCCGGATTATTGGCTGAACTTTCATCCAGTTCCTTGGTGAATTGAACGTAGATGGAATGCTGGCTGCGTTGGCCTTTCTTGCCGCCGACAACACCATTCTTGACGATCATGGGGGGATGGTCCCCGAAGACAAATAGTTTTTCCTGTTCCTTGACGGCATTCCCTTTTTGCGATGTGTCTTTCACGTTGTGAACGCTCAACGTGTAGCGGTTGCTTATCACAAAAGGGGACGTGGCGGTAAGGATGACAACGTTATTGGCGTCGTCGAGGGCCACCGATTCAATGGCGACCGCCGAAGCCCCTCGAATGCTGAATTGCTCAGCGGCGAGTTCAGGATCCAGTTTCTCGTCAAACTTAATCAAAAGTTTGCAGGTGGAATCAATCGCTGATTCGGCATTGACCAGCGCCGGAGGACGGGTGTCTCTAGTGTCAACGGTTAACACCGAGTTTTTGTTCATCGGCTGGCCCAACACCGGACGAAGGCCATTAGCCACCAGTTTTAGTTTTGCATTGTCTGGCACTGCATCCGAGAGGCTGATGAGCAACTGTCGCCCGTTTTGTTTGTTGGGCTTGATGGCAATAATCCGTATTTTGGAAGTGTCAACCGTATTGTCATCATCATCTCCGGCTTCCAGCGCAAAATTGTCAGGCAGTTCCTTGCTGGATTTGCCCGGAGAATGAATCGAACCGAAGTTGACGACAGTATTAAACGTGACCGCGAGAATATTGCGCATATTCTCGGCGTCGATCTGAGGATCATTGCTGATCTGCGCGGAAACGGGTTTTAACTGGACATTGCTATATTGGAAGAAAATAAATGCAAGCACTCCAATCAACCCGAAAACCGCAGCGATTCGAAGGGCTGTCGCCAGAATAGTCTGCTCACGCTTGTGGAGTTTGTCGGCAACCGTTTGCGGCGCTTGCGCCAATCCCAGTTCACCAGTGTCCATGCCCGATGCGTTCTTGGCTCCGGGCGGCAAATTCAGGTCTTCGTCCTTTACCAGGCAGAGGCACTCCTTATTGGGTTCTGTGCCTTCGAACGCCACCATCAGGCGGAGCGAAAAGCGTCGTCCGTAAACCCAATAGGCGGTGTGGATGTCGGGCTTCTTGCCGCCTTGCTGTTTGTCCTTTTGATTCTTCTTGGGCTTTTTTTCCTCCAGAAGATTGCTCAAACCCTCCATGCCTTCGGCGATCCGACCTTTGGAGGAAACCTTATCGACATTTGGGAGTCGGAAATTTCTCCGCAACTCTCGCTCGTAGGCGCTGACATCCGGATATTCTTCGCGCGACGCCGTGTCTTCATGGGCTTTGCCGTAAAAGGCTTCGGCAGCCCGTTCGAAGGCGCTGATTTCCCGCATCGGCAGCTTTTTAAGTGGGCGAAATTTATTGATTGGATAGGTGGTATCGGGCGCAAGCAATGGGCGAAGTCCGATGATCTGCTCTTTTTTGGCATCTTGGACGGGCCGCGCGATAAAACGTCCGATGGGGTCTTGTTTCTCGACAATCAAAGCCAGGTTTTCCTGGACTGTCTGTTCCCAACTCATCAGCCGGGCTCTGAGTTTATCAACGACCGTTACAGGATTGTTGGGAAACAGTTCGCTGTTCTTTACCAGCGGCAGTGATGGCATCGGACGCTTGTTGCCATCGAGTTTTTCGCAGCCCCAGAGAACGACCAGTTTGGGATTGAACCGATCTCCAACCAGCCAATAGGACTCTGGATCCAAATCGGGATCTGGAAGCCTGAATCCCATGCGGACCAACTTTTGGAATTGGGGCAGGTTGTTATCGGTAAGGGCCTTTTTGTAAAATTCCTGGGACGCCTTTTCAAAGGCGTCCAGCATCCCCTGCGTAATGAACTGCATGGGACGCCAGTCCGACGTCGGCGTCGAGCCAAAATAATAGCTGACACTCACATCGCGTTTTTGTGGTCCCGTCCCGCGCGCGATCTCGGCATCAGCCAGGAATTGAGCCAGCGGCTCATTATCCGCTTTGATGATCTTGTACGCCCCCGCTTCAAGGTAGCTATGGCCTTCGTCCGTCTTCATTTCAAAGTGAGTGACGTAGATTTGACGGACGGAGATGACCGAAGACTCTTGATGATCATCCACCTGCAGCGCCGCCGAAGCGGAGTGTGTCTGGCCGACAGGCGTCACGGGAGCATCCGGAATGCTGGGAGTGTTCGAGTTGGGCGTCTTGGAAGGCGGATTGCTCATAAAATTAAACCGTTACTACTACTCCGTGGCGCAACACTTTGGGCTGTTCAGCATTGGTTTTATCAAGGATCACCCAAGAGAGCGGTTCCTTCACGTAAAGTCGGCTGTCCGAGGAATCTTCGGCGCAAACCATGCAATTGATGTCGAATCGGTCCTGCGGATAGACCGCTTGGACCTCAATCGGCACTTTACGTTCCACGAGAAGGGCGTTGAATCCATCGCGCCAGCGAATGGCGATATCGTTAAACTCTCCTTTCCCCTGCCAGAACTTATGGGCCTCAAGACTGATGTCGTGGAGAGCGGTGGCGATTTGCTGCGCGTTTTTCTCCGGCTGTCGGCAAAGGATTTCAAATTTGATCAGAGTCAGGAGCAAGCCTGTGGCGCAAATGTCTTCCCGTGCGACGCAATCAAGTATCGTGTGCCGCCAACTGCAAAGCGCTCCGTCTTCGCAAAACACCGCAGGCCAGGCCGCTTTGTCCAAAACACCGTGGCGTTGCTGCTCCAGCGACTGTTCCTTGCAAGGAAATTGCGTGTCTTCATTCAAACTCTGTTCGCGCTTCTTGAGAGCGGCAAGCTTTTGCTCTAACTCCGCTTCGAGCGTTTCAAGACACTCACGTTCCTGCAGTTGTTTCTTGAGTTCCTCAGAGGCTGATTCAATATCGCTAAACACCGTTGTCATTTGGTTGAGGCGTTCTTCCAATTCGTTAAGACTCTGGGAGAGTTGGTCGGCGCGTTGGGAAAAAAGTTCAAGTTGTGAGCCCTATAGTTTTCCCTCCATTGGGCTGTCGGTTGTTCAAGTGGGCAAAGAATTCGCGCGAGTTGAATTCAGGAGAATCCATCCAGAAATCATTGCTCAACATGGTATTTAGCTTGAGCCGGACGGCTTGCGCGTTAAACGTCGAGTCTTTTGCGGGTTCAATTTTGACCAGTTCCAAATGTTCGCCTTCGCCTTTGACAGAAACCCACTTTATGGTTGCCGTCACGGTAACGTGTGAGGTGGATGTCGGCTCGTCACTATTCCGTTCCCAGGCAAGCTGATAAACCGGATCGGGAGGCACATCTTTTACGCGGGCGATTTGGCGGCCGATGCGGCAGTCAAGAGGCATTCCAGGAAATGTCTTTACAACTTCAATTCTGTCTTCCGACGCGGGCGTCGCGTTGCGATAGTCGGCGGGCGAAAACAATAGATGCGTTTTTTGGAAAAAATCTCCAGCCTTTCCACTCAATGGAATAATCCCCCAATAATACTGCTTAAAAAAAGAATTGGCGTTTGCCGACGTGATGCCGAAATTGGGCAACTGACCGTTGATCAACTCCTGAAACAAAGCAGCTCCGACAACAGTGCATGTCTTGGCATCCTGAATTTTTCCATCGGGAGTCGCGAAAGGATACCATTGCCCGGCCGGGAAATTCTTCACCGTCATAATCCTCTGCGGCATCACCGGCAATGCCTCGTCCAGAAGCTTGCGAACCAGGGGCAGTTCCGATGGTTTGCCGGATACGATGACCAAGTGGCATTTGAACCGCGCGGCCAGCAATCCCAAGTTATTGAACATTTCTGAGAAGACGTCTTTGATGCACTGGTTGACTTGCTCGGGTTTGCAGACCACTTTCGCCTGATCAGAGAAGGGCGGTGGAACGACATCCTCAGCGCGAAGATTGCAGTAATAGCGGATCGTGCGGATGCAAAGGTCGTTAAGATCATCCAGCGTCTGCTTCTGAGCCAATCCCGCATCGGCGCACGCCGCGATGTCCAGCGGTTCCCAAACCGTTGCAGTTTCGTCGTCGGTCTCGGTCATTTTTTGCAGCAACCGGGTGGCCAGCGGCGCCAACACCAGGCGGGCGATGCGAGCCAGTTTCCGGGGCATGAACGGATCAACCTTGCGGACGACGTTGTAAGAAGGATTGGTGAAAAGGTTTTCGATCGCCAGGCAGGCGCGAAGATTCTTGGCGTATTGCCCACGATCAGACGCCTTGATCCAGGCGGGCAGCAGCACTTTTTCAATAATGGCCTTGACCACCATGTCCCCGGCAATGGAATTGCCGAACCGGAACAGCAGCTTGGAATTCAGGGAAACATTATGATTCGCTCCCGCCTTGTTCCGATACTCAATGATCGACATATCGGTGGTGCCTCCGCCGATATCGAGATTCATCACCACCACGCTGGTTCCATTGCCGTAAAGATCGATCCAAGTCTTGCCGTCGTTGTTCAGCGTTTGAACTTGCGCATAGATGATTGGCAATTGCGAGCAGACGGCTTCGTCGATCAGGTTGCCAGCAAGCGCCGGAGAGGAGGATGCAAGGTTGTTTAGAGGATTATAGCTTTCCTCGTGCGTCAATGTAAACAGCTTGATCGCGCGCTTCCATTCTTTAAAGTAAAGCGTTTTCTCCTCGCTGGTCCAACCGGCCGGGAAAGTGACTCGAATCCACCGCAACCGGCGGGGCAAAGAGGTCCGTCCAGTGGACTTGCGGTAGCCAGGAGCGTTGATCTGCCTGTAGGCGGCCTCAATCAACGAAAGAGCAAACCAGCACACCGCCGCCCGACGCGGGTAGGTTGGGTTGGCCTTGAAATAGGGAACTCGCGAAAAATCCTTCGCTTCCGATGCTTGGTCGATCGACCAATCATGCCCACCCGGCTCCATGAAATAGCGCAGCAACCCGGTCAGTGGGATCAGCTTTTTGCCTTGCAGAAAATCCAGTGAGTTGGGATTGGGAATGGCAAACCAGAACGTGTTTCCTTTTTCGCCCTGTGGCTGGTCGTCAAACACATAGCGCTTGGGTGAACTCAAAAAGAACGGCGCGTCGGTTTCCAACGCGGTGTTCGCCAGGATGCGCGAGGCGCCAACCGCAGATTTGCCGCCACCAATCAATGCCGGCGAGGTTTCAACAAACGCCTGCGGCAGATAGCTGAATTTTCGGTACTTGGTTTTTCCGGTCGCTGTTGACTTGAATTCCTCATAATGCGCGTGCGACTGCGCGTACTCCGAAGGAGGTTCCATCTGGGCAAAAATGGTTTGATGCAGCAGCAGCCAGCTATCAATGATGGCGCAATCATCCAGCGTCGATGGCAGTTCCGCGCTGGAAATCGGCTTGTTGGACGACGACTCAAACGGAGTTCCTCGGGGAAGAATTCGCAGCGGGTATATCCGCTGATCCAGCGGGATATTCGCCGGCCCTGGTGATTCCAGCAATATGGCCGCCGTGCGGGTATTGCCCAAATCAACAATCAAATCGACATCAATCGGGTTTTGCCCGCCCGGCGGGGCAAAATAGATGATCAAATCGACCGGAAACTCCGCTCCATCCCTGGTCGGAATACTGGTGATGGGAAACTGCCGACCACAACTCGATTCCAGGTCGATTTCATCGCGCCCGGCAAATTGAGGCACATCGAAATCGACCTCCGGCTTCTCATCCACCTCTTCAATATCGAAGAGAAAACCGCGCGTGTTAATCCCCAGATTGGTCTCGATGGCAAGCTTGATCGCGGGCTTTCCATCCACGATGTCAAACTGGTAGCGTATCCAGGGAATTTCCTGGCACAGGCGCTCGAAAGGACCCCGATTATTGCGCGCCAGCAGTTCAAGCTGCGAGTTGTTGAACTTTTGAGACAGAGACCTTGGCACCGCCTCGATCAAGGGAATCGAGAAATATTGGTGACCCGTATTCGCGAAAACTTCCAATGTTGCTGGCATAGCGAATGTTAGTGTTATTGGACAGCGTAAACCTGCGGCACATGGCCGTATTTCTCACAGAGTTCCCGCAATTGTTGCGCGCCGGGCAAATCCCGGGGCGCCATTTGCGCTCGCAGGTTCATGTTGATCATTTCCGGCAGGCGCCGCTCCAGGAAATCGCGCACAAAAGCCATGTAGCTCGGACAGCTCTTGCCAACGGGTGCCGTCAGCAACCCATCATCGAAGCCGCCCATCGTATCCTCATCAAGCATTCCGTCAAAAGTGGGAACTCCGTGCGCGCCAAAAACAATCTCATTGGCAAGCCGGGTGGCCAGATACGGCCTGTAATCAACACGCCCTCTGCCTGCCCCACCCGCGAATTCCACCAAGCCAATCAGCCACACCTCCGCTTCTTTGATCTGCTCCGGACGAATCGAACTGACCAGCGCGCTCAGATACTCGCGACAATGGGTCTCGCTCGTAATTCCTAAAAGACTCCACTCAATCGTGGGCGTTGTATTCTCCTCCCGCATGGACGTCCGCCGATAACGTTCCACCTGGCAATTAATCCATCGCTCGTATTGGTCGCAAATGTACTGCTCGCTAACCTCGTTGGGGTGCGAAGGCACCACCCCCAAGTCGTCCTGATGCATATTGAGAAAGACGCGCAAAGCGTAATTGAGCGCCCGCATCTGCGGCTCATTGCATTTCAGCGCAACCGAGTCCAAGCACTGCTTGAAAGCTATGAGGTTTTCCTTCCGGATATCACGCTCATCGGGAGGGGGAAAAAGATTGCGTTCGTCAAGCAAACCCTGAATTCGATTGGAGCCTTCCTCTCTTTTGCGCTGGAGAATCTTGTCCTTCTGAAAGTCCGGACTGTGGCGAAGCCCGTCCACCTGTCCGAGAAGCTCCGAAAAGAAGTAGTTCGCGCCGCCCGTCTCTCGATCCTTGTACATTTGCTCGAAGGATTTCCGGCTCACCTCCGTGCTAAACTGATCCCTAAAGGCGTCCTCCTTGAGAATCTGCTGGTAAACCGCATCCACCATGTCCGGACGGGCCAGCGAGGCTCGCGGCAGGTTCCAATAGTGAAGAGCAAAACTGGTCACCACCCTGGGATCACCCAGCTTGCCCAGATTCTTCCATATCCACGAGTAATTGACAAAATTGGGCCGGTCCAGCTTCATTTCGTTGAACACACGCGTCCACCAGAGCAAGCCGAGGTTCAACGGCAGGGGGCTGCGCTTGCCCTCATGCTCCTTGAAATACGAGGGCACCATCGCCTTCCACCAAGTCATGATCCCGGTTTGGAGTTGCTCCGAATTGGCTGCCGGGTTGCCGTCGATGTTCTGAAAAATGACAAAGCTGTCAATCGTCAGGCGCTGGGCGTAGGTGGAAACGATGGAGGCCGTCTTGCCGCGCTTGAGGATTTGCGTAAAAAAGGCAGAGGCATCAAACCTGAACGGGGTCTGCGCCTGCTCGGAAGTGGCCGGAGCACCGTCGCCTTTTTCCCGGCGGCTGCATTCGCACTTGACCCTCGTGCTTGGGCTGGGCACCACGTTGGCCACCCCAGGAAAATCGAGCAGATCGGCCTTCTCCAGATATTTAAGAAACGGCGAATCCAACAAATGCTCCGGGTTCAGCGGAATCGTCAATTCCCATACCACCCCCTGGAACACGGCAAATCCCCTGGCCAGGTCTCCCTCGAACAACCGCTTTTCTGGATATTGGCCCACGAACACCTTATCTCTGTCAATTCGGCAGCCCAATCCCCGAACCAGCGCCGAGACCTTTGCGGGGCTTTTACTGCCCTGAGCCTCGCCGGATGAGAACGGGAAAATTGGACCACTCAACAAATCAAACACATCCATGTCCAGCAGCAACACCGCCGTCTGGATGTCGCAATGGATCGTCTTGCCCGACCATTCTTTTCCGTATCTGCGCAAGTCATTGCGCATGAGCCTGTAATGTTCTGTAAACGGCTCGCATTCTTCCCATAAAACCCGTGCGATAAACTGCCCTGCGTTCTCGGCGCTGCTGATCAGCGCCTTTTCCGCCAAAATCGACGCCATTACGCTCCGGTATTTCCGCTCATTGGCTCCCAGTTCGCCGTATCGCTTTACCCCGGCGAAAACCAAGTCATCCAGCACCTCGCAGAAATCGTGAAGCATCTCGTAGGCGCTGCGGTTGACTGTTGCATCGTCGCCGGATTCGGCTCTGTTCTGATAAAATTGAATCGCCTCGATCAACCGCTCGATGTTCCAAGAGCGGGCGATGCCATTGGGCGCGTGTCCCCAGCAATCGGAGTCGAACCCCCGCGCCAAGGCGTGCAAAAGGTCTTTTTCAGTGGCCAGTTGAATCTGGATGGGGAATTTGGGATCGACCACATGATAGGCCCCCGGCTTCGGAGTTAGTGAGCCATAGACAAAGTGGCTCAAGCAAGCCGAAGCGTCCTTGCCGTTGTTGAAAGGATTGAGAATCGAAGTCCCCGGAGCCGCCTTCTTACCCTTGATCGTTGAAGGATCCATGAACAGGGCCGGCTCGCCTCCTTGCCAGTGCAATGCCGAACCGATTCCATCCTCGCCCAAGATGCCATTCACCTGCGCTTTTTGATCAAGATAAGCGCAGACCAAGGTCGATTTGCCAGTTTGGGAGGGGCCCCAGATGGCGGTGCAGGGCCGCGTCGTCTTGGAAGCTTGCGCAACCGTTCCCAGTTCCTTTTTAACCTCGTAGGCGATCTTGAGCCATTCGCTGGTGGAAATGGCGTAAGCGGGATACTTGGCTTGGCGATCGACGCCAAAGCTCCAAAACCACTCCACCAAGTCGTCTGAAAACTCCAAATCTTTGGATGCTTCAAGAGCCATAATCTCAATATGTTTTACCATTGCCCACAACAGCCACCCCCACTCAAACAGGCGACAAATGCCGCTTGAGCTTATAACACTATATTATCCAGACAAATGAAAGAAGTGAAGCTTAAAAGCGGGCAGAGGCGCTCTAGCCCGTAGAAAAACAGCCAATTTGAGGCCTCAAGAAATTCCCACTTTTTAGAACCATCTACTGAGTTTGAGTGGGAAAATCACCGCAGAGGCGCAGAGGCGCGGAGAGAAGGAAGCCATGCA